>JAFLCQ010000140.1 GCA_017302815.1 Planctomycetota bacterium
AGGCCCACAGCGCCAAGCTGCGCACCGCCCACCCCACCACCCGCGAGTCCGTCGATGTGGTCTCGGCCTCCGCCGACGGGGTCGAGGTCCAGGCCCCGGGCGGCGCGGTGTCCGCCCTGTCGTGGAACCAGATCGGCGCGCGCGACATCGGCCGCCTCCTTGGCGACGCCGCCGCCGCGCCCGGCGCCAGGCTCGAAGACCACGCCTGCGCCATCACCGGCCTGATCACCGGCGGCGACGCCGTCCTCGCCGCCGTCCACCTGCGCAAGGTCCGCAGCCAGCTGGCGCCGGAGCAGGTCGTCGACCTCGACGCCCTGGTGGCGATCGGCAAGCGCGCCGACGCCCAGATGCTGCTGGTCCGCGCCGCCGAGGCGATCAAGTCCAGCTCGGCGAAGAACCTCGCCGAATGCCTGGTCGAACTGCGCAAGCCCGAACGCAGCGGCCTGGCCAACGTCGCCGCCGCCCTGCCGCGCCTGGAAGCGGCGCTCAAGGAGCTGCAAGAGGGCCGCAACGCCGGACCAGCCAAGCTGGCCGACCGCGTGGCCTTCGACGCCCCGAGCGATCTGGCGCAGTTCCCCGACAGCACCGGCACCTGGCAGGTCGCGGCCGGCACCGCCACCAACGCCGATGCCGCGCGCCTCGCCCGCCGCGACATGGCCAGCGCGCGCAGCGTGCAGCTGATCCTCACACCCAGCGCCAAGCGCGGCTCCATCACCATCGATTTCCGCGGCCTGCGCCTCGCCTTCGACCTCGCGAACGGCCAGTTCACCACCCAGGTCGCGGACAAGGTCAGCCCGGCCAAGCCCTGCACCGTGGTCGAACGCGTTCCCAACACCCTCTACCTCGCCTACGTCGAGGACGGCAACCACACCACGGTCGAGCTGAACGGCCAGATCATCGCCGACCCGGTCATGGGCGACATGGGCGACCTGTTCAGCCTGGCCCTCGCTGGCGGCGCCGTGGTCCAGGTCGACGAGGCCGCCTTCACCCGCATCGAGAGCCAGAACCCCGGTCGCGTCGCCCTGCGCCGCCTCGGCTGGGAGCCCACCGGCAACGCGGTCCTCGACGAGAAGGCCGGCGGCATCGTGCTGGCCGGCCTCCCCAACACCCCGGCCGCCATCTCCTGCCAGGTGCCCGCCAACACCGTCGGCTACACCCTGGACGTCAAGGGCACCGGGCAGATGCGGGTGCAGATCGCCGGCCAGGGCGGGAACCAGCATGTCGACGTGCCGCTGAGCCAGGGCGAAGCCACCCGCTTCACCGTGCGCTGGGCCTCCGGCACCTTCGTCATCCTCGACGGCAACGGGGTGCCGCTCAACAGCACCCCCCTCGCCCGTCCGGTGACCACGGTGTCCTTCGCCGTCTCCGGCAACGCGACCGTCGCCCTGCCCATCCGTCCCAACCGGCAGTAGGCGCAGCGGCCGGCCACGGCCGGACACGAGGCTTGAGAGTGCCCCGGCATCTGGATCATGGACGCAGAAGAGCGCCCGGCGCGAGCATCCTGCCGCCCGGATCCCATGACCCCAGCCCGCAGGGCCACTGAATGTCCCCCCAGAGCCGCGCCAAGACCTTCGTCATCGACACCAACGTCCTCCTCCACAACCCCGCCTCGCTCTTCGCCTTCGCCGACAACCACGTCGTCATCCCCATCGTCGTGCTGGAAGAGCTCGACAAGTTCAAGACCGCCAACAACGAGCTGGGCCAGAACTCGCGCGAGGTGGCGCGCACCCTCGACCGCCTGCGCAGCCAGGGCAGCCTGCGCGAAGGCGTGGCGACACCGCAGGGCGGCACCATCCAGGTGGTCATGGACGGCGAGGAGATCACCGGGCTGCTGCCCGGGGTCAACGACAACCGCATCCTCGGCTGCGCCAGCAAGCTGAAGCGCCAGGGCCGCAACGTCTTCTTCATCTCCAAGGACATCAATGCCCGCGTGAAGGCCGATGCGCTGGACATCCCCAGCGAAGACTTCAAGGCGATGCGGGTCAACGTCGACGAGCTGTACACCGGCTTCGTCGTCGTCGAGCTGTCCGGCGACGAGGTCGACGACCTCGCCGGCAAGGCGGAGGTCGATCCCGCCAACCTCGTCCCCAAGGACGACCTGCCGCTGGTCTCCAACCAGTTCGTCCTCCTGCGCGACCGCGCCGACAAGGAGCACACGGCGCTGCTGCGCTACGACGGCGAGAGCCAGCGCCTGCGCCCGCTCAGCCACGAGCCGCCCGAGCTGTACAGCGTCGTCCCGCGCAGCCCCGAGCAGCGCATGGCCTTCGAGCTGCTGCTCGACGACGACATCAAGCTGGTGACCCTGGTCGGCCGCGCCGGCACCGGCAAGACCCTGCTCGCGCTGGCCTGCGGCCTGAACAAGGTGATCGACTCCGAGCGCTACAAGAAGCTGCTGGTGTCGCGGCCGATCATGCCGCTGGGCGCCGACATCGGCTACCTGCCCGGCAGCAAGGACGACAAGCTGCAGCACTGGATGGGGCCGATCTTCGACAACCTGCACTTCCTCCTCGCCAGCGAGGAGCGCGATCCCGACGACGTGATCAAGCGCCTGATCGCCGAGGAGACGGTGACGATGGAGGCGCTGACCTACATCCGCGGCCGTTCGATCGCGCGCCAGTTCGTGGTCGTGGACGAGGCGCAGAACCTCACGCCGCACGAGATCAAGACCATCATCTCGCGCGCCGGCGAGGACACCAAGGTGGTGCTGACCGGCGACCCGCACCAGATCGACAACCCCTACCTCGACTCGAACTCGAACGGCCTCACCCACGTGGTCGAGCGCCTGCGCGGGCAGGCCCTGGCCGGGCACGTGACCTTCACCAAGTCCGAGCGCTCCGAGCTGGCCGGCGTCGCCGCCGACCGCCTCTAGGATCCAGGCCGCCGAGGAGCGCAGTGCCCGCGCCGGCCCATGCCAGCGCGCGGCCCGTCAGACGTCGATCTTCTTGGCCACCGCCAGGGCGTGGCGTTCGATGAAGTCGCGGCGGATGCCGACGTCGTTGCCCATCAGGGTGGCGAACATGCGTTCGGCCTCGATGGCATCGACGATGCCGACCTGCTTCATGGAGCGGCGCTTGGGATCCATGGTGGTGTCCCACAGCTGATCGGGATTCATCTCGCCCAGACCCTTGTAGCGCTGGATGTCCAGCCCGCGCGAGCCGAACTCCTTCACCGCCGGCAGCACGTCGAGGAGGCCGCCGAGACGCCTCTCGTCCTTGCCGTCGCGCAGGGTGAAGTTCGGCTCGCGACCCGGGGCGCCGGCCAGCCAGCCGTGGTCGAAGCCCAGGGCCTTCAGCTTGTCGATGCTGGCGCCGACCGCGGCCCGTTCGGCGAATTCGATGATCTCGGGCAGCAGCTGCACCGTGCCGTCCGCTGCCGGCTTGGAGCCGGCGGCCAGCGCCGCATCCAGGGCCGCCGCGTCAGCCAGGTAGGTGATCGATTCGCCGCGCCGCAGCTGGTACAGCGGCAGCTGCCCGTCGGCATTGCGCAGAGCGAGGTATTCGCTCAGGGTCAGGCCCTTGAAGGCCAGCGCGTGCTCGTGCTCCTCGAACTCCGACAGCACCGCCACCAGATCGGCCAGGGCGTGGGCGCCGAATTCGCGATTGCCCGCGGCATCGACCAGGGTCGCGTCCTTGGTGCCGAGACGGACGATCTCGGCATCGAGGAGCTTGCCGTTGAAGACGTACTCCTCGTGCTTGCCGCGCGTCACCTTGTAGAGCGGCGGCTGCGCCACCCAGACGTGGCCGGCCTCGATGAGCTTGGGCATCTGACGGAAGAAGAAGGTCAGCAGCAGGGTGCGGATGTGGCTGCCGTCGACGTCGGCGTCGGTCATGATGACGATCTTGCCGTAGCGCAGCCCCTCCAGGCTGAACTCCTCGCCGATGCCGGTGCCGAAGGCGGTGACCATGGCCGAGATCTCGGCGTGGCCGAGCACCTTGTCGATGCGCGCCTTCTCGACGTTGATGATCTTGCCGCGCAGGGGCAGGATGGCCTGGATGCGCGCGTCCGAACCGCGCTTGGCGGAACCGCCAGCCGAGTCGCCCTCGACCAGGAAGACCTCGGTCTCGTGCACGTCGCGGCTCTCGCAGTCGCGCAGCTTGTCCGGCATGCCGGCGTTGGAGAGCAGCGACTTGCGCTTGCCGCGCGCCAGCTCGCGCGCCTTGCGCGCCGCCTCGCGCGCCTCCATCGCCGCCATGGCCTTCTGCACCAGCAGCTTCGAGACCTTGGGGTTCTCGCCCAGGTAGTCCTTCAGCGCGGTGCCCAGGCTGCTGGAGACGATGCCCGACACCTCGCCGTTGATCAGCTTGTCCTTGGTCTGGTTGGAGAACTTCGGCTCGGCCAGCTTGACCGAGATGATGGCGCACAGGCCCTCGCGCAGGTCCTCGCCGGTCGGCGGCTTCTCGCCCTTCACCAGGCCGGCGTCCTTGGCGTAGGTGTTCATCTCGCGGGTGAGCGCGGTCTTGAAGCCTTCCAGGTGCGCGCCGCCGTCACGGTTGCGGATGTTGTTGGCGAAGCAGAGGACGTGCTCGTCGTAGCCGTCGTTGTACTGCAGCGCCAGCTCGAGGTCGATGCCCTCCTCGGTCGTCTTGACGATGTGCACGACCGGATGCACCGCCTCCTTGCCCTGGTTGAGGAAGCGCACGAAGCCGGCCAGGCCGTCGGTCGACCAGAACACCTCGCTGCGACCCTCGCCGCGCTCGTCGGTCAGGACGATGCGCACGCCGGCGTTGAGGAAGGCCAGCTCGCGCAGACGGGTGGCGATGACGTCCCACTGGTAGACGGTGTTGGCTCCGAACACCGCCGGATCCGGCTTGTACTGGATGATCGTGCCGCGCCTGGTCGAATCGCCCACCGTCTCGAGCGCGGTGACCGCCTCGCCGCGCTCGAAGCGCATGCGGTAGTGCTTGCCATCGCGATGCACCTCGGCGACCAGCCACTCGCTGACCGCGTTGACGCACGACACGCCGACGCCGTGCAGACCGCCCGACTTCTTGTAGGCGCCGCTGCCGAACTTGCCGCCGGCATGCAGCACGGTCAGCGCGACCTCGAGGGTGCTCTTGCCGCTGCTGGGGTGCGGCGCGGTGGGGATGCCGCGACCGTTGTCGGTGATGCTGACCGAGTTGTCCTTGTGGACGGTGACGCCGACCTCGGTGCAGAAGCCAGCCAGCGCCTCGTCCACCGAGTTGTCGACCACCTCCCAGACCAGCTGGTAGAGGCCGTGGCCGCCCGGATCGCCGATGTACATGCCCGGCCGCTTGCGCACCGCCGCCATGCCTTCGAGGACCTGGATCTGGTCGACGCCGTATTCGGCGGAGGGTTTGTCGGCGGGGTTCGGCTGGGTCATCGCGCTCTTCCGGTGGATCGCGGGAGTGTAGGACGGAGGGCCGCCTGGCAATCCCAGATACGCGCCAGGCTCAGTCCCTAAACCATTGTCACTCCTGTGGTTTCTGACGAGGTCCCAGCCCCGGCCGGAGCTGGCGCCGGCGCGACCGCGAACCACCTGCCGGCGGCCATCACCACCACCGCGAGCGAAGCGATGGCGATGGCGCTCCACAGGCGCCGCATCGCGCCCCGGGGCGCCTCCCGCCACTCGCCGGAAGCCAGACCGACCGCCTGCGCGGCTGCAAGCTGGGCGATCTGGTACAGGCCGAATCCGATCGACGCGCCCAATGCCCCCATACGGCACATTCCGGCACCGAGACAGGCGAGGAAGAGGAAGAACATGACGCCCATCGCCAGGGCCAGCATGCCGTCACGCGGCGACGATGCGAAGATCCGCCAAGTTCCGCGGCGGATGAGCATCCAGGTGGCATAGCCGATGCCGACCGCTGCGCCGCCCGGCAGCGTCACCGCCCAGACGCCGATGCCCGCTCCGCTCTCGCCCGCACCCCCGGCGCGCAAGGCGGCGCCGATCGGCCCCTGCGTATAGACGAAGGCCAGGCCCAGCCCGGCCTGCAGCACCCCCGCCCCCACCGCCATGGCCAGGCCTGTGCGCAGAGAGCCGCTGGATATGGAACGCCCGGCATCGCGACGCATGCCGGCGCCGGCGAAGCAGGCCACAGCGACCAGCATCAGCAGCGTCCCCGCCGCGATGGCGATGCCGCTGGCCGAGGCCAGGCCGGGAGCATCGGCGAAACCGCCGCTGCCGCGCAACATGAGGGGCAGGAGCACGCCGATGGGCAGGCCTATGCCGGTGAGCAGCCCGACGGCGAGCCCGAAGCCGATGCGCACCAGGCTCAGGCCGTAGAGGACGGCGGCGACACCCCAGGCGGCGGACAGCAGGTTCGCCAATATGAGCGCGCCCGGATCGACCGATCCCAGCGCCGCCCCCAGGCCGGGGCAGAGCATCCAGGCCGCGACCCAGGGCAGCGCGACCTGCCCGCAGACCGCCGCCAGCAGGCTCCAGTGCTCGAAGCCATAGCGACGCATCGCCTTCAGCGGCGCCGGGCTGGCACCGCTCAGGATGCCCGCCAGCAGCACCAGCCCCATGCCCGCCAACGCTTCCGCCGCCATGACGCCCTCCGCCGGCGATCCTGGCCATCGGCATCGCGCCGCGCCACACGTTGCTTTGGGTATCCTCAACGTATTTTTCGCAACATGGATGGATCGCTTGCCGATTCCAAGAAAAACGATGTTCTTTTCACGCATCTGGTCGCATCGTCGCGCTTTACCGAATTCGCGTGCATCTTGAAGCGGCTGACCGGTCTCTCGATGGCGCTGAACTCGCCCTGCGGAGCGCAGTCGGGCATGGGGGCCCCCGGCGATCCCGGCAACCCGCTCTGCAGCCTGATCCGCGCCACCGCCGATGGCCGACGGCGCTGCCGTGAATGCGACCTGCACCACCATCGCGATGCCGCTGCTGCGGGCAGGCCGATCCTCTACACCTGCCACGCCGGCTTCTACGACATGGCGGCACCGATCTCGGTCGGCGGCCGCCATGTCGCGACCATCAGCAGCGGCCAGGTGCTGCCCGAGCGTCCGTCGCCGGCCGGCCTGCGTCGGCTGCAGCAGCGACTGCGCAGCTACCGCATCCCTGCACGCACGCTGGCCTCGGCCTACCGCCGGGCGCCGTGGATGGACCGCGACCAGTTGCAGCAGGTGACCCGTCTGCTGGAGCTGTTCGCCGCCCAGATCGGCGAGAGCGGCCAGCTGGCGCACGACAGCGCCGCGCGCCTGGGATCAGGCGACCTCCACCGCATCGGCCAGCTCATCGACCAGCGCTTCGCCGACCGCGCCTTCAGCCTGGCCGAGGCCGCGCGGTCGGTCGGCCTGTCACCGGCGCACTTCTCGCACCGCTTCCACCGCCTGTCCGGCGGCACCTTCGTGCATGCCGTGCAGTCGCGCCGCATCCGCGCCGCGCAGCATCTGCTGAAGACCACGGAACAGCGCATCACCGCCATCGCCCTGGCGACCGGCTTCGACAATCCGACCCATTTCAATCGCGTCTTCCGCCGCATCGCCGGCTGCACCCCGACGGCATGGCGCCGCCGTTCCACCGCATCCGCGGCATAGGGAGGAATGCGGTGGGGGTCGCAGGGGCGCCAGCCCCCGGGTGGAAGGGTGCGGGGGCCTGGCCCCCGTGTCGCATCGGAGCGCGCAGCGCGACCGGGCGCCGAGGGCTGCTGGGCGGATACAATGGGCGAAGCCCATCCGCCCACGGTTCCGGAGGCATAGCCGACGGAACCGAAGCCCGACAAAGCCCGGGGGTCCTAGGGGCGAAGCCCCTACACCAACCGCAGCGCGACCGGGCGCCGAGGGCTGCTGGGCGGATACAATGGCCGTAGGCCATCCGCCCACGGTTCCGGAGGCATAGCCGACGGAACCGAAGCCCGACAAAGCCCGGGGGTCCTAGGGGCGAAGCCCCTAGACGCTTACTGCTTCAGGAACTCGCGCAGCTTCGGCTCGGGCTGGAAGCCCATGAGCTGGCCGGCCGGCTTCCCATCCTTGAACAGGATCAGGGTCGGGATGCTCATCACGCCATACTGCTGCGCGGTCTGCGGATTGTCATCGACGTTCAGCTTGCCGATCAGCACCGTCGCCTCGAGCTCCTTCGACAGCTTCTCGATCACCGGGCCGATCATTTTGCACGGGCCGCACCACGGGGCCCAGAAGTCGACCAGCACGGGCTTGGAGGACTTGAGGACGTCGGTGGCGAAGTTGGCGTCGGTGAACTCGTGGGCCATGGCGGACTCCGTTGTATGCGCCGCACGCTAGGGCGCACCCCGGCCGCCGCAATGGCGTCAGCCCCAAAGGGGTGACGGATAATCACCGGATGCCGTCGCCCGCGCCAGGCGCTCCTGCACCGCCGGCCGGTCGGCGAGGTAGGATAGGCCGGTCCAGTCGGCATCGACCTGCACCGTGCGCGTGCTCCAGCCGTGCGTGCGCGTGCCCGCCATCACCTGCACCGGCAGCTGGCATTCGCCGGCGGTCTCGCCGATGCGGGCGCGGATCCAGGCGTCGACGTCGGCGATGAAGCCGGCGTAGAGGTTGGGCTGGAAGCCCCACAGGTTCAGCGACACCGGCGCGGCGGCGTCCAGCCGGCGCAGCGCGCCGTCGGCGGCGCGCACCTCGGGGCCGTCGGAGCCGGCGACGATGCCGACCGTCTCGTCGATCGCGGTCAGCTCCTGCCAGCGGCCGATGCCGCACACGGCGCGGTTCACCGGACCGTGCGGGCTGAGCGTGCGCGCCAGCGGATAGGTCACCAGCACCGCCGATGCGTCGCCGCGCGCGAGGATGCGCGCCAGGCCGCGGATGCCGGCCGGGCTGTACC
>JAFLCQ010000141.1 GCA_017302815.1 Planctomycetota bacterium
GCACGGCCGGGCGCGCGGCGCGCGGAGCCGGCGGGGCGCCGACGTCGTGGACGTTGGCGAGGCCGGGTGGGGCGCTGCTCTCGGGCGCAGGGACCTGGGTCGCCGGGGCGGCGGGGTCGGCGACATAGCCGAGCACATCGCCGACCTTGAGGACGTCTCCGGCCTTGGCGCCGATGTCGGTCAGCACGCCATCGGCGGGAGCGGCGACGGTGAGGAGCGACTTCTCGGTCTGCACCTCGACCAGCTCCTGCTCCGCCTTCACCGCGCTGCCGGGGGTGACGAGCCAGGCGACCACGGTCGCTTCGGCGGCCGCCTCTCCCAGCTGGGGCATACGTATCGCGACGCGCATGGTCAGAACTTCGCGAGATCGAGGGCGGCCTGCACGATCGCCTGGTCATCGGGGTGATGCGCGGCGAACAGGTCGGGGTGGAAGGGGATGGGGGTGTCCTGGGCGGCCAGACGCACCGGCGGGGCGTCGAGGTAGGTGAAGCCGCGCTCGGCGACCAGGGCGGCGACCTCGGCGCCGGGGCCGCCGACCGGCCAGCCTTCGCTGGCGATAATGATGCGGCCGGTGCGCGACAAGGAGGCCAGGATGGTCTCGCTGTCGAGCGGGCGGACGCAGCGCAGGTCGACCACCTCGGCCGAGATGCCGTGGTTGGCGTCCAGCTCGGCGGCGGCGGCGAGGGCGTGATGGACCATGCCGCTCCAGGCGACGATGGTCAGATCCTCGCCAGGACGGCGGACCACGGCGCGGCCCAGGCCGGGATGCTCGGCGGTGCGCGGATCGAACTCGGCCTCGAGGTGGTAGTAGAGGTACTTGTGCTCGATGAAGACGACGGGGTCGCGGCAGGCGACGGCGTCCTTCAGCATGAAGTAGGCGTCGGCGACGGTGGCCGGCGCGACCACCACCAGACCGGGATGGTGCGAGACCCAGGCCTCGGGCATCTGGCAGTGGAAGGGACCGCCGCCCGGGGTGCCGCCGGCCGGCAGGCGGGCGACGATCGGGCAGGGCAGGCCGGTGCGGTAGTAGATGGTGCCGGCGTGGTTGACCAGCTGGTTGAACGCCACCGAGGCGAAGTCGGCGAACTGGAACTCGACGATCGGGCGCAGGCCGTCCATCGCCGCGCCGATGGCGATGGCGGTCATCGCGTCCTCGGAGATCGGGCTGTTCAGCACCCGCTCGGGGAAGCGCTCGGACAGGCCCTTGGTCGCCTTGAAGGCGCCGCCGAAGGGGCCGGCGATGTCCTGGCCGTAGATGAAGACGCGCTTGTCCTCGGCCAGCAGCTCGGCCTGGGCGAGACGGATCGCTTCCAGGTACTTCATGGCGCCCTCAGGTTGACGAGATCGCGTTCGCTGCGGGCCATCCATTCCTCGGCGGCCGGATCCGGCTGCGGCTCGGCGCGCGCCTGCTCGACGGCGGCCTCGACCTGGGTGCGCGCCTCGTCGCGCATGGCGGCGATGGCGGCGACGTCGAGGATGCCCTGCTGCGTCAGGGTGCGCTCGTGCAGCTGCAGGCAGTCGCCGAAGCGGCTCTTCACGTCCTCGGCGACGTAGCTGGCGTCGTCGTGGGTGCCGTGGCCGGCCAGGCGCAGCAGGTCGGCGACGACCATCTGCGGCCCCTTGCCCGCGCGGGCGGCGGCGATGGCCTCCCCGACCGTGTCCAGGCAGGCGTCTGCGTCGGTGCCATCGCAGCGGTGGCCGGCCATGCCGTAGCCGACAGCGCGCTCGACCAGATGTTTGCAGGCGAAGGTGCGGTCGGTGCTGGTCGAGTAGGCGTACTGGTTGTCGGCCACCAGCAGGATCAGCGGCAGGCGCTCGACAGCGGCGGCGTTCAGCGCCTCGTGCAGCGCGCCGGTGTTCATGCCGCCATCACCGATCGCCGCCACGCCGACGTTGAGGTCGCCAGCCTGCTGACGCCCGGCGATGCGGCGCGCGAGCAGGGTGCCGACGACCGTGCCGACCATGGCGCCGAGGTGGCTGATCATCGGCAGGCGGCCGGCTGGCCAGTCGCCGCGGTGGACGTTGCCGTCACGACCGCGCATCGGGCCGGTGCGGCGGCCGAGCACGGTGCGGGTGACGTCGAGCAGCGATTCGCCGAAGGCCAGGCGGCCGGCCTGGTCGCGGATGAGCGGTGCGAAGACGTCGCCCGGGCGCAGGCGGATGCCGGCCGCGCCGCTGAAGGCCTCCTGGCCGCGGCCGAGGAAGGCGCTGCCGGCGACCTCGCCCTGCGCCTTCAGCTTGGCCATGCGATCGTCCAGGGTCCGGGCCAGGACCATGGTCTTGAACAGCTTGATGCGCAGTGCCGAGTCGCTCATCCTCGCCCCCATTTCATGTACAGCGCCCCCCAGGTCAGGCCGCCGCCGAAGGCGACCAGCAGCACGCGGCTGCCGGGACGCAGGCGGCCGTCCGCCTCGGCGTCGGCGAGGGCCAGCGGGATGGTCGCGGCGGTGGTGTTGCCCAGGCGGTCGAGATTGACCACCACTTTGGACATCGGCACGCCGATGCGCTCGGCAGTCGGCTCGATGATGCGCAGGTTGGCCTGATGCGGCACCACCAGATCGACGTCGGCGGCGCCGAGGCCATGCGTGCGCATGAGGCTGGTCGCGACCTCGGCCATGCGACGCACGGCGTGGGTGAACACCATCTTGCCGTTCTGCTTCAGGAAGTGGTCGCCGCGGGCCAGGGCCTCGGCGGTGGGCGGCATGGCCGAGCCGCTGCACGGCACGCACAGCTCCGACGCAGGGCCGCCATCGCTGTGCAGCTCGAAGCCGATGATCCCGTTGCCGTCCGCCGACCCGGCCTCGACCAGGACCGCTCCGCAGCCATCGCCGAAGAGCACGCAGGTGTTGCGGTCCTTCCAGTCGATGAGCGAGCTCATCACGTCGCCGCCGACCACCAGGATGCGCTTGGCGCGACCGGACTCGATCCAGGTGGCGGCGTTCGCCAGCGCGGCGACGAAGCCGTTGCAGGCGTTGAGCAGATCGAAGGCCCAGGCCCGGGCGGCCCCCAGGCGGTGCTGCAGCAGGTTGGCGGTCGCCGGCATGACCATGTCGCCGGTGATGGTCGCGACGATGATGCCGTCGAGGGTATCGGCTGCGACGCCAGCCTTCTCCAGGCAGCGCCTGGCGGCCGGCTCGGCGAGGGTGATCAGGCCCTGGCCGGGCTCGCAGACGCGGCGCTCGCGGATGCCGGTGCGGGAGACGATCCACTCGTCGCTGGTGTCGAGCCGCGCCGCCAGCTCGGCGTTGCTCAGACGCCGTTCGGGCAGAGCGGATCCGACGGCGACGACCTGGGCGCGGGCGGCGTGCATGGGCATCTGAGGCGCAGCATGCTAGGCCCCCTGCCGGTGCCGCAACCGCGGCCCCCCGCCGGCTCCGGAGGCCTTGTTCCACCCAGGGGTTGCAGCGCGTCACCGCAACCGGAAGGTGTCAACATGGACCGGCCGCGCCGTCGCAAGGGATGCCTGCTGGTCCTGGCCATCGCCGCCATCCTGGTGCTCGCCCTGTGGCTGCTGCTGCCCCGGCTGCTGTGCCTGGTGGCGAACACCCGCCTGCCGCGCGAGCTCGGCCCGCAGGCCACCCTGCTGGCGCTGGAACCCGCCGCCCACCGCCAGCGCACCCCGCCGCCGATCCTGCTCGAGGTCGATCCGGCGCTGATGCGGCGCATCGCCGCCGACGCCAGCGGACGCTGGATCCCGCCTGGCGTGGTCCGCCATGGCTTGACCGCGGTCGGCACCCTGCGCGGCGCCGGCAACATCACCGTCCCCTGGCAGGTCATGGCGGTCGACGGCGCCATGCCGCCGCGGCTGAGCGTGTCGCTGAGCCCGCAGCAGGCCGACGCCCTCATCGCCGGATCGATCCGCCGCAGCGGCGGCCATGGCATCGCCATCGCCCCGGAGCTGGCCTCGGCCGAGGTCGCCGCCCTGCCCGATGACGGCCCGAGCCGGCGCTTCCGCGTCGAGGCGGCGGGTTCGCTGCGGGTGAGCAGCGGCAGCGTGTCGGTGCGCCTGCCGGTGCGGCGGCTGATCGCCGAGATCACGATCGAGTTCACCCCGGCCGAGGGCGGCTGGGAACCCGGCGTGCGCCTGGACATCATCGCCCTCGAATCGCCGCTGCCCCCGATCCCGGGCATCGACGATGCCGCCTGGCGGAAGCTCCTGGGCACCTGGGCCGAGGGCAGCATCGCCGATCAGCTCGCCGGCCGCACCATCCCGGCCTGGTTCCCGACCGATCTCAGCCTGTCGGCCGTGGTCAGGTAGCGGGCTCGGCCCCGCCCTCGCGGGCGACGGCAGGGAAGAACGCGCCCTTGGCGCCGATGGCGTGTCCGGCGGGGATCGAGGTCCCCAGCTGGTCGACGCGGAAGACGTCCTCGGGCAGCTGCAGGCTGGCGCGCACGCGCTCCATCGTCGCGGGTACGAAGGGCTGCAACATGATCATCAGGTTCTTGACCACGTGGAAGCACGAGAACAGCGCATCGCGCCGCGCCTCCTCGGGGAAGCGGTCGTCGTGCGGCTTGTGCTGCGCGAACAGGGAGTTCACCGTGCGGGCGTAGTTCTCGATCTCGAACAGCAGCGAGGGGAAGTCGGCGCGGTCCATCGCCTTGACGTAGCGGGCGACGATGCGCGTGCTGGCCTCCAGCACCTTGGGGTCCAGGCGGCCCCCGGGGACGCGGCCGCCGAACTTGGCGTGGCAGGCCGAGATCGGCTTCTCGAAGGCGGCATTCATCGGACCGGCGAGGAAGGCGTTGCGCTCGGCGAACTTGGCGAAGTCGAAGTCGCTGGGGCGCTCGGCCAGGGCGATCATCGCCATATAGTAGCGCACCTGGTCGGCATCGAAGCCCTTCTCGTCCAGCATCTGGTCGCCGGTGAAGAAGTTGCCGCGGCTCTTGGACATCTTCTCGCCCGCCACCAGCAGGTGGCAGTTGGCCATGATGTCGGTCAGCTGCAGCTCGCCTGCCACCGGCATGCGGCCGATGTCGGCCTGCGAGCCGATCCACAGCGCGCCCTGCATGAGGACGTAGAAGAAGACGTTGTCCTGGCCGAGGAACTGCACCGTGCGCGCCGAAGGGTCGCACCACCAGTCGCGCCACGAGGCCGGATCGGCGCCCCTGGCCTCCAGCGCCACCTGGGTGAAGGCGATCGGGGCGATCAGGGAGTCCGGCCACACGTACAGCGTCTTGCCGGCCAGATCGGCGTCGATCGGCGGCAGCGGGATGCCCCACGAGATGTCGCGGCTGATCGAGCGGTAGGCCCACTCGTCGGCGAGCAGGCTGTCGATGCCGGCGACGGCAAGCGCCTCGCGGCCCTTGCCCAGGGCGCCCTTGTCGGCGAACTGCAGCAGCACCCGCTTGCCGGCGGTGTACTTCATCTTGTGCGCCGGCAGCGACGCCTTGAGGTCCTTGTAGGCCGCCTCGTGGGTGTTGGCGAAGTGCAGCGCCGGCATCACGCGGTCGAGCGGATCCGCCACCGCGGTGCGGCGCCAGGTCTTCTCCTTGCCCTGCAGCCAGCCCTTGAGGACGTCCGACACCTTCCACATGTCCAGCCACCAGTGCGTGGTCTCGCGCATCTCGGGGCGGGCGTCGGACAGCGAGCTGACCGGGTCGATCAGCTCGGACGGGTCGTGCTGGTGGCCGCAACGCTCGCACTCGTCGCTGTAGGCGTCGGTGGCGTTGCACTTGGGATTGGGGCAGGTGCCGCGCACATAGCGGTCGGGCAGGAAGCGGCCGATCCTGGGATCGAACCACTGCTTGCTGCTGCGCTTCTGCAGCAGGCCGTTGGCATGCAGGCGGCTCAGCATGTCCTGCGATACCGCGACGTGGCGCGGGAAGCACTCCGGCCGCGAGGTGCCGCTGTAGCAGTCGACGCTGATGCCGAAGCGCGCGAGGGTGCCGCGCTGCCTGGCGTGGATCTCGGCCAGGAAGTCGGCCACCGGCTTGCCGGCCTTGGCCGCCGCCAGCTCGGAGGTGCTGCCGTGGTCATCGGTGCCGTTGACGAAGAGGACGTTGGCGGGCCCCACCAGCAGGCGGCACCAGCGGGCGTAGATGTCCGCCGGGACATGCGCGCCGGCCAGGTGCCCGACGTGCAGCGGACCGTTGGCATAGGGCATGCCGGCGGTGACCACCATGCGGCTGGGGCGCTTGAGGCGCGACAGGATGGTCGGGATGTCGGGCGGACCCTGGGGAGGCGCGGTCATGGCGGAGCAGGTTGTAGGAGGAGGACCGACGGGGCAAATGCCGGCAGCCTGGAAACGGAGCACCCCGCGGGGAAGCCCCGCGGGGTGCTCGCATCGCGGACTAGGTCCGGATGATCAGCCCTTCACCTCGGCGCCCTCGATGCGCATGCTGTAGAAGCTGCGCCACACGAAGACCATGCTGACGATGAAGAAGACCACGGCCAGGGTGATCGACACGCTGCGGTCCATGGTCACGGCCAGGGAGACCGCGAGCAGGCCGAACAGGGTGGCGAACTTGATGACCGGGTTCATGGCCACCGAGCTGGTGTCCTTGAACGGGTCGCCCACGGTGTCGCCCACCACGCTGGCGGCGTGGAGGTCGGTGCCCTTGGCGCGCAGCTCGGTCTCGACGACCTTCTTCGCGTTGTCCCAGGCGCCGCCGGCGTTGGCCATGAAGACGGCCTGGTAGAGGCCGAACAGGGCGAGGCCGATCAGGTAGCCGATGAAGAAGAAGGGCTCGGCGCAGGCGAAGGCCAGGGTCGAGAAGAACATCGCCAGGAAGATGTTCCACATGCCCTTCTGGGCGTAGATCGTGCAGATCTCGACCACCTTCTTGCTGTCCTCGGTGCTGGCCTTGGTCGCGCCCTCAAGCTTCATGTTCTTCTTGATGAACTCGACGGCCTTGTACGCGCCGGCCACGACCGCCTGGGTCGAGGCGCCGGTGAACCAGTAGATGATCGCGCCGCCGGTGATCAGGCCGAGCAGGAACGGGGCGTAGGTCAGCGACAGCTTCGCCAGCTGGCCGCCGTTGGTCAGGCCATGGGTCAGCTCCATGATGATCGAGAAGATCATCGTGGTGGCGCCGACGACGGCGGTTCCGATCAGCACCGGCTTGGCGGTGGCCTTGAAGGTGTTGCCGGCGCCGTCGTTCTCCTCCAGCAGCTCCTTGGCGACGTGGAAGTCGGCGTCGAAGCCGAAGTCCTTCTTCAGCTCGTCCTTGATGTTCGGAATCTCCTCGATCTGCGACAGCTCGTAGACCGACTGGGCGTTGTCGGTCACCGGGCCGTAGGAGTCGACCGCGATGGTCACCGGGCCCATGCCGAGGAAGCCGAAGGCGACCAGGCCGAAGGCGAAGACGCCGGCCATGGTGGCGCCGATGGTGCCGCCGCCGAGGGCGTCGGCGAGGCCCATGCCGCTGACCCAGTAGGCCACGCCCATGAGGGCGACGAGCATGACGCCCATCCAGTAGCCGCTGAAGTTGCCGGCGGTGAGGCCGGCGAGGATGTTGAGCGACGCGCCGCCTTCCTTCGAGGCGGTGACGACCTCACGCACATGGCGCGAGTTGGTCGAGGTGAAGACCTTGACCACCTCGGGGATGATCGCGCCGGCGGCGGTGCCGCAGGAGATGATCAGCGAGAGCTGCCACCACAGGTCGCTGTGGGTGCCGACGGTCGGGATCAGGACCTTCGAGAGGACGAAGGTGACGATGATCGAGACGATCGAGGTGATGATGACCAGGGTGGTCAGCGGGATCTCGTAGTTGAACTTCACCGCGTTGCCGAACTTGGGCTTCGCGATCAGCGCGTCATTGATGAAGTAGCTGCCGACCGAGGTCAGGATCATGGCCACGCGCATCGCGAAGATCCACACCAGCAGCTGGACCTGGATGGTGGGGTCGTGGACGGCGAGCATGATGAAGGTCACCAGCGCGACGCCGGTGACGCCGTAGGTCTCGAAGCCGTCGGCGGTGGGGCCGACCGAGTCGCCCGCGTTGTCGCCGGTGCAGTCGGCGATCACGCCGGGATTGCGCGCGTCGTCCTCCTTCACCTTGAAGACGATCTTCATCAGGTCGGAGCCGATGTCGGCGATCTTGGTGAAGATGCCGCCGGCGATGCGCAGCACGGCGGCGCCCAGCGACTCGCCGATGGCGAAGCCGATGAAGCACGGGCCGGCGAGGTCATTGGGCAGGAACAGCAGGATGGCCAGCATGATGATCAGCTCGACGCTGATCAGCAGGGTGCCGATCGACATGCCGGCCTGCAGCGGGATGCCGTAGCAGGGGTAGCCCTTGCCCTTGAGCGAGGCGAAGGCGGTGCGGCTGTTGGCGAAGGTGTTGATGCGGATGCCGAACCAGGCCACGCCGACCGAGCCCAGGATGCCGACGATCGAGCACAGCAGGATCATCGTCACCTTGTAGGCGCCCAGGCCGGTGCCGCCGTGGCCGTCGGGGGTGAGGAAGCCAAAGTATGCCACGATCACGACCGCGATCAGGGCCCACAGGATGCCCAGGAACTTGGTCTGGGTGATGAGATAGGTCTTGCAGGTCTCGAAGATCAGCTCCGAGATGTCGCGCATCGACTTGTGCACCGGCAGGTTCTTGACCTTGCCGTAGACGACCAGGCCGAAGACGAAGCCGAGGGCGCAGACGATCAGGCCGAACATGAGCAGGGTGTGGCCGCTCATGCCCATGAAGGTGGCCAGCGAGGTGTCGCTCAGGCTGGGGAGGACGAGGTTGGCCTCACCACCACCGGTGTGGGCGGCAGCGGCCGGCGCGGCGGCGGCGGCAGCGTGGGC
>JAFLCQ010000142.1 GCA_017302815.1 Planctomycetota bacterium
GCATGGGCCTGGCGACCACGGCGGTGCTGGTCACGTCGAATGTTCTGGTGGCCTCGATCCGCTCGCTGGTCAGTCCGCAGGTGCGTATCCCGATCTTCGTCGTCCTGATCGCGACGCTGGTGACGCCCGCGGGCCTCGCCGCCGATGCCGACGCCGCGGCGGTGGCGGCGTGGATCGAGGAGCAGCTCGCCGCTGTCGCCGATGTCCGCCAGATATCCTGGCAGAATCCGGTGGTGGGCCGTCTGGCCGCGATCCCGCCGCGGCATTTCGCCGAACTCGTCAAGGCGCTGGACCGGCACGAGAAGCGGATGACCACCCCGCACTACCTGCGCTACGCCATCGGCCGCGCCGCGCGCGTGGAGCATCGCGACCTGCTGATCGCGAATGTCGCGCGCTGCCCGGACCTGGCGGAATACGTCGTGGCCCACGACTGGGCCGACGCCGCCGCCCCCGGCCTGCGCCAGATCCTGTACACCCAGCAGCAGTCCCACCTGCTTGCCGCCACCTGCGCGGTCGAGGGCCTGGCCCGCCACGGCGATCCGGCGGACGCCGTTCTCCTGCGCGACGCCTTGGTGCGTTCGCATTTCGGCTACTGGCAGGCGCGCATGGCGGACGCCCTCGCCGGCATGCCCGGCTTCGACCTCGACGCGGCGGTGCGCAAGGCCTGGCGCGCCTTCCCGCGCGCCGACTACGGCGACAAGCAGGAAGCCTTCTGCCTCCACGCCGCCCGCGCCGGCATCCTGGAGGGTCTGCAGATCGCGGTCCTCCACGCCAGCGGCGGCGAGGTCGCCTGGAAGAGCGGCACCCTCGCCGCGGCCGCCCGCGCCTACCTCGCCGAAACCTTCGCGGTCGAGCAGGACGCCGCGGTCATCGCCTCCTGGTGGTCGACCGCCAAGGACGCCGTGCAATGGGACCCGATCCTCCGCCGCTGGACCGGCCCCCGCCCCGCCGCCGTCCCCGCTGTCTCGCCCACTGGCGGCAACTTCTAGCCGATCCCATGTGGTCCCCTGCGCCGCCCCGCGGCGCCTGACCCTCATGCCCGTGCCCCTGTGGTCCTCTCTGGCGCCCGACCTCCGTGTCCGCGCCCTATCGATAGTTGGATTCGAACCTCGCGCCGGTGCCCGCCGCAGGCGGGACGCATGCCACCTGCGTGGCATGCGAGGCGCGACCGGCACCCGTCCCTGGGTGCCGGCGGTGTATAAGCCCCTCTCTCTCCGCCAAAAGCACACGAACCCTGGCCATTCCGGCCAGGGTTCGTGTGCTTTTGGCGGAGAGAGAGGGATTCGAACCCCCGGTGCCCTTGCGGGCACACCGGTTTTCGAAACCGGCGCATTCGACCACTCTGCCATCTCTCCAGGATGGAAGGTCGGGCCTTGTAGCGGGGCGGATCGGGAGGGCAACCCGTCTTCGGTGGCAGGGGGGTGGCGTTGCCTTTGACCCGCCTGCCGGTACACCGACCGGCCTAAGCCCCCCTAGGCGGAGGGCAGGAGGCCTTGTCCATGCAGCTGCAGAAGGATGTGCTCATCGCCGGCGGAGTCGTCGTCGTGTGCGTCGCCCTGGTCGTCGTGGCCCTGGTCGCCACCGGCAAGAAGGACCAGCCGAGCGACAGCGGCTCGTCGACCGCGATGACGGACAGCTATAGCAGCAGTTCGAGCTCTCCCGGCTACGACAGCAGCTACAGCTCGCTGGGCAGTGGGCCCTCCTCGTCCTCCAGCGGCGCCCTGCCTCCGTCCGATTCGTTCGGCGCGCTGCCCCCCGCCCCCTCGGCAGGCACCTCGCTCGACAGCGGCTTCGGCGCGTCGTCCTCCGCGGGCGCCAGCCCCTTCGGCCCGTCGAGCAGCGCCAGCTCCTCCGCGCTCGACAGCGGCTTCGGCGCATCGTCATCCTTCGGCCCCCCGACCGGCCCCTCGTCCTTCGGCCCGACCTCCAGCGATCCGCTGGGCGCGTCGCCGGTGACTGCGCCGCTTGATGCCACCCCTGCCGCCGCCACCACCACCCAGGGCGGCGGCACCCACACCGTCGCCAAGGGCGAGACCCTGGGCGACATCAGCGCCACCCACTACGGCACCACCAAGCACTGGCGCAAGATCGTCGAAGCCAATCCCGGCCTCGATCCCGCCCGGCTGAAGATCGGCCAGGTCATCCAGATCCCGGCGGTGGAGTCGGCTGCTGCGGCTCCTGCCGCCGCCGGCGGCGCCAACACCCACACCGTCGCCAAGGGCGAGAGCTACTACACGATCGCCAAGAAGGAGCTGGGCAGCGCCAGCCGCTGGCGCGAGATCGAGCGCCTCAACGGCATCCCCGCCGAGTCGCTGAAGGTCGGCACCGTGCTGAAGATCCCCGCCAAGGAGCAGGGCGGCGCCGGCACCTCCGCTGGCACGACCGGCACTGGCGGCGGCAAGACCCACGTGGTGTCGAAGGGCGAGACCCTGGGCGACATCTCGAAGGAGTACTTCGGCACCACCACGAAGTGGAAGCAGATCGTCGAGGCCAATCCCGGCCTGCGCCCGGAGAACCTCAAGGTCGGCCAGAGCATCGCCATCCCCGATCTGCCCGCCTCCACCGGCGGTGCGGCCGGTGCGGCTCCCGCGGTCGGCGGCAACGCCTACACCGTCAAGGCTGGCGACACCCTCGAATCGATCGCGGCCGCGACCCTGGGCAAGAAGTCGGCGTGGAAGCAGATCGTCGAGGCCAACCCGGGCCTGAAGCCCACCGCCCTGCGCGTCGGCCAGACCATCCAGATCCCCGGCGGTTCCATCGCTGCGCCTCTGGCTCCCGCACCGGCCGGCGGCCTGGATGCCGGGTTCGGCCCCTCGCCGGCTCCTGGCGCCGCGCCCGGCGCTGCGCCGGTCGCCCCGGCTCCGCAGCCGACCTTCCAGGACGATCCGTTCTACTCGCCCTATGATGTGCAGCCTGCCGCGCCGGCCGCCGCCGGCTCCGCCGGCCGCATCTGACGGGGACGGCGCAGCATGGTCCAGCCGGCGACGACCGAACAGGGTCCGGCTGAGCTGCTGGCCGATCTGCAGACCGTCCTCGCGGTCTCGCGTGCGCTCGGCGCCGAGCGCGACCTCGACCGCCTGCTCGCGCTGATCGTCGCGTCCACCACCGATCTGGTCGACGCCGAGCGCACCTCGCTGTTCGTTGTCGATCGCGAGCGCGGCGAGCTGTGGACCCGCGTCGCCGAAGGCAGCGGCGAGATCCGCCTTCCGGTCGGGCGCGGCATCGCCGGCTCGGTGGCTGCCGATGGCAGGCTGATCAACATCCCGTCGGCCTACGACGATCCGCGTTTCGATCCCGGTCACGATCAGCGCACCGGCTTCCGCACCCGCAGCATCCTGTGCCTGCCGATGATCAACCACGACGGCATCGTCGTCGGGGTGATCCAGACCCTGAACAAGCGCGGCGCGGCCTCCTTCGGGCCCCGCGACGAGCAGGTGCTGGCGGCCCTGGCGGCGCAGGCCGGCGTCGCGCTCGAGAACGCCCAGCTGCTGCAGCGCGATCGCGAGCGCCAGCGCATGCTGCATGACCTCGAACTGGCGCGCACGATCCAGCTCGGCCTGCTGCCCGAGACGGTGCCGCAGGTGCCCGGCTGGGAATTCGCCGCCTGGCAGCGCAGCTGCGATGCCACCGGTGGCGACTACCACGATTTCATCCCCGGTCCCGACGGTGCGATCGACGGGGTGGTGGGGGATGTCAGCGGCCACGGCATCGCCGCCGCGATGCTGATGAGCACGGCGCGGGCCTTCCTCCTCGCCCTGCACCGCCACGACGCCGCGCCGGGGCATCTGGTCGCCGAGCTCAACCGCCTCCTGGCGCGGGACATGGCGGACGATGCGTTCATGACCATGGTCCTGGCCCGCTTCCGCCGCGACGGCGCGATCGACTACGTCAGCGCCGGCCACGAGCCACCGCTGGTGTGGCGCAGCGCCGCCGGCACCTGGGACGATCTCGCCTCGACCGGACTGGCCCTGGGCATGCTCGACGATGGCGATTTCGACGTCGCGTCCGTCGCCCCGCTTGCTCCTGGCGACGTCGCCATCCTGCTGACCGACGGCATCACCGAGGCACACGCGCCGCCGGTGCGCGACCTCTTCGGCAATGATCGCCTGCGCGCCGCGGTCGCCGCGACCCGGGGTGGCGATGCCGGCGGCATCCTCGCCGCGATCGTGGCGGCGGTCGACGCCTGGCTGGCCGGGCATCCGCAGCACGACGACATGAGCATCATCGTGGCGAGGCGGACGTGACCAGGCGCCAGGTCCAGACCACGACCAAGCGCAGGGCGATCCGCACCCTGGAGTCGAAGCGGGCGGCCGAGGCCGAGGCGGGACACTCCTCCGGCCGTTTCCGCCTGATGATGCGCCTCGGCGACTGGCAGCCGGCGGGCGAGGTGCTGTTCCGCCGTTCCTGGCCCAGCCGCCTGGATCTGAAGCAGGAGATCATGGACGAGCTGGCCGGCCTCCTCGCCGCCCGCGGCTGGGTCACGCCGGAGGATCGTTCGTGGCTGGTCCTCTGCCTCGATGAGGCGATCACCAATGCCATGCTGCACGGGAACGAGGGCGACCCGCGGCTGGAGATCGACGTCGCCATCGCCTGCGACGGCCGCAAGTGGCAGATCGCCATCAGCGACCGTGGCGACGGCTTCACGATGGCTTCGGTCCCCGACCCCGACGACCCCGACAGCCTGCTGCTGGAACACGGACGCGGCATCCGCCTGATGCGCGCCTGGCTCGGATCATTGACCTACTGGCGCCGGGGTGCGACGGTGGTGCTGTCCCGGCGCTGCGCCGGTGTAACGTGAGCGAGACATGGCCCAGCCCAGCGGACATCTGATCATCCAGAACTACGATCGCATCGTCCTGGTCAGCATCGCCAAGGACCGTCTGCTCGATCCGCCGGTCATCACCGCCATCAGCACCGAGCTGATGTCCCTGCTCGACCGCCACGCCAAGCCCAGCATCGTCCTCGACATGGCCCAGGTCGCCTACCTCAGCTCGGCGATGGTCGGCAAGATCATCGCGCTGTACAAGGGCGTCGCCGCCGCCAAGGGCCGCATGGCCATCGCCGGCGTGCGGGCGGATCTGATGCCGCTCTTCAAGATCACCCAGATCGACAAGCTGATCCGCTTCTACCCCGATGCGCAGCAGGTGATCATGGAGTACAAGCGCAAGCCGCTGTAGCTTTGGGGGGACGGAGTCCCCCCAGGCCCCCCTGACGGCCTTTGTCGCGGCTCGTTTTCTCCGGCTGCGCCGTCGAAAACGTGGGGGGATGGCCTGCGGCCATTGTATCCCCCCACCGCCGCTCGGCGGCCGGTCGCGCTTGTAGCTTTGGGGGGACGTTCGTCCCCCCAGGCCCCCCCGACGGCCTTTGTCGCGGCTCGTTGTCGCCGGCGGGGCCGTCGAAAACGTGGGGGGATGGCCTGCGGCCATTGTATCCCCCCACCGCCGCTCGGCGGCCGGTCGCGCCTGCGGCGCTCCACGATCAGGCGGGGCTGCGCTCAAGGGCGTAAAGATAAGCAGGATGCGCCACGTAGCGCCGACTTTAGTCGGCACGGAAGGCTGGCTTTAGCCGGCCCCGGGGCAATGAAGGGAAGTGCTATTGCCACTCGGCGGACTGAAGTCCGCCATCCGTGCCGGCTGAAGCCGGCGCTACGGTCATTGCCCCGTCTTATCTTTACGCCATTGGGCTGCGCCCCGCGGCCCCCCGCACGCAACCCAGGCGACACACGCGGCATGCACTGCGTGATGCGTGGCCGTGGGATGGGTGTGGGCGAGCGGTGCCTTCGTTGCTGGGACGGATAGCCTCCGGCATGCTCCGGTATGCCAGCGTCGGTGAGCGCAGCTATGGCGAGAAGCCGTGGCATCCGCACACCCGCTATTCCTGGGAGTTCCAGGCCGTGCTGGAGGGCGAGTGCGCGCTGTGGCTGCCGGCGCGCAAGGAGCGGCGTTCGCGGACGCTCTGGCTGGCGGCGCCGGAGTGCGTGCATGGCTGGGCCGCCGAGGCGGGGACCACCTGCCGGGTCTGCGTGTTCCACTTCCCCGATGTGCCCGATCTGCTGCGCGTGCTGGTGGGCGAGCGCGGCCATGCCGAGGTGGCCCTGGACGAGGCGGCGGGCGACCGGCTGGAGGTGCTGGCGCAGCGGGCGGTCGCCTTGCTGCCGTCGGATCCGCTCTCGGGCATCCGCTCCGATGCCATCCTCGCCGAATTGTCCCTGCTGGTCGCCGAGCGGCTGCCGGTCGAGCAGGTGCGGCGCTTCACCGCGCCGTCCGATCCCGCGCGCCTGGTCGCCGACGCGATGGCCTGGTATGCCGGCAACCTCGCGGCCAGGCCGGGCGTGGCCGAGATGGCGCAGGCGATGCGCGTGTCGACGGCCCATCTGCGCCGCCTGTTCGTCAGCGTGCGCGGCGCCCCGCCGCTGGCGGCGATGGGCGAGATCCGCCTGCGCCGGGCCGAGGATCTGATGCGCGACCGGACGTTGACCCTCGACGAGGTGGCGCGGCGATCGGGCTACGCTGACGCCAGTTCGCTGTCGCACGCCTACCACGCCGCGCGTGGCGTGCCGCCGGGGCGGGTGGCGGGACGACGTCGGGGCTGAACGTCACCCCCAGATGGCCCGCGGCGGCCTGCCGGCGCATGGCGTGCAGGCGGCGGGATCGAAGCGTACATCGCTGCGCTGCGACAGGTGGTCGGCGAGCCGGGCGCGGAAGGCGGCGGTCGATGCCGTGTCCGCGGACATATCGCTGCATTCGCGCGGATCGGCGACGAGATCGAAGAGCTGCTCCTCGCCGGTGGCGGCGAACCACAGGTACTTCAGCCGGCCCTCGACGATGTAGTGGTAGGGGCCGCACTCCCCGTGCAGGCGTTCGCGCACCGGTGCGCCCTCGCCGCGCAGGCGCGGCACCAGGCTGCAGCCGTCGAGGCCGTTGCCCAGCGGCGCCGGCAGGGCGCAGCCGCAGCGGTCGAGGACGGTGGCGACGACGTCCTCCAGGCAGACGAGATCATCGCAGATCCCGGCGCGCAGGTCGGGCAGGTTGCGGCCGGAGATGATGAAGGGGATGTGCGCCGAGCCCTCGTAGGGCAGCGACTTCCGCCACAGATGGTGGTCGCCCAGCAGCTCGCCATGGTCGCTGGTGAACAGGATTAGGGTCGGCTCATGCGCGCGCGGCGATCCGTACTCGAAGAGCCGGGTGAGGACGTAGCGGATGCGGTCGTCGATGTGGTGGATCGAGGCCCAGTATCCGGACATCGCATCCTGGATCTCGCGCAGGGGGAACGGGCCGGTGGCGGCATCGTCGGGACGGCCCCGCCGCGCGGCGGTCTGCGGAGCCCACGATCCGATGGCCGGGCGTTCATCGTGGCGGCGGAAGTAGCGGTCCCAGTAGGCCTGCGGCGGGGTCAGCGGCGGATGCGGCGCGACGAACGAGAGGTGGAGGAAGAAGGGGCAGGTCGGATCGCGGCGGCGGGTGACGAAGTCCACCGCCTCGTCGGCGAGCCAGCTGGTGAGGTGGGTGTGCTCGGGCTTGTCCCATGGCCGGGCACTGCGCCCATTGCCGTTGATGCCGATGTCGTTGGGGTGCTGATAGCCCTGCCGGCGCATCCAGTCGACCCAGTCGTTGGTGGGCTGGAGCGGGGTGTCCCAGCGGTCGTTGGAGCTCTCGACCCGGACCATGTGGTCGAAGCCGTAGCGTTTGCGCTGCGGATGCAGGTGCAGCTTGCCGACCAGCTGGGTCTGGTAGCCGGCGCGGCCGAGGATCGCCGGCAGCGAGATCGGCGCGTCCCACTCCACGCCGTCGCGGTAGGAGCGCAGTCCGTGGGTCTGCGGATGCAGCCCGGACAGCAGGCTGCGCCGGGCCGGTATGCACACCGGGCTGGTGGAATAGGCGCGGCGGAAATGCACGCCGCTGCTGGCAAGCGCATCCAGGGTCGGGGTCTCCAGCGGACCGGCGGGATTGGCGATGCCCAGGGCGTCGAAGCGCTGCTGGTCGGTGGTGATCAGGAGGACGTTGGGCCGGGCGGGAGTGGCGGTCATGGCGGAAGCCTAGCCGCTCCGGTCGGCGATGCGGAGCGGATCCAGCTTCTGGATGTTCGATTTCCAGCTACGCTGTCGGCATGTCCGGCCCCTTCACCGCCGCCATGCAGCACCTGGCCTCGCAGGTGGAGATCTTGACCGGTGGCATGCTGGTGTGGAAGGACGCCGATGCCGGACTGCGCCGGACCCAGCCCAGGAGCGTCGCCATCCAGTGCCATCCGGCCTGCCTGGCGGTGAAGCGCAGACCCGGCGGCCATGACCGCTGCGTCGCCTGGTGCTCGTTCCATTCCGGTCGCAGCGGCGGCAGCGGCACCTGCCATGCAGGGATGATGCAGTGGCGCTGGGCCGTCCATGCTGATGGCGGGTTGCTGGGCTATGTCAGCATCGGGCCCTTCGCGCGCGGTGCGGCCGGACTGCCGCAGCCGCCATCGTCGGCGGTGGCCGAGGCCTGCGGCAGCCTGGTGGTGGCGGCGATCGCCGGCCTGGCC
>JAFLCQ010000143.1 GCA_017302815.1 Planctomycetota bacterium
CCGCGCGCCGCGCGCCCGGCCGTGCCGCGCGTGAAGACGCCCGAGGAGGCGCGCGTAGCCCCGCCGACCCTGATGGCGGGATCGGGCGATCGCTCCTTCCTCTCGCCGCGGGTGCGGGCGAAGGTCGCCGAGAGCGGACTCAAGACCTCCGACCTCTCCTTCATCACCGGCACCGGGGTCGGCGGGCGCATCACCGCCGCCGACATCGACCGCTATCTGGCCCACGGCGAGCCGATGCCGCCGATCCGCCAGGCCGTCGCCGCGGCGATGAGCAAGAGCTGGACCCGCCCGCTGGCCACCGTCGCCACCACGGTGCAGGTCGACAGCCTGATGGCCCACCGCCGCACGGTGGAGGGGCGCCCCAGCCTGACGATCTACGCCCTGCGCGCCCTGGCGCTGGGCCTGCGCGCCGGCAGCCCCTTCGCCAAGCGCCTCTACGGCAACCGCATGCACACCCCCGCCACCGTCGACCTGGCGGTCGCGGTCGAGGTCGGCGACGGCGTGCTGACCCCGGTCATCCGCAAGGTCGATGAACTGGCCCTGCCCGAACTCACCGTCGCCATCGAGGCGTTGATCGAGAAGGCGCGCGCCGGCAAGGTCGCCGACGCCGGCGAGGCGGTCGCCTCGGTGTCGAACTACGGCGTCTTCGGCCTGACCTGGGCCACGCCGATCCCGCTGCCCGGCCACAGCGTCATCCTCGGCCTCAGCGCGCCGCAGAACCAGCCGGAATGGAACCCGGCGACCAAGTCGTGGGACCGCGTCCGCCGCATCGAGCTGACCCTGACCTTCGATCACCGCATCGCCGACGGCGGCGACGCGGCGCGGCTGATCAACCGCATCGCTGAACTGCTGGCCAAGCCGGAGCGGTTGTAGCTTCTAGGGGCTGGCGCCCCTAGGACCCCCGGGCTTTGTCGCGGCTCGGTTTGCTCGCTGCGCTCCCAAACCGTGGGGGGATGGCCTTCGGCCATTGTATCCCCCCACCGCCGCTCGGCGCCCGGTCGCGCGCGGGGCGCGCTCCGATTTGCTTCTAGGGGCTGGCGCCCCTAGGACCCCCGGGCTTTGTCGCGGCTCGGTTTGCTCGCTGCGCTCCCAAACCGTGGGGGGATGGCCTTCGGCCATTGTATCCCCCCACCGCCGCTCGGCGCCCGGTCGCGCTGGCGCGCTCCGGTTTTATGCGGGGCTGGCGCCCCGCACCCCACGAATTATCGCAGCGGCGGGCGGGCGGCGAGGTAGCCCCAGGCGTAGGCGTTCTGGCCGAAGCCCTCCACCGTGTATTCGGTCTGGGCGGGGTAGAGGAAGATGTCGAAGAAGGCCTCGGGGATGGGCCAGGTGCGGGCGGCGGGGACGCTGATGCGGTCGAGGTGGGTGAAGACCCAGGGCGGCAGGTGGAAGCTGTCGGTCCAGCCGATGAAGTCGCAGTTGCCGTACACGGTCTGGCCCAGCGGGGTGGGCTGCCCGGTGGAGCGCGCGTCGAGTTTCAGCGGGTTGCGCGGCCAGTCATGGCCGACGCCGACCGTGAAGGTGGCGTTCATCGGATTCGCGCCGGCGGCGAAAGAGGTCGAGCGCAACGCCGCCGCGAGGTACTTGGCATCGCCGGTCAGGTGATGGGCGCGCAGCATGCCCACGGTCTGCGGGACCGAATAGAAGAACTGGAACATCGGCTTGCCCGGGTTGTCGGCCGCGAGATTGAAGGCGTTGCCTTCGGCATAGGCGATCGCGCGGTCGGCCATCTCGATGCTGGCGCGCCTGGCGCGTTCACGCAGCACCGGATCGGTCAGGCTCTCGGGCATGGTGGCATAGGCGAAGGCGGCGTGCAGCTGCACGTGCTTGCCCCACTGGAAGAGGTCCGGCTTCTCGGCGGTCAGCACCGTCTCCTCCAGGAAGACGTCGCGCCAGCGCTGGTCGCCGGTCGCGCGGTACAGCTCCAGCGCGGCGAGGTTGCGGTCGTCGCTGATGAACCAGCGCTTGGCGATCTCGGGCTTGGCGCGCAGCTCGCGCCAGCGTGGCTCCGACCAGGCTATCGCCCGCACCGCGCTGTCGCGGTAGGTGGCGGCCAGAGCGGGGTCGTGGCGTTCCAGCACGCTGGCCAGCCGCGCCGCCATGGCGGTGTAGATGAAGCCCGACCACGGATCCGGGGCGAAGACGTACATCGGCATGGTCTGCTTCCAGCTGACGTCGCCGGCGCGCGGATCGCCGTGGGTCTCGATGCCGAAGCGCATCCCGCCATCCGGCAGCTGCAGGCGGCGGAAGCAGTCGACCTCGAACATGATCTCCTTGAGCAGCGCCGGGGCCTGCTGCCCGTCCGGCAGCGGCCACTGCGTCCGCTCGGTCCATTGCGGGAAGAGCATCGCCAGCTCGAGGAGGAGGTCGACATTGCCCTGCATGTGGGTGATGCGGCGCGGATTCCAGTCGCCGGCGTCGTGCCAGCCGCCCCAGGCCTCGGGTACGCGCTGGTCGGTGCGGCCCTTCTCCAGGCCCTGCATGCGCGCCTCGTCGTTGTTGGCGACGTCCAGAGGCGAGCAGGTGCTCTGCCAGATCTCCGCGCCATCGTCGGGATGGAGGTCGCGCGGGCGGCGGAAGGCGCTGTAGGGCGGGCCCAGCTCGATGCCGCTGCGCTGGTTGTAGAAGCCCTGCATCTGCGCCAGATAGGCCTGCTGCCAGACGTCGTCGGCGATGCGGAAGGGATGGCTGCAGCCGATGCCCGCCACGCTGACGCGGTAGGTGCCCGGCCTGGTCAGCGGGCCGAAGTCGAAGCGCAGCACGTCGGTCTGGTTCCAGTTGCGTGGAGCGCGGTGCATCGCCTCGGTCTGGTCGGCCGACTTCGCCAGCTCGGTGGTGCCGCTGAAGGCGATCGCGCCGCTGTCCTGGTCGATGACGCTGAATGCGAGACCGGGCGCCAGCGGAAGCCTGCCGCCGCTGCCCAGCCAGGCCGAGACGAAGCCGCGCTTCGCCGGATCGTCGGGGCGGAAGCCGATCTGGTTGACGTGCACCGCCTCGCTCCAGGCGCGGGCGGGGTCATAGACGAAGACCTGCGAGGTCTGGCGGAGGTTGATGCGCGAGAGGTCGATGGTGTAGGCGGCCCCGGAGCGCATCGCCGCCGGCAGCCGCAGGTAGGCGACGTGGCGCATGGGGAAGCGGTCGCTGCCCAGGCACCAGTCCACCGGCTTCGATTTGCGCTCGACCCGCAGCGGCACCGTCGCGGCGGCGTAGGCGGGGTCCTGGGTCGAGGTCAGGCTCCAGGTCGAGGGCTCGCCGACCAGCGGCTCCAGCAGGGGGTCGCCGGAGATCCCTTCTGGACAGCTGAGGGTGTCGCGCTGCATGCCAAACACCTTGGCGATGCGCGTGCCGCCGCGTTCGAGCCACTGGTAGCGTCCGTCCTGGGCCAGCTTGTCGCCCGGCTGGGCGACGTAGGGCTCCAGCCGGCCGGGCACCACCTCCTGCGCCCGCATCGCCACCGCCAGGATGTCTGGTGCGACGGCGTAGACCGCTTCGATCCACGGCGACTGCGGGCCATGGGTCACGGATGCCTTGGCCTGCGCCAGGGCCTCGTCGCGCTTGCGGCGCGCCGCCTCCTCGGCCTGGCGCAGCCGGGCCCGGCGCTCGGCCAGCACGGGGGAGTCCGCCTCAGTGGCCAGGGTCAGGGCGTCCACCTCCACATCCATCGCCTTGGCGCCGGCCCAATCGCCTTGCAGCTGCCATTGCGTGATGCGGGCGAGGTCGATCTCGCCCTTCTCGCGCGCATCGGGCCGGCGCAGGTCGCCGCCGCTGGCCGGGACCAGCGTGCTCCAGTCGGCGCCGGCCTCGGACAGCTGGAAGGTCCAGGTGGCGTTGCGCCCATCGGCGTCGATCAGCATGACGCGGAGCGCACCCGCCGTGTTCGCCGCGCCGACGCGCAGGCGGAGGGCCGGGCTGCGGTCGGCCGAGG
Organism: Planctomycetota bacterium; assembly: GCA_017302815.1. Lineage (GTDB taxonomy): Bacteria > Planctomycetota > UBA11346 > UBA11346 > UBA11346 > UBA11346. The sequence goes on from JAFLCQ010000143.1 coordinate 3,926, forward strand.
CGCTGAGATCGAGCTGCTGGTTCACGCCCGCTCCGCCCTGGTTGGTGATCCCGCGCAGGACGGCATGGCCGTCGACCACGGAGACCTTGTCCTTCCAGGTCAGGTAGCTGAACAGGAAGGGCTGGTCGAAGCCGCTGATCAGCGTTACCGGTTCGGCTGCCGTGAGTACGGGGGCGCAGGCGGCCAGCACGGCCACGAGGTGTCGGAGGAGCGTCATGGTGGGCTTCCTAGGCGATCGATCTCGATGTCCGACAGTCAACGCAGGCGGATGGTGCCGGCCTGCTCCTCGACCGCGAAGTTGGGCGAGCTGCGGACGTGTCCGTCGAGGAAGCCCAGGTTGCAGGTGCGCCGGTGGCGCAAGGTGCCGAGCATGGGCTGCTGCTCCAGGATGCCGAACCAGCCGGCGGGCAGCTCGCTGTTGCCGTTGCCGAAAACCTGCGCCGGCGTGTACAGATTGCTGGAGAAGCGGGTGTCGCTGGGGACGTCGGTGAGCACCACCGTCTTGCTGGCGGGCGAGATCTTCGCGACGACCACGCTGGTCGAGGGGCGCTGGTAGTCGCCGCAGAACTTCGTGTTGAGGCCGTAATGGGTCGAGGTGGGCGCGCGCTGCCGCGCCGATGGGCATTGCAGGATGCGCCAGCTGCCCTGCATCATGCGCACGTCGCTCTTGCCGAGCGCAGCGTTCCACGGAACGGCGGTGGACTCGATCTCCAGGTACTGGCCCAGGTAGACGTTCACCACCCAAGTCTGGACGGTCCCGCCATTGTTGGCCTGGGCGTCAGGCAGCAGTCCCTGGTGTTCGTCGGCATAGGTGTGGACGGCCATCAGGATCTGGCGCTGGTTGGTGCCGCATGATGCGGACATCGCGGCCTCTTTCACCAGGCCGATGGCAGGCAGCAGCATCGCAGCGAGGATGGCGATGATCGAGATCACCACCAGGAGCTCGATGAGAGTGAAGGCGCTGCGCGTGCTCATTGCCCCATCTCCGTGCGGAATGCGGCCATGCGCGCCTCTCCCTCCGGAGTCAGGTAGCGCTGGGCGCCGGCGAGTTCGGCTTCGGTCAATGGCCGTTTCAGTGCCGGAATGACCGGGGTGTGCGCATGAGGCCCATCCGAGATGACCGGGAAGATGCATGGCTTGCCGCCAACCTGCGGCACTACCGAGGGATCGGGATGGAAGAAGGCCGGCCAGGCGGTCTCGCCGCTGCCTTCGATGCGGATGGAGGTCGGTCCGCTGACCGATCCGCGGCTGATCACGACCCGCGACGCGTCGGATCCGATGGCCGATGCGCTGATATAGGTCCATGGGAAGTCGCGGAACCCGGCCATGGGATCGGATGCGCTCAGACGCCACACCCACAGCGCAGCGGCCGCGACGAGCAGGAGGGTGATGCCCAGGATGACCAGACGCGGTGGCAACATGCGTGCATTCCCGTCTCGACGATGGCTGGCCGATTTCGCGCGGGATCCGTTGCTGATCATCCGCGGACCGGTCGGCCGGGTCAATGTCGGGCTGCGGAGTAGGCAGGTTGCCATCGTCCTACTACTCGGGAGCCGAGGCGATCCTGTACAACCAATTCCGACTCCGGATCGGCCTCGCTAAAGCATTGTGCCGCAGGCTTCTGTGTCTCATCCATGAAGCACAACGGCCTCCGGCGGATTACCGCCGGAGGCCGTTGTCAGGACCGATTCAGGCTGCGATCAGGACTTCTTGGCGATCGCGGCGACCAGCGCGGCCGGCACCGGCTTGTAGTTCGCCGGCTCCATCGAGTAGCTGGCGCGGCCCTGCGACATCGAGCGCAGATCGGTGGTGTAGCCGAACATGCCCTCGAGGGGGACCTCGCAGCGGATGATCTTGTTCACGCCGCGGTCCAGCGTCTCGGTGATCATGGCGCGCTTCGACTGCAGCGAACCCATGATGGTGCCGGTGAACTGGTCCGGGGTCTCGACTTCGACCTTCATCCACGGCTCGAGCACGACGCAGCCGAGCTTCGGGTAGGCCTCGCGGATGGCGAGCGAGCCGGCGGCGATGAACGCTTCCTGGCTCGAGTCGACATCATGGTAGCTGCCGTCGATCAGCTTGACGTGGACGTTGATGGTCGGGAAGCCGCTGATGTGGCCGCGGGTCAGCGCCGAGCGGACGCCTTCCTCGATCGGAGCGCGGTATTCCTTGGGGATGGTGCCGCCGCGGATCGCGTCCTCGAAGATGATTTCGTGACCGGCGGCGATCTCCTCCTCGGTCAGCGGGCGGATCTCGAGGATGCAATCGCCGTACTGGCCGCGGCCACCGGACTGCTTCACGTGCTTGCCGCGGATCTCGATCTTCTTGGTGATCGTTTCGCGGTAGCTGACCTTCGGCTTGCCGACGATGGCGTCGACCTTGTATTCGTCGCGGATGCGGTGCGAGAGCACTTCGAGGTGCAGCTCGCCCATGCCGGCGATGATCAGCTGGCTGGTCTCGGGGTCGGTCCACTTCTTGAAGGTGGGGTCCTCGCGCTCGAGGCGGGCCAGGGCGTAGGCCAGCTTCTCCTTGTCGGCGTTCGACTTGGGCTCGATCGCCATGGTGATCACCGGCTTGGCGAAGGTGATGCCTTCCAGCAGCATCGGCTTGTTGTCGCTGGGCGCGCACAGGGTGTCGCCGGTCTGGGTGTTCTTCAGGCCGACCAGGGCGCAGATGTCGCCGGCCGGGGAGTCGCTGATCTTGTGCGGGGCGGCGCCGACGAGCTTGACCATGCGGCTGGCGCGCTCGGTCTTGCCCGAGGGCATGCACACGAGCTGGTCGCCTTCGTTGATCTGGCCCTGGTAGACGCGCACGAACGACACGTCGCCCAGCTGCGGCATGTTCATGATCTTGAAGACCATGGCGCGCAGGGGGGCCTTGGGATCGGGCTTGGTCGGCTCGGGGTTCGCCTTGAGCGTGTCGTCCAGGGCGAACTGGGTCATGTTGTGCGATTCGATCGGATTCGGCAGGTAGGCGATGACCGCGTCGAGCAGGAGCTGCACGCCCTTGTTCTTCAGCGCCGAACCGAGCAGCATGGGCTGCAGCTTGAAGTGCATGCAGCCGTGCTTCAGGCCCTCGACGATCTCCTCGTTGCTGAGGGTGCCGCTTTCGAGGTACTTCTCCATCAGCGCGTCGCTCTCGCCGGCGACGATCTCGATCATGCGGTCGCGCTTCTTCTTCGCCTCTTCCAGGTGCTCGGCGGGGATCTCGTGCTCGATCTGGTCTTCGCCGTTCTCGCCCTCGAAGGTGTAGTACTTCATGCCCAGGAGGTCGACGACGCCCTGGAACTCCTCACCCTGGCCGACCGGCATCTGGATGGGGCAGGGGTTGGCGCCGAGGCGCTCCTTCACCTGGCCGACCACCTTCTCGAAGTTCGCACCCATGCGGTCCATCTTGTTGACGAACACCAGACGGGGCACCTTGTACTTGTTGGCCTGGCGCCACACCGTCTCGGACTGGGCCTGCACGCCGCCGACCGAGCAGAACACGACCACCGCGCCGTCGAGCACGCGGCACGAGCGCTCCACCTCGGCGGTGAAGTCCACGTGTCCCGGGGTGTCGATCAGGTTGATGTAGGTGTCCTTCCAGTTGCAGAACACGGCCGCGGCGGTGATGGTGATGCCGCGCTCGGCCTCCTCCTTCATCCAGTCCGTGGTCGATGCGCCCTCGTGGACCTCGCCGATCTTGTGCTTCTTGCCGGTGTAGTAGAGGATGCGCTCGGACACGGTCGTCTTGCCCGAGTCGATATGGGCGACGATGCCGAAGTTGCGCGTCTTGTTGAGGTTCAGGGCCATGAGGTGCTCCGGAAGTCCAGTTCCGCGGGGGGTGCAACGGGAGGGCGGGGAGCATGGCCCAAAACCCGTGCGTTCAAGGACTCTTAGCCGCTGCGCCGGCCCCCGGTTCACCCTCCCAATACCACCAGCTGCCGGCCAGCGGACTCAGCACGACGACGGTGCATCCGTCGATCGCCGCGATCGCGCTGCGGTCGCCGGCTGCACGACGCAGCACTCCGCCCATGCGGCCCGGGGCAGGCGGCTGGGCGAGGCTGTACCAGGGGTGCCCCTGCGCATCAGAGCCCCTGCTGGAGAAACGCTCCAGGCTGAGATGGGGGACCGGCGTGCCGGCCTCGCTGCCGGGTCCGGCTGCGTAGTGGTCGAGGAGGTCGGTGTGGGCCTGGGTGAAGCGGTACAGCTCGTCCATGCGCTCCGGGGCCAGGGTGGGACGGCCTCCGCTGCCGGCCTGCGGCGGGTCTGCAAAGCACGATCCGATGGCAATCACCAGCATGAGCGGGGTGACGAAGGACGCTCCGGCGATCACCCAGCGCATGGCGCCCTCCAGGCGACGAGCAGCTGCGGATGCCCCGCTCCGTCGCGGCGGTGGCTGCGCAGGCGCCTATCGCGCGAGGTCGTCACCGCCGTGCGCGCGCAGCTGGCCACGCCGCAGGCTGCCGCATCTGCCGCGATGGCGGCGGGCAGGT
>JAFLCQ010000144.1 GCA_017302815.1 Planctomycetota bacterium
GCCGCGCAGCGCCCCGACCGCAACGTGCTGGTGTGCTTCCTCGGCAGCCACTACGCCGGCCAGGATGGCGCCCGCGTGCTGTACTGGGTGGTGGACAAGGGCATCCGGGGTTCGAAGGACAGCGACCAGCTGGCCGAGCGCGTGGTGGCGATGCGCGAGCAGGCCGAGGTCCAGCAGCGGCGCATCGGCCTGCTCGGCCAGCCCGACCTGCTGACCGGCGGCGGCGATGACCGCTTCTGGATCCGCGAGCGCCTGCGGCGCATGCTCACCGGCAAGGTGAACGCGCTGAACTACGAGTTCCGCCACCTGAACCTCGATCGCAAGGCGGCGCAGGACCGCAAGGACGAGGCCGCCGCCAAGGCGCTGGAGCCGCGCATCGCGGAGCGCCGCGCCGAGATCGCCCGCTTCAACGAGATGCGCCGGCAGCTGCACGAGCGCACCATCACCGATCCCGACACCTTCGCCGTGCTGACCGGCGAGCTGCGGGCCGAGCTGGAGGCCCTGCGCGCCTGGCTGCAGGCCGACGAGCAGCGCATGGCCGCCGCCCGCCGGCTGGAGGAGGCGCTGGCCGGCCGGCCGGTGATCGCCCATGCCGGCATCGACTTCGCCGACGCCTCGCGCGCCTGGATGGCGAACCCCTTCGGCCTCGACTGCATGACCGTGCTGGAGTGGAACGCCCCCAAGCCGGGCCACCTGGTGAAGCACATGGACGCCTGGCAGCAGGCCTGGAACCGCGTCGCGCCGGCGCACCCCGCAGCGGCGCCGATGCGCAGCCCCGACCTCGCCGCAACCACTTTCAGCTACGAGTTCCTCAGCTATCCGCGCCGCCGCCAGGTCGCCTCGATCATCCCGGTCGGCATGGGCCTGATGGGCGCCCAGCTGACTACGATGGGCGACGCGCTGGACCGCGACGAGATGCCGACCTCGGAGCCGGCGCCCGACCTGCAGCCGCTGGCGGTGCCGGTGTCGGCCTGGTTGCGCGACCTCCTCGCCTCGGACCTGCCGTTGAAGACCGGTGTGCCGCAGCTGACCCGCTTCAACGACAAGCTGGTGTGGCGCTGGAACGGCTCGTCGTGGGGCGGCCTGCGCGTGGACATGCTCTCGCCCGGGTCGGAGGAGGTCGATGGCCCGGCCGCCGGCGCGGTGATCTTCGTCTCCCGCCCGCATGACATGTCGCCCTCGGCGACAGGCGCCGGCCTGGTCGCGGGCCGCAGCAACTCGCCGATGGCGCGGGTCAACCCGGCCGGCCATGTCTTCGCGCCGCATGTGGTCGACGACTGGACGACGAACAAGATCAGCGGCATCGCCTTCGGCGCCGACGGTGCGCCGCAGTCCTACCACGATGGCGCCACCGCCAGCGGTGCGCAGGCCTTCAACATCCGCCTCTTCAGCGGCTTCGGCAACGGGGTCTACGTCCCATTCCAGCCGGCGGAATACAGCGTCCCCGGCTTCTACCAGCGCCTGGTCGGCCGCACCGACTCGACGGTGAAGCGCACCTTCGGCGGCTACGGCAGCGGCGGCCTGGTGGTGGTCAGCAACGAGGAGCGGGCGCTGAAGCTGATCGGCAGCGGGCTGTTCCTGCTCGGCGGCGGCGATGACCGCCCGCAGGGCCGCGGCATCTCCCCGTCGCCCGAGTCGCTGGTCTCGCTGGACGTGCTGCGCCGCTCGGCCGAGGACACCGCGGCGCTGAACCGGCAGCGTCTGCACGTGCTGCGCGAGAAGAACCTGGTGAACCGGCCGATCGAGCGCGTGCACGCCGAGTGCATCGACAACCTCGATGATGCCCGCGCCGCCCGCGCCGCCGGTGACGTGCGTCTGGCCGCGGCGCACGAGACCATCGCCGCCGCCCTCGCCTACCGCGCCCACACCCCGCTGCGCGAGAACGCCAACGACCTGCTGAAGGCGGTCGTCTTCCTGCTCATCCTCAGCATCCCCTTCGCCTTCGCCGTCGAGCGCCTGGTGCTGGGCTCGGTGTCGATCTACCGGCAGATCCTCGGCTTCTCGGGCATCTTCGTCGGCACCTTCCTGATCCTCTACTTCACCCATCCCGCCTTCGCGCTGGCCGACGCGCCGATCATCATCTTCCTCGCCTTCATCATCATCCTGCTGTCCGGCTTCGTGATCTCGGTGGTGATGGGCAAGTTCAAGCACGAGCTGATGGCGATGCAGGGCCTGTCGCAGCGCTCGCATTCCGCCGGCAACGGCAACTCGACCACCTTCGCGGCGGTGATCATCGGCATCGCCGGCATGCGCAACCGGCCGCTGAAGACCTTCCTCACCACCATCACCGTCACCCTGCTGACCTTCACCATCCTGGTCTTCGCCAGCTTCCAGAGCGGCTCGGCGGTGGTCGAGTCCTACCTTGGCCGCAGCCGCGGCGCCGACCGCATCGAGGTGCACCAGCCGTCGTTCCTGCGCATCCCCGACCGCGTGGCCGACGCCATCGAGCGCATCCACGGCGAACGCTTCGACGTCGTGCGGCGCACCGCCAGCTGCCGCGATCCGCTCGGCGGCACCGACTACGAGAAGTGGATCGCCAACGTCGTCCTCGATCCGGTCGGCGGCGGATCGGTGAAGATCGACGCCCTGCTCGGCCTCGACCAGCGCGAGGCGGCGCGGCTGCCGCAGGGGGTGATCGGCGACCTGGCCGAGCCCGCCGCCGGCGCTCCGCAGCCGCTGTGGCTGTCCGCGACGGTGGCCAAGCGCCTGGGCCTGTCGCCCGGGGCCGAGGTGCGGATCCGCGGCATGGCCTTCCGCCTCGCCGGCACCTTCGACGAGGAGCGGCTGAAGAACGTCGAGAACATCGACGGCACCAAGCTGATGCCGCCGGACTTCGACGCCACCCTGGCCGCCACCGGCAACCAGGGCAACAACGCGACCAACTTCAACAACGCCTTCCAGACCATCGACACCTCGTCGTTCATCTTCACCTCGCCGACCCTGACCGCGATCACCACCAACCGGGCGGTGCGCGAGCTGGGCGGTATGACCAACGTGCTGGTGCTGTATCCGAAGGGCGAGGCGGACCTCAAGCGCACCGCCAACGACATCGCCGGCTTCTTCAATGGCCCGGTCTACGCCAGCAGCGGCGACGGCGCCAAGCAGTACTTCTACACCCGCGAGGTGACCGGCGGCGGCCTGGGCGATCTCATCGTGCCGCTGCTGCTGGGCGGCCTGATCATCTTCTCCAGCCTGCTCGGCTCGATCGTCGACCGCCAGAAGGAGATCTTCACCTACAGCGCGCTGGGCCTGTCGCCGCGCGACGTCGGCACCCTGTTCTTCGCCGAAAGCTCGGTGATCGCGGTGGTCGGCGGGCTCGGCGGTTACCTCCTCGGCCAGCTGGCGGCCAAGATCCTCAACCTGCTGGGCGACCACGGCCTGATGAACGTCCCGGACATGAACTTCAGCTCGCTGTCGTCGCTGATGACCATCTTCGCGGTGATGGCGATGGTGCTGCTGTCGACCATCTATCCGGCGCTGATGGCCAGCCGCAGCGCCAATCCGGGCGTCAATCGCGCCTGGCGCATGCCCAAGCCGGACGGCGACAAGCTGGTCTTCACCTTCCCCTTCACGGTGCCGGAGAAGAGCTTCGGCGGCATCGTGGCCTTCATCCGCGAGCACTTCGGCAACCACAGCGACGCCGCCCTCGACGTCTTCGCCGCCAAGCGGGTCGGCCTCTACCGCGTCGACGGGCATCGGGTCGGCATCCGCTCCGAGGTGGCGCTGGCGCCCTTCGACCTCGGCGTCTACCAGCGCTTCGCCATGCACACGCGCCCCAGCGACATCCCCGGCATCGACGAGGTCGTGGTCGAGATCGAGCGCCTCAACGGCCACCACTCGACCTGGCTGCGCGGCAACAAGGCCTTCATCAAGGATCTGCGCGAGCAGTTCCTGATCTGGCGGTCGCTGCCCAACGAGGCGGTCGAGCACTACCAGGCTGAGGCGGCACGCGTGCTGGCCGAGGCCACCGACGGAGGCGCCCATGGCCAGGCTTGATGCGGAGATGGAGAAGTACCGCAAGCTGATGGTCCCGCCCGGGACCTACAGCGAGGGCTTCTCGTTCGGCTCGGTCATCGGCGTCTTCCTCATCGCCCTGGTGCTGATCCCGGGCGCGCTGTACATGCAGCTGCTCGCCGGCCAGGGCGTCGGCGCGGCGGCGCAGTGGGTGACCCTCATCCTGTTCCTGGAAGTCGCCAAGCGTGCCAACGCCAAGCTGGCGCGGGCGCAGATCTTCGTGCTGTTCTACATGGCCGGCACCTTCGCCTGGCAGAACGTGCAGCATTCGACCCCGCTGTGGAACCAGTTCCTGGTGCGCAGCGAGGCGGCGCTGTCCTTCGGCCTGTCGGACCAGTTCCCGGAATGGTACGCCCCCAGCGATCCCGCCGCCTACGAGGGCCGCAGCTTCCTGTCCCTGGCCTGGCTGCCGGCGATCGGGCTGATGGTGTTCAAGTCGCTGTTCACCCGCCTCGACGCGGCGGTGGCCGGCTACGGCCTGTTCCGCCTGACCAGCGACATCGAGAAGCTGCCCTTCCCGATGGCCCCGGTCGGCGCGCAGGGCATGATGGCCCTGGCCGACGATCTCGACGGCCAGGACCGCTCGGGCGGATGGCGCTGGCGCGTGTTCTCCATCGGCGGCGCCCTCGGCCTGGTCTTCGGCGCCATCTACCTCGGCCTGCCCACCCTGTCGGCGAACCTCCTGGGCGAGGCCAACAAGTACAGCGTCCTGCCCATCCCCTTCGTCGACCTGACGCAGTACACCCGCGAGATCCTGCCGGCGGTGGCGACCGGCATCAGCTTCGATTTCACCCAGCTGATCATTGGCATGGTGCTGCCCTTCTGGGCCATGGTCGGGTCCTTCGGCGGTCTGATCATCACCTTCATCCTGAACCCGGTGCTGCACAGCTTCGGCGTGCTGCGCAGCTGGAACCCCGGCGACTCGACGGTCGAGACGATGTTCAAGAACAACGTCGACTTCTACCTGTCCTTCGGCATCGGCATCTCGCTGGCCGTGGCGGTGGTCGGCATCTGGGGCATGGTCAAGGCGCTGAAGCGCAAGCGCGAGCTGGACGCCGCCGAGCTGGCCTCCGGCGTGGCCTCCAGCACGGGCGTCCCCGCCGGCCGCGGCGACATCCCCAACCGCTGGATCCTCGGCATCTACATCGTCGTCACCTGCCTCTACATCGCGGTCAGCGGCTGGCTGGTCGACTGGCATACCGGCGTGCTGCTGGTCCTGGTCTTCTTCGGCTTCGTCTACACCCCGCTGATCAGCTACGTCACCGCCCGCCTGGAGGGCATCGCCGGCCAGGTGGTCGAGATCCCCTTCATCCGCGAGCTGTCGCTCATCGTCTCGGGCTACCATGGCATCGCGGTGTGGTTCATCCCCATCCCGCAGGCGAACTACGGCACCCAGACCGTGCTCTACCGCCAGGCCGAGCTGACCGGCACCAAGTTCACCTCGCTGTGGAAGGCCGAGGTCTCGGTGTTCCCGGTTATGATGGGCATGACGCTGATCTTCGCCTCCTTCATCTGGGGCCTGGCCGAGATCCCCAGCGCCGTGTATCCCTACGCGCAGCAGATCTGGGAGCTGGACGCCAAGAACGCCTGCCTGGTGTTCTCGTCCACCGCCGGCGGCTACAGCCAGTTCCAGGAGGCCCTGTCCGGCACGGTGGTGCTGATCGGCCTGGTCGCGGGCACCGCCCTCTTCGGCGCCCTGAGCGCGGTCGCCGCCCCGGTGACCCTGTGCTACGGCCTGGTGCGCGGCCTCGGCCAGACACTGCCGCACGTCATCATCCCGCAGATCATCGGCGCCCTGCTCGGCCGCTACTACTTCGAGAAGAAGCTCGGCCTGATGTGGGGGCAGTACGTGCCGGTGCTGGCGGCCGGCGTGTCGTGCGGCTTCGGCCTGGTGTCGATGCTGTGCATCGGCATCGTCTTCCTCTCCAAGTCCGCCAACGCCCTGCCGTACTGAGGTCCCCATGGCAGAACCCATCGTCACGGTCAGCGGGCTGGACAAGTGCTTCAAGAGCGGTGCCGAGGAGGTCTACGCCCTGCGCGGGATCGAGCTGAGCATCGAGCGCGGCGAGTACCTCGCGATCATGGGCCCGTCGGGCTCGGGCAAGTCGACCCTGTTCAACATGATCGGGGCGCTGGACCGCCCGACCCGCGGCGAGATCACGGTCGGCGGCGTGTCCCTGCCCAAGCTGTCGTCAGCCGAGCTGTCCTACTTCCGCGGCCGCCACATCGGCTACGTCTTCCAGAGCTACAACCTGATCCCGTCGCTGACCGCCCTCGAGAACGTGATGCTGCCGATCATCTTCCTCGGCGCGACCGACGAGGAGGCCCGCAGGCGCGCCGCCGAGGTGCTGGAGTACGTCGAGCTGGGCCACCGCACGGACCACACCCCGGGCGAGCTGTCCGGCGGCCAGCAGCAGCGCGTCGCCATCGCCCGCGCCCTGGCCAACAAGCCGACCATCCTCCTCGCCGACGAGCCGACCGCCAACCTCGACCTCAAGACCGGCGAGATGATCATCGGCATCTTCAAGAAGCTCTCGACCGACCTCGGCGTCACCGTCATCTCCGCCACCCACGACCACAAGATGCTGGCGGTGTCCGACCGCATCGTGTGGATCAAGGCCGGCCAGGTCGACAAGATCCGCAAGGTCAGCGAGATGAACATCTCCACCGGATCGATCGGCGGGCACTGAGCCCGGGCAGGGTGGCGCACCCGCGCATTGCCAGGGCTGCCAGGCCCGCCTAGAGTCGGGGCATGCCCGAACTCGATCTCTTCGTCATCGGCTCCGGCCCCGGCGGCGAAGGTGCCGCCATGCAGGCCGCCAAGAGCGGTCTCAGCGTGGCGGTGGCCGAGCGCTACCGCGATGTCGGCGGCGGCTGCACGCACTGGGGCACCATCCCCAGCAAGGCGCTGCGCCAGGCCATCTTCCAGTGGGCGGGCATGCGCGCGAACCCGCTCACCCGTTCGATCGGCGGCCATGCCGAGGTGTCGATCCCCGACCTGCTGAAGGCCGCCGACGGCGTGATCCGCCGCCAGGTCTCGATGCGCTCGGACTTCTACGAGCGCAACCACGTGCAGATCCTGCGCGGCCAGGCCGTGATCAAGGACCCCAGCACGGTCGAGGTGCGCGACCACCATGGCGGGATCGAGCTCTACAAGGCCAAGAGCATCGTCATCGCCACCGGCTCGCGCCCGCACCGTCCGGGGCACATCGACTTCACCCATCCGCGGGTGCGCGACAGCGACACCATCCTGGAGATGAAGCACACGCCGCAGTCGATCACCATCTACGGCGCCGGCGTCATCGGCTGCGAATACGCGTCGATGTTCAGGAACCTCGGCATCAAGGTGAACCTGGTCAACACCCGCGACCGCCTGCTGTCCTTCCTCGACGACGAGATCGTCGACGCCCTGGCCTACCACCTGCGCGACCAGGGCTGCCTGGTCCGCCACAACGAGGAGGCCGAACGGGTCGAGGCGCGCGACGATTGCGTGATCCTGCACTGCAAGAGCGGCAAGAAGCTGATGACCGACGTCCTGCTGTGGGCCAACGGCCGCAGCGGCAATGTCGAGGATCTGGGCCTCGAGAACGTCGGCATCAAGCCCAACTCGCGCGGCCAGATCGCGGTCGACGACCAGTTCCGCACCTCGGTACCCACCATCTTCGCGGTCGGCGACGTCACCGGCCCGCCCAGCCTGGCCAGCGCCGCCTACGACCAGGGCCGCGCCGCGGTCTGCCACCTCGGCGGCGAGGGCGCCAGCTGCGACCGCCGCCTGGGCCGCGAGGTGCCCACCGGCATCTTCACCAGTCCCGAGATCAGCTCGATCGGCAAGACCGAGCGCGAACTGACCGAGGCCAAGGTGCCCTACGAGGTCGGGCATAGCCTGTTCCGCAGCCTCGCCCGCGCCCAGATCGTCGGCCAGACCGTGGGCATGCTGAAGATCCTGTTCCACCGCGACACCCAGGAGATCCTCGGCATCCACTGCTTCGGCTACCAGGCCACCGAGATCATCCACATCGGCCAGGCGGTGATGGCGCAGCCGCCGCCCAACAACACCATCCGCTGGTTCGTGTCGAACACGTTCAACTATCCGACCATGGCTGAAGCCTACCGTGTCGCGGCGCTGAACGGGTTGAACCGGTTGTTTTAGCTTCTAGGGGCTTCGCCCCTAGGACCCCGCGGGCTTTGTCGGGCTTCGTTTTCGTCGCTGCCGCTCCGAAAACGTGGGCGGATGGCCTGCGGCCATTGTATCCGCCCACCAGCCCTCGGCGCCCGGTCGCGCTGCGCGCTCCGGTTCACGCGGGGCGCTGCCCCGCCATGCCCCGCCAGGGGCTCTCGCCCCTGGACCCGCACCACCGGGGGGCTCCCGCCCCCTGCGACCCCTGGGCGGGGGCTGGCGCCCCTGCGACCCCGGACCC
>JAFLCQ010000145.1 GCA_017302815.1 Planctomycetota bacterium
GGCCGCGGTCGCCGAAGTCGCGGCGCGGCGGGCGCTCGCCCTGCGGCTCCTCGACGAAGCCCTCGGGCTTCGGCAGCAGGGCCTTGCGCGAGAGACGGAACTTGCCGGTGCGCTCGTCGACCTCGATCAGCTTGACCTCGACCTCCTGGCCGGCGCGGGCGACGCCGTCCAGCGAGGCGGTGCGCTCCCACGCCCACTCGCTGATATGGACCAGACCCTCGGTCTGGGGCATGAACTCGACGAAGGCGCCGAACTCCTTGATCGAGGTGATCTTGCCCTTGTAGACGGTGCCGGCGGTCGGCATCGTGGTGAGGTCCTTGATCCAGCCCTTGGCCTTCTCGATCGAGGCCAGGTCGGGCGAGGCGATGGTGATGACGCCATCGTCGTCGACGTTGAGCTTGGCCTTGGTCTCGTCCTGGATGCGGCGGATGGTCTCGCCGCCCTTGCCGATGATCTTGCCGATGAACTCGGGGTCGATCTGGATCTGGACGATCTGCGGGGCGTACTTCGACAGTCCCGGGCGGACGGCCGAGACGACCTCGTTCATGCACTGCAGGATGTGCAGGCGGCCCTGGCGGGCCTGCTCCAGCGCCTTGGACATCAGCTCGGCCGAAATGCCGCTGATCTTGATGTCCATCTGCAGGGCGGTGATGCCCTTGCTGGTGCCGCACACCTTGAAGTCCATGTCGCCGTAGTGGTCCTCGTCGCCGAGGATGTCGGTCAGCACGGCGTAGCGGCTGCCCTCCATCACCAGGCCCATGGCGATGCCGGCCACCGGGGCCGAGATCGGCACGCCGCCGGCCATCAGGGCCAGCGAGCCGCTGCACACCGTGGCCATCGAGCTGGAGCCGTTCGACTCCAGGATGTCGCTGCACAGGCGGATGCAGTAGGGGAACTGCTCCTGGGCGGGCAGGACCTGCGCCAGGGCGCGACGGGCGAGGGCGCCGTGGCCGACCTCGCGGCGGCCGGGCGAGCCGCGCTTCTCCACCTCGCCGACCGAGAAGCCGGGGAAGTTGTAGTGGAGGAGGAAGCGCTCGTTGTACTTCTCCTTCAGGCCGTCGATCAGCTGCTCGTCCTCGCCGGTGCCCAGGGTCAGGGTCATCAGGGCCTGGGTCTCGCCGCGGGTGAACACCACGCTGCTGTGGGCGCGCGGGATGACGTCGGCGTCGATGACGATCGGACGCACGGTGGTCAGGTCGCGGCCGTCGACGCGCTTGCCTTCCAGGATCAGCTCGCGGAAGACGATGTCCTTGGCGTCGCCGAAGGCGGCATCGATCTCGGCCTTGGCGGCGGCCTTGGCGGCGTCGTCGCCGGCGACGGCGGCGACGTAGCGCGCGCTGACGGCGGTCTTGCAGGCCTTGACCGCGGCGTAGCGCTCGTGCTTGACCTTGGTCAGCAGGGCGGCCTTGATCTCGGCGGCGCACTCGGCCGCGATCTTCTTGACCCACGGGCTCTCGACCGGGGCCTCGATCTGCATCTTCGGCTTGCCGGCCTTGGCGACCAATTCCTTGATCGCGGCGACGACCTTGCGGATCTCGCGGTGGGCGAGCATCAGCGCGTCGACCATCACGGCCTCGGAGACCTCCTTGGCGCCGCACTCGACCATGGTGATGGCGGCGTCGGTGCCGGCGACGATCAGGTCGAGGACGCTGGCCTCGCGCTGCTGCGCGGTCGGGTTGACCAGGAACTTGCCGTCGACCAGGCCGATGCGCACCGCGCCGATCGGGCCGTCGAAGGGGATCGAGCTGATCGAGAGGGCGGCGGAGACGCCGACCATCGAGAGGACGTCGGGCTCGTTGGCGCCGTCGAAGCTGATGACCACCGACTGGCACGAGGTGTCGCGCTTGTAGCCGGGGGCGAAGAGCGGGCGCAGCGGGCGGTCGGTCAGGCGCGAGATCAGGGTCTCGTGCTCGCTGGGGCGCTGCTCGCGGCGGAAGAAGTTGCCGGGGATGCGGCCGGCGGCGTACATCTTCTCGCGGTAGTCGACGGTCAGCGGGAAGAAGTCGAGGCCGACGCGCGGGTCGCCGTCGCAGACGGTCGACATGACGAAGGTCTCGCCGCAACGGACGACGACGGAACCGTTCGCCTGCTTGGCGAGGTAGCCGGTCTCGATCTCGATCAGGCGGGCGTCGAGGCCTTCACCGACGGTCAGGGTGACCGTCTTCTTGTGCATGTTGAGGGCGGAGAGCGCAGTATTGCGGTCCATGGGAGCTCCTTGGGGCGCGTTGGCCCCAGGCGCCGCGCGTCCCTCGGCCTGTCCATATCGGCGTCGATCGCGATCGGCGACGGTAAGGAGAGGCGACCAGGGGCGCGGCTGTGTGTTGGTCGGTCAGGGTGGATTGTGAAAGAAGTGCCCGTCACCGGACGGGCGTCGACTCGAGAATAAGAGCGCCAGCGACGGCCGCCGAGGGGTGGTGGGCGGATACAATGGGGCGTAGCCCCATCCGCCCACGCCTCCGCCGCCCGGCGGCGGAGGCGAACCCCGACAAAGGCCGCGGGGTCCTAGGGGCGAAGCCCCTAGAAGCTTAAGCCTTCTGACGGATGTTCAGCTTCTCGGTCAGCTTGCGGTAGCCCTCGACGTCGTTCTTGCTGATGTACTTCAGCAGCTTGGCGCGCTGGGCGACCATCAGCAGCAGGCCGCGGCGGCTGTGGAAGTCCTTCTTGTGGGCCTTGAGATGCTCGGTGAGGTAGTTGATGCGCTCGGAGAGCAGGGCCACCTGGACCGGGGCGGAGCCGGTGTTCTTGGCGTTGCCGCCGAACTCGGCGATGAGGGTGGTCTTGCGGGTCTTGTCGATCGACATGGTTGCGCGTTCCCGGGGAAACGGGTGGTTGTGATGGGCCTGGGAGGCGTCCGCGTGAACGCTGACCCACGCCGGGGAGGAAGCAGGTTATCGGTACCGCCCGAGCCGGCAAGCGCCGGCACAAGCCGATTCAAGCCGATTCAAGCCAGCAGGTTACGGATCTTGATCGGGCTCGGGCCGCGGACCACGCCGCGATCGGTGATGATCGCGGTGATCAGCTCGGCCGGGGTGAGATCGAAGGCGGGGTTCCACACCTCGACATCGGCCGGGGCCACCAGCACGCCGCGCGGACGGCGGACCTCGTCGCCATCGCGCTGCTCGATGGCGACCTTGGTGCCGTCCTTCACCTTCGCATCGATCGCCGAACCGGGCGCTGCGACGTAGAAGGGGATGCGGTGGCCCTTGGCCAGGACCGCCAGCTGGTAGGTGCCGACGTTGCCGATGAGGTCGCCGTTGGCGGCGATGCACTCGGCGCCGACGATGACCGCCTTGATCTGGCCGGTCGCCATCAGGGCGGCGGCGGCGGTGTCGCACAGCACGGTGACCGGCACGCCGGCGCGCTGCAGCTCGGGAGCGGTCAGGCGGCTGCCGGCCAGCAGCGGACGGCTTTCGCACACGTAGGTGCGCACCTTGCGGCCCAGCTGGTGCGCGCGCTGGATGCAGCCGAGGGCGGTGCCGACGCCGCCGGTGGCCAGAGCGCCGGTGTTGCTGAGGGTGATGACGTTGCCGGTCAGCAGCGGGGCGCCGTGGTCGGCGATGCGGGCGCACAGCTCCTCGTCCTCGCGGTGGATGCGCTTGGCCTCCATCAGCAGGCGGGCGCACATCTCGAGGGCGGTGAGATGGCCGATGTGGCGCTTGTAGCACTGGCGCTGGCGCTCGAGGGCCCAGCACAGGCTGACCGCGGTGGGGCGGGCCGAGGCGAGGCGCTCGACGGCGTACTCGACATGCTTGTTGAGGATCTCGCTGCCCTTGCCGGTGGCGGCGACGGCGCGCGGGATGAGATGCAGCACCACGCCGTAGGCGGCGGCGATGCCGATGGCGCTGGAGCCGCGCACGCTGAACTCGGTGATCGCCAGGCGCACCGATTCGAGGTCGCGCAGCGAGAGCTGGCGCACGCTGCCGGGCAGGCGGGTCTGGTCGAGGACGACGAGGCGCCCGTTCTCCAGTCCGCCATCCCAGGCGATGCTGCGCAGCGGCTTCACGGTGTCGGCGGGCGTACGGGGCATGTCGGACTCCAGGTCGGGACCAGCATGGCGGGGTTGCCGGCGGCGCAACCCGCCGTCGCCGGTCGTGCGTTCAGCAGCGGACGGCGTCGGCGAAGCGGCGGAACAGGTACAGCGGATCCGCGGGGCCGGGGGCGGCCTCGGGGTGGTACTGCACCGAGAACTGCGCCTTCGCCTCGTGCTCGATGCCGGCGCAGGTGCTGTCGTTGAGGTTGACGTGGCTCATGCGCACGCCGGCCGGCAGCGACTGCGGATCGACCGCGAAGCCGTGGTTGTGGCTGGCGATCTCGACCTTGCCGTCGGACAGGCGCTTGATCGGGTGGTTCGAGCCGCGGTGGCCGAACTTCAGCTTGTAGGTCTTCGCGCCGTAGGCGAGGCCGAGGATCTGATGCCCGAGGCAGATGCCGAAGACCGGGACATCGGTCTTCAGCAGCTCCTTCACCGAGGCGATCACGCTGGTGACGGCGGCCGGGTCGCCGGGGCCGTTGGACAGGAAGATGCCGCGCGGCTTCAGGGCCAGGATCTCGGCGGCGGGCGTGGTGCTGGGCACGACGCGGACGCGGAAGCCGCATGACACCAGCAGGCGGAGGATGTTGCGCTTCACGCCGCAGTCGATCGCCACCACCAGCGGGCGGTCGGCGAGCTTCGGCCAGTCGACCGGGGTGCCGAAGATGGCGGGGTCGCTGGGTTCGTCCCAGTCGTAGGCGGTCGTGCACGACACCACGCTGGCGAGGTCGAGGCCGGCCATCGACGGGGCCTTCTTCACCCGCTCGATCAGCTCGGCGTCGGAGAGGTCCTCGCTGCTGATGACGGCGTTGACCACGCCGGTCACGCGCAGCTTGCGGGTGATGGCGCGGGTGTCGACGCCATCGATGGCGACGATGCCGTAGCGGGTCAGGAAGGCGGGCAGGCTCTCGGCCGAACGGAAGCTGGAGGGGATCTCGCAGCAGTCGCGCATGACGAAGCCGCTGACCTGGGCGCGGTCGCTCTCCATGTCCTGCGGGGAGATGCCGTAGTTGCCGATCTCCGGGTAGGTCATGGTGACGATCTGACCGCGGTAGCTGGGGTCGGTCAGGACCTCCTGGTATCCGGTCATGCCGGTGTTGAACACCGCCTCGCCGGTGGTGGTGCCGACGGCGCCGACCGAACGACCGCGGAAGATGGTCCCATCGGCGAAGACGAGGCGGGCGGCGCGGTCGGTCATGGGCGGCTCTCCAGGGGCGCGGGGAGTGTCATGGGGTTGCCACGGAGGCAAGGCACCGATCCTGGGCGCCATGCGCTACGCGATCGGGGTGGGCGGCAACCTGGGGGATGTCCGCGCGAGCGCGCGGAATGCGCGGGAACTGCTGGACTCCGACGGCGTCCGGATCGAGGCCGAAGCGCCGTGGATCACGACCGCCCCGGTCGGCGGCCCGCCGCAGCCCCCCTTCCTCAACAGCGCCTGGATCGTCGCGACAGGCTACGGGCCGCACGGCCTGCTCGACGCCCTGCGCCGGGCGGAGTCGGCCTGCGGCCGTGTGCGCGAGGTGCGCTGGGGCCCGCGCACCCTCGACCTCGACCTGCTGCTGGCCGAGGACGGCGCCATCGTCGACACCCCGGTGCTGACCCTGCCGCACCCGCGCCTGCATGAGCGCGCCTTCGTCCTGCAGCCTCTTGCCGCCATCGCCCCGGACTGGGTGCATCCCACCCTGGACCGGCGCATCCGCGACCTGGCATCACTTCCGCCTTCCGCCTTCCACCTTCCGCCTTAGTCTTCCCCCGCTCCCGTCAGAGCCTGACCCGCCAGGGTCGCCATGTTCGAGTTCATCTCCGAGCGCATCGGCAACGTCTTCGAGCGTTTCCGCAAGCAGCAGAACCTCACCGCCGACAACATCCGCGAGGGCCTGAAAGAGGTCCGCCGCGCCCTGCTGGAGGCGGACGTCGCCGTCGAGGTGGTGAAGGACTTCCTCGCCCGCGTCGAGGCCAAGTCGATCGGCCAGGAGCTGATCCAGGGCGTCACCCCGGCGCAGCAGGTCGTGCAGGTCGTGCACGACGAGCTCATCGCCATGATGGGCGCGGGCGACAGCGAGATCCCCTTCGCCAAGGATGGCCCGACCGTCATCCTCATGGCCGGCCTGCAGGGCTCGGGCAAGACCACCACCTGCGCCAAGCTGGCGAAGCTGCTGATGGAGAACGGCAAGCGCGTGCAGCTGGTCGCCGCCGACCTGCAGCGCCCCGCCGCCATCGAGCAGCTGAAGATCCTCGGCGAGCAGGTCGGCGCCCCGGTCTTCCACCAGGCCGGCGCCACCCCGCCCGAGCTGTGCGCGCGCGGCGTCGAGGCCGCCCGCCTCGACAACCGCGACGTGGTCATCCTCGACACCGCAGGCCGCCTGCACGTCGACGACGAGCTGATGAACGAGGTGGCCGAGATCCACGCCCGCGCCAAGCCGCACTGCACCTTCCTGGTCGTCGACGCGATGACCGGCCAGGACGCGGTGAACTCGTCCAAGGCCTTCCACCAGCGCCTGCCGCTGGACGGCGTGGTGGTGACCAAGCTCGACGGCGACGCCCGCGGCGGCGCCATCGTGTCGCTGCGCCATGTCGTCGGCAGGCCGATCAAGTTCGTCGGCGTGTCCGAGAAGATGGACGGCCTGCAGCCCTTCCACCCCGACCGCTACGCCCGCCGCATCCTCGGCATGGGCGACATCCTGACCTTCGTCGAGAAGGCGCAGACCGCGGTCGACGAGAAGCAGGCGAAGCAGATCGAGGAGCGCATCCTCAAGAACAAGTTCGACCTCACCGACTTCCAGGAGCAGTTGAAGGCCATCGCCAAGATGGGCTCGCTCAAGGACCTGCTCGGCCTCATCCCCGGCGTCGGCGCCAAGTTCGCCGCGCTGCCGGTCGACGAGAAGATCTTCAAGCGCTACGGCGTGATCATCGACTCGATGACGAAGTGGGAGCGCAACCACCCCGACCTCATCGACATGAGCCGCCGCCGCCGCATCGCCATGGGCGCCGGCTCGACCACCTCCGAGGTGCAGACCCTGCTCAAGCACTTCGACATGATGAAGAAGATGATGGGCAAGTTCGGCGACATCCAGGACATGGCCGGCAAGCTGCCGCAGCAGGAGGAGCTGACCCCCGAGCAGCTCGCCAACCCGGCGGCCTTCATGCCCAGCCCGAACCGCCTGTTCCAGAAGCGCGAGGACAAGGACGCGCTCAAGCGCTACCGCGCCGAGCGCAAGAAGAAGGCCAAGGCCAAGAAGGCCAGCCGCAGGTGAACACGGACGCGCCATCGGCGCGTCCGTCCGGGGTCCGGGGTCCGGGGTCCGGGGTCGGGGAGACCTGGGGCTTCAGAGGCTACCGCGCCCTGCTGGCCGAACGGTTCCCCGGGATGCGCGTGCGCAAGCTGTGCCTCCAAGCCGGCTTCACCTGCCCCAACCTCGACGGCACGGTGGCCAAGGGCGGCTGCGCCTGGTGCGACAACCGCGGCTTCTCGCCCGGGCTTCAGCTGCCGTCGCTGGAGCGGCAGTGGGAGCGCGGCCGCGACGCCCTGCGCCGCCGCCACCGCCGCGTCGACGGCTTCATCGCCTACCTGCAGTCGTTCAGCAACACCTACGCGCCGGTCGAACACCTGCGCACGCTGTATGCGCGCTTCCCCGCCGACTTCCCCGAGTGCGTCGGGCTGTCGATCGGCTCGCGGCCCGACTGCGTGCCCGACGAGGTCCTCGACCTGCTGGCCGAGACCGCGCAGCGCACCTTCACCACCCTCGAACTCGGCCTGCAGAGCGACCGCGACGCCGTGCTGCGGCGGATGAACCGCGGCCATACCGTGGCGCAGTTCCTCGACGCCGTGCGCCGCGCCGCCGCCCGCCGGCTGGAGCTGTGCGCGCACGTCATCCTCGGCCTGCCCGGCGAAGGCGACGACGCGCCCGAACGCCTGGGGACGCTGCTGGCCGGCCTGCCGGTCGCCTCGGTGAAGATCCACAACCTGCACGTCATGCGCGGGACGCCGCTGGAGCGCATGCACCTGCCCGAGCTGCCACGTCCCGAATACGTCGATCGCGCCGCCCGCCTGATCGCGCGCCTGCGCCACGACCAGGCGCTGCAGCGCGTGGTCGCGGACGCGCCCGACGCCATCCTCGCGTCCGGAGGCTGGTGCCACGACAAGCAGGGCGTGCTGGGCGACCTGCGCCGGCGCCTGGGCTCAGCGCGGCCGGACCAGCACGCGGGCGTCCCAGCCGCCGAGTCGCAGGAGCTGGCCCAGTCCGTCGCCTGAGACGGCATCGCTCCATCCCGGCTGCACGGGCACCTC
>JAFLCQ010000146.1 GCA_017302815.1 Planctomycetota bacterium
CTGTCGGCCGAAATACCCCCCTCGCTGCAGTGCGCGGCACACACCGCCCTGTCCGCCGAGGGAAGCTCCGCGTCGCAGCCGTGGCCGTGGTCGTGGGGGGTATCCGCGCCGGCCGCGACTGCGGCGGGTGTGCCCGGAAGATCCAGGCAGCCGCCATGGCTGGCCAGCGCGAGCTGAGACCAGAGCAATGCCGCCATCGCGAGGAGGGCGGTGCGCTGGAACCAGCTACGGTGACGACGGCGGATCATGGCTTGAGGTTACCTTTTGCTCGGTCAGATGCAACTGATCCAGATCAATCCGGGGCCAGACCGGAGGTATGGTCCGGCGCGGTCGCCCTTGGTGGTGTCGGAACTGCCGCCGTCTTGGCCAGGCGAAGCGCGTTGGCGACCACCGACACCGAGCTCAAGCTCATCGCAAGCGCCGCGACCATCGGACTCAGCAGGATCCCGAACGCGGGGTACAGCACCCCGGCCGCGACCGGAACCCCCAGCGCGTTGTAGAGAAACGCGAAAGTGAGGTTCTGCTTCATGTTGGCCACCGTGGCCTGCGAGATCTTGCGGGCGCGCAGGATGCCGCGCAGGTCGCCCTTGACCAGGGTGATCTGGGCGCTGGACATTGCGACATCGGTGCCCGTGCCCATGGCGATGCCGACGTCGGACGCGGCGAGGGCTGGCGCGTCGTTGATGCCGTCGCCCGCCATCGCCACCCGCCGTCCTTCGCGCTTGAGGCGCTGCACCAGCTCGGCCTTGTCCTCGGGACGGACCTCGCCATGCACTTCGTCCAGGCCGAGTTCGGCGGCCACGGCGCGTGCGGTGGTGAGCCCGTCGCCAGTGGCCATGATGATGCGCAGCCCGGCGGCCTGCAGCTCGTTGATGGCGACCGCAGCCGACGCCTTGATCGGGTCGGCGACCGCGACAAGGCCCGCGAGGCGCCCGTCCACGGCGAGGAACATGGCGCTTGAACCCTCGCGACGCATCCGCTCGGCCACGTCGACATGCGCGCCGGGATTGGCGCCTAGATCCTCCATCAATGCGGTATTGCCCAAGGCAAGCGCATGACCGGCTACGGTTCCGCGCACCCCCATGCCGGTGACCGAATCGAAGTCCTCCACGCGGTCGAACTCGAAGTTCCGGCGCCGGGCCTCGGCGACGATGGCGTCGGCCAGCGGATGCTCGCTGCCTTGGTCCAGGCTGGCCGCGAGATGCAGCACCCGGTCGGCGTCGAAGCCGTCGAAGGACACGACTTCCTTGAACGCCGGGCGTCCTTCGGTGAGCGTGCCGGTCTTGTCGACGATCAGGGTGTCGATGCGGCGCATGTGTTCGATCGCCTCGGCATCGCGGAACAGCACTCCGACCTGCGCCGCTTTGCCCGTGGCGACCATGATCGACATCGGCGTCGCCAGGCCCAGCGCGCAGGGGCAGGCGATGATCAGCACCGAGACCGCGTTTAGCACCGCGTAGGTCCAGGACGGGTCCGGGCCGAAGAAGCCCCAGATGAAGAAGGTCGCCACCGAGATCGCCAGCACCGCGAGCACGAACCAGTAGGCGACGGTGTCGGCCATCCGCTGCATCGGTGCGCGCGAGCGCTGCGCCTGCGCGACCAGCTGCACGATCTGCGAGAGCACGGTATCGGAACCCACCTTGGCGGCGCGGATCACCAGCGCACCTGTGCCGTTCTGCGTCGCGCCGATGACCTGGTCGCCCGCGGTCTTCTCGACCGGGATCGGCTCGCCGGTGAGCATCGACTCGTCGACGCTGGAGCGCCCTTCCACCACTTCACCATCCACCGGCACCTTCTCACCGGGCCGCACGCGAAGCTGGTCGCCGACGTGCACGTGGGTCAGCGGGATGTCTTCCTCGGTGCCATCGGCATTGAGCCGTCGGGCTTCCTTCGGCGCCAGCCCAAGCAGGCCCTTGATCGCCGCGGATGTCTTCGAACGCGCCCGCAGCTCCAGCATCTGGCCGAGCAGGGTCAGCGACACGATCACCGCCGCCGCTTCGTAGTACACGCCGACGCGCCCGTGCTCGTTGAACGAGGCCGGGAACAACCCAGGTGCCAGGGTGGCGGCCAGGCTGTAGCCAAAGGCCGCTGCTACGCCGATCCCGATGAGCGTGAACATGTTGGGATGGAGGTTGCGGATCGACTGCACGCAGCGTTCGAAGAACGGCCAGCCGGCCCACAGTACGACTGGGGTGGTCAGCAACAGTTCGACCCAGGTCTGCACGTGGATGGACAGCGGCAGGATCTGCACGCCGCCTAGTTCGAGGCTCGGGAGATGCCGGCCGAACATGGCCAGCACGAGCGTCGCCACCGTCAGCGGAAGCGTCCACCAGAACCGGCGGCTGAAGTCGACGAGCTCCGGGTTCGCCTCGTCGTCAAGCCAGGGCATCTCCGGTTCCAGAGCCATGCCGCAGAGCGGGCAGGTACCGGGATGGTCCTGGCGGACTTCGGGGTGCATCGGGCAGATGTACATGGCGCCCGGAACTGCGGCCGCTGGCTCGATCGGCCCGGGGGCGAGGTACTTTCCGGCGTCGGCGACGAACTTCGTGCGGCAGCCAGCCGAGCAGAAATGGTACGTCGTGCCAGCGTTTACGGCGTGGTGGGGCGACGTCTTCGGGTCGACGTTCATTCCGCAGACCGGATCCTTCACCGTTCCGGGAGGCGCGGTTGGCGGACCCCCTTCAGGCGCGCGCCCGCCAGTGCTGCTGCCATGTCCGTGTGCCTGCTGGTGGTGGTCGTGCGTGTTCATGCGTCTTCCTTCGACAAGGCGCCCAGGATCGGGCAGTCCTGGATGCCACCCTGACCGGGGCAGGCAGCGACAAGTTGGCGTAGCCCATCGCGAATGCGTGCGAGTTCATCCAGCTTGCGCTCGACGTCGACGAGGCGTGCCGCCGCCGACGCACGTACCGCCGCCATGTCCTCACCCGACCGCCCGGAGAGCTGAAGCAATTCGCTGATCTCGCGCAACGTGAAGCCCAGCGCCTTGGCGCGACGCACGAAATGCAGGCGCGCCACGTCGGCATCGTCGTAGGAGCGATATCCAGAATCGCGGCGGATAGGGACGGGCAGAATGCCGTGGCTCTCGTAGTAGCGGATTGTGTCGATGGGCACGTGTGTCCGCCTGGCGAGTTGACCTATCTGCATGGGAGCGCTCCGTTGGACCAGATGCCGAGTGTCTGCCCTTGACCATGGTCCAGAGTCAAGTGGTAGTGCCCCCGCGCTGATCCCCGTTGACTTCGGTACCAGCCTCGAGCTGCCGTAGGGACTGCAACCGCTACACAGGACTGAGCGTCCCGAGCATTGAAACAACAATCAGGATCAGGATCGCCAGCGCAGCCTCGGCCGCAACGCTCTGCCGCAAGGCTCGCACCTCCTGCGAGGGATCTCCGCCGGCCAGCGCCCGTTCAAGGCGCGGCACCAGCGTCCATCGGTGCAGCGCTCCCAGGCCCAGCATTCCGCCGAACAGGGCAAGCTTGAACAGCAACAGGTTTCCGTAGGTGCTCTGGACCAGCGCCGACAATGACCACGCGGTGAGATCACCGTAATGCGCGATGCCAGACACGATGAGCGCAGCAACGAAAATCGTTCCCAGCGTCGAGAATCCATGCAGGAAGTCATGCGTTGATCGCAGACGCCCGTTGCCCGCAGCGTCCTTGCCGCGCAGGAGCATTCCCAGGAACATCAGGACCGCTGCGATCCAGCCGCCTGCAGCGAGAAGATGGACGAGGCCCGCAGAGAGCCGGACCGCGCCTGCCACGCCCTCGCCAGCGGCGGCGTGGCCGTTCCATGCCAGCGAGGCGAGGGCGCCGCCCGCCAGCGTCGCCGACAGCGGGTAGGCGGACTCCACTTTCCCGCGGCGACGATGCCACCCGAGCACAAACATCAGGGCGAGCAGCAGCGCGCCTCTCGCCATCGCTGCCCGGCCCGCGGATGTCTGGAGCAGATACCAGCCAAGCGATCCGCGATCAACGTCGGCGACCGGCATTCCCATGATGCCCGCGGTCTTGAAGACGACATCGGCCCCGGTGAGCACGAGACCGACGGCGGCACTGACCAACAGAACGCCCACGAACGGCCACCCGGGCAGGGCGTCGGCCAGTGCCGATCGACGCGAACCGTACCAACCGAACAGTGGAACCCCGAAAAGCACCATGAGAACAAGGTATTCCAGGAATCTCAGTGCATAAGCCGAGAGGTCGAACATTTGTTGCTCCTCAGCGCACCGTGAAACTGAAATTGCCGGTCATGGGGTGGTTGTCGCCTCCAACGGCGCGGTATTCCACGGTATAGACGCCCGGAGTCAGCGGCTGGGGCAACTTGGCACGCAGGGTCTTACCGTTGTTGACGATCTCGGTCGTGAAATTCTCGATCGGCATGGTGGAACTCCCGTGCTTCATGAGCAACTTGAGACGCGACGCCCGCGGAATCAATGTTTCGTTGAACACGAGATCGATCTGGCCCGGCGAAGCCACCACCGCATTTGCCGCCGGGGTGGACTGCTGCAGCGCGGCGTGGGCGTGCGCGATCTGCAGGGAGAACTGCCCAGCCGCAATCGCGAGGACGAGCGCGAAGGACCGAAGGACGTTTGATGATTTCATAGGGATAAATCCTCATTGCGAATGTGATGCAAAGCCCCGTTCGGCGCCGTGCTGTGTTGGATCCGACAAGCGTTAGGTGTCGGGCTGTCACCGAAACCACGGTTGGTCGGATTTTGATATTTGAGATGAGGATCCCGCCGCTCAGGCGGGATCCTCGACGCGTCAAGCCGCCATGGCGCTGCAGCTTTCCGCGCAACGGCGACAAACTTCGGCGCAGCGCGCCATCTCCGGGTCGTTCATGGCGTCGCATGCATCGGCGCACTGGCGGCAGATCTCCGCGCAGGCACCGCAAACCACGTCGTGAGCGCTGGCACCGCGCAGCATCGCGTCGGCACTGGTTGCGCAGATATCGGCACACGTCGCCAACAGGGCGATGTGCTCCGGGGCCGCGTGAACACCTCCTTTGGTCAGGCAGTAGTTGATGGTCTCCAGGCAGATCGCATGGCATTGCGTGCAGTTGTCGATGCACTCGTTCATGGCCTGGGACCGGTGTGCGGCGGAATGGTGAGTCATGTGGTTCTCCTTCTTCCTTGCGGGCGAGAATCGGCGCGCCCGCAACACCGCCCCCTGTTCCTGCACCGGATCAGTGCTGTGCGAACGGTTCAGTGGTTCCGTCGTGACGGACCAGCTCGACCGTGTACGGCTGTTGTCGCCCGGCAGGGACCTCCATGCCCGGCGAGCCGAGCGGCATTCCCGGCAGGACCAGGCCGCGTGCGTCCGGCTTCGCTTCGAGGAGGCGCTTGATGTCCGCGGCCGGGACATGGCCTTCGATGAGGTATCCACCGATCTCGGCCGTGTGGCAGGAGCCCTTTGCATAGGGGACACCCAGCCGTTCCTTGACCGGACCCAGGTCATCCATGTCGTGCACATCCACGGTGAAGCCCGCCTTCTGCACGTGGTCAACCCAGCTACCGCAACACCCGCAGGTCGGGGTCTTGTGGACGGTCATGCGTGGCAGGGCAGCGGGAGTGGTGTCGGCTGTTTCGGGGACGACCTGTACAGCGGGCGCGATGGTGGACTGCGCGGGTGTCGCCGCCTGGGTACAGGCACCCAGGCCGGCGACCGCAAAAGCCGCCCACGCCAGTCGGTTCAATCTGCAGGCTTTCATTTCCGGTTCTCCGCTCAGCGCCTGGTCCGCGAGGACCAGTGGATGTGGACGATCCGCCAGCCGTCGGCGGTCTGCTTCAGCACCATCGTTTCGGTGCTCTGGACGGTCAGTGGCTTGCCGTCCTTCTGGGCGTGCAGCTCGCTTTCGGTTCCGACCCACGCGAACTCGCCAGCGGTTCGTGCACGCTGACGGAGCAGCTGGCGATGGGCGCCCTTGAGGAACGCCGCATCGCTGACTGCGTGATGGCCCATGTATTCCTCGCGGCTGTGTTCGGCGCCCCCGGACTCGAGGATGAGAACGTCGGCAGCGAGCAGGGCTTCGACCGTGGCCAGATCGCCGCTAGACAGGGCGCTGTTGAAACGCTCCGCTACGGCGACCGCGGCCTCTGCAGTGACTGGGACGTCGACGTCCGCAGATGCCGCGGCAGCGGGGTGATGTGCGTGCGGCTGTGTCGCCTGCGCCATTGCGGGGGACACGACGGTCAGTGCCAGTGCGAGGGTGAACGAGATTGCTGTTGCGTTCATTGCGTGGGCTCCAAGGAGATCAATGGGTGTGCACATGGCCGTCACCGGCCACGGGCGCGTGTGGTGCAGGGTGCGACTCCACCTTGCCGTTGGGATGGCGGTGGTCCACCAACCCGACTTCCGTGTCGCTGAGTGTCGGGCCGTGGTGATCGTCGTCCACGCCCGGCGGGTGCGCATGCGGCATGGAGTTGTTGCCCGGCTCGGATGGGGCAGGGTGATCCTCGGCCTTTTCGTCGTCATGGTGGCCTTGCGTCTCGCCGCCGCCATGCGAATGGCCCTCGCTGCTGTCGACAAGTTCCTTGTACGCAGTCGCGTCGAGCGTGGGCAGCACCTGCAGGAACGCGGCCATGTTCCAGATGTACTCGTCCCCCATATTCTTGCCCCAGGCGGGCATGCCGCTAGCCTTGATCCCGTGCTTGATCACCCAGAACGCTTTGGCCACGTCGACCTTGTGTTTGCTGAGGTCTGGAGGCGTGGGATACAGGCCTTGGCTCAACTCGGTTTCGGCCATCGACGGAGCCAAGTGGCACCCTGCGCACATGGCCGCATAATTGCCCGCGCCCTGGACGATCCGTGTGCGATCGTCCAAATCCGACGGCACGTCCAGCTGTCCCAGACGTGCCACGATGGAGCGCTCGCGTGCGGTTTCGAGCAGGAAATGCACGGGCTTCGTGTGCATGTCATCGGCGGCGACGTTGTACACGCCGCCCCAGATGAAGCCCGCCGTACCGGCCACGACAACCAGCGGAACCCCGATCAACCAAACACGCTTGCGTGTCTTCGGTTGCATGTATGTTCTCCCATCAGAACCAGATTCGAACGCCGGCGACGATCCGGGTGTCGTCGATGTCACCGGACTGCGCGCGACGTTGGTCCGCCGTGCCCCCGTAGGCACGCTCCCACACCACCCCGACGTAGGGAGCGAACTGCCGATGGAACTCGTAGCGCAGGCGGAAACCGGCTTCGACCTTGCTCAGCCCGCTGCCGATTCCAACCGCCGGATCGTCCTTGCTCCAGGCTTCGCCCTCGACCAGCCACTGGCCGATCAGCCGGTTGGTGAACAGCATTTCGTATTCGGCTTCCGCCCCGAGTCCGACCTGGCCGGACTCGCCCAGGTAGGCCGTGGCTTCGACTTCGAACTTGTACGGGGCAAGACCAATGACGCCAAGCGCGGCATAGGTGCGCGACGGGCCACCGCCAAAACCGAAATCGTGGCGGACACCGGCCACTGCGTCCCACCATGGTGCGATCGCACGGCCGTACAGGACTTCCACATCCGCCGACTCGGTGGATCCGCCCGCACGCTCGCCTTCGCTGCGGAGCCAGAGCCGGTTCAAATCGGAGCCGACCCAGCCTTTCGCTTCCCAGGCTATGCCGGTGCCGTCCTCATCCGCGTCCCACGCCTCGAGCCGATCAAGCGCCCAGTAGGAGTTGATCGACGTGCCGTGCATCACGTGCTCGTCGAGGTCCTGGAAGGCCGCGGCTCGATCGGCCGGGGTGATGACAGGAATGGGCTCGTGCGGCTCCACCGTCGCCGGGAGATCCTGGCTGGCACCAGGCTGATGGCCCATGGACCCGTGGTCCATGGGCGAATCATCCATCCCGGAGTGGTTCATGCCCGAGTGATCCATCGTGGAGTGATCGTTGCCGTCAGGATCCGCAGTTCCATGTTCCATGCTTCCGTGTTCCATGGTGCCGTGGTCCATGCTTCCGTGGTCCATGGTCCCGTGATCATTAGAACTCCTGTCTGGCGGAGTCGGCTCATGGCCCGCGTGTGGGTCGACAGGCTTGGCCGATGACTGAGTCGCAGCTGGCTTCGCTTCCGGGTGGTGCGAGGCGTGATCGGTCTCCTGTCCCCACGCCGGCGCGAGACCCGTGGCAAGAGACAGTGCGGTGACCAAGCCGATGGTCAAGGGGTGGCGACTGGAAAGGATCATGGCGTTCATTCCTCCACCCGCACTTCGCGGAACATGCCGGCTTCCATGT
The DNA here is from genome assembly GCA_017302815.1 of Planctomycetota bacterium. GTDB lineage: Bacteria > Planctomycetota > UBA11346 > UBA11346 > UBA11346 > UBA11346. The sequence continues at coordinate 8,217 of JAFLCQ010000146.1, forward strand.
GGTAAAGCAGGTGGCAATGGAACGCCCAGCGACCCAGCGCGTCGGCGCGCACGCGAAAGGCCCGCTTCGTACCA
>JAFLCQ010000147.1 GCA_017302815.1 Planctomycetota bacterium
GTCGCCATACCGCCGCATGCTCGGCGCCGCCCTCGACCGGCCGCTGCGCACCCTCGCCATCGCCTATGGCCTGCTGCTCGCCTCCCTCGCGCTGCTGCCGCTGTTCGGCCGCCAGTTCTTCCCGCCCGCCGAGCGCGACCAGCTGGTGGTCGACATCCGCCTGCCGGAGCCCGCCTCCAGCGCCAGCACCGAGCAGGTGGTGCGCCAGGTGGTGGCCATCGCCGGACGCCACCCCGAGGTGGCCGGCGGCGCGGCCTTCATCGGCGGCACGGCGCCGCGGTTCTACTACAACATCGTCCCCGCAGTGGCGGCCGATGGCACGGCGCAGCTGCTGCTGAACACGCGCAGCATCGACGAGGTGCCGGCCCTGGTCGCCGCCATGCAGGATGAGATGGCGCGCGAGGTGGTGGGGGCGCGCGTCGTCGTGCGCCGGCTCGAGCAGGGGGCCCCGGTCGATCCGCCGATCCAGGTGCGGGTGACCGGAGACGACCTGGCGCAGCTGCGCTCCATCGCCGACCGCATCGCCACCGCGGTGCGCGCGGCCGGCGCCGACCGGGTCTACGACGACCTCGGCAACCGTCTGCCCATCCTCAGCATCGCCCTCGATCAGGATCGCGCCGCCCTCCTGGGGGTGGACAATGCGAGCGTCGGGCTGGTGGCGGCCTCCTCGTTCAAGGGCGTGCAGGTGACCGAGCTGCGCGAGGGAGACCATCTCGTCCCGGTCGTTCTGCGCATGCGCGAGGTCGAGCGCGCGGAAGCCGACCGCATCCGCTCGCTGTACGTCGGCACCGCCGCCGGCGAGCGGCTGCCGCTGGCCGCCATAGCCGCTTTGGCCCTCGACCCGCAGTGGCCGACCATCCCGCGCCACGACCGCCGTCGCAGCGTCACGGTCTGCGGCTATCCGCCCTCCGGCAGCCTGGCCATCCCGACCCTCGAACGCGCCCTGCCGGCCATCCGCGCCATCGCCCTGCCGCCCGGGTACGCCATCGCCATCGATGGCGAGGCCAAGGAGCTGGACGCGTCGCAACGGTCGATGGGGACGATCCTGGTGATCAGCTTGGCGCTCATCTTCCTGCTCCTGGCCATGCAGTTCCGCTCGCTGGCCAAGGCCGGGGCGGTCATGGCGACGGTGCCGCTGGCGCTGATCGGCGCCTTCGCCGGCCTGGCCCTGTTCCGCTCCAGCCTGGGGTTCATGGCCCTGCTGGGCATCGTCAGCCTGGCCGGGGTGGTGGTCAGCCACATCATCGTCCTCTCCGACTGCATCGAGGACGCCCGCGAACGCGGCCTGGAGCTGCGCGAGGCGCTGATCCGCGCCGGCCAGGCCCGTCTGCGGCCGGTGCTGGTGACGGTGCTAGCGACCGTGCTCGGCCTCATCCCCCTCGCGCTGCATGGCGGCGAGCTGTGGCGGCCGCTGGCGGCGGTGCATATCGTGGGATTGACGGCTGGGACGGCCCTGACCCTGCTGGTCCTGCCGGTGATCTACTGGCTGCTCGCGGTCAGGTTGCGCTGGATCACGTGAGACGCACGGGTTGCGACTGACAGCTGGGAACCTTGCCGACCCGACGGGCAGACCCTATGCTGCGGCGACCCCCAGCCCGGAGCAGGATGATGCCAGCAGACGTCCAGCAGCTGCTCCTCCAGGCCGAGGCGCGCGAGCGGGCATTGCGCGACGAGCTGGCCGCCACCCGGGCCAGCCTGGCGCACTACCGCTCGCTGATCGACCTGCAGAGCGATCTGGTGGTGAAGGTGGACGCCGAAGGGCGCTTCATCTACGTCAGCCCGTCCTACTGCACCCTGTTCGGACGCAGCCAGGACAGCCTCATCGGCCAGCGCTTCCTGCCCCTGGTGCACGAGGACGACCGCGAACCCACGGCGAAGGCCATGGAGGCGCTCGCCGCGCCGCCCTACGCGTGCAGGATCGAGCAGCGCGCCATGACCCTGCATGGCTGGCGCTGGCTGGCCTGGTCGGACACCGCCATCCTCGATGGCGACGGCCGGGTCTCCGAGATCATCGGGGTCGGACGCGACATCACCGAGCAGAAGGCCCTGCAGCTGAAGCTGCGCGAGCAGATCCACCTCTTCGACAGCGTGCTCGACAACCTGCCGATCGGCGTCTTCATGCTCGATGCCGATACCCTGAAGCCACTGCTGGCGAACCGGACCGCACGCCTGCTGCTCGGACGCGGGATCGAGACCGGTCCCGGTTCGCTGGGCGAGCGCTACGGTTCGTACCGCGCCGGCACGGACCAGCCCTACCCCGACGCCGAGACACCGATCGTGCGCGGACTGCACGGCGAATCCTCGCACATCGATGACCTCGAGGTGGTCCGGCCCGACGGCATGCGCTGCCGGCTGGAGGTGCATGGCTGCCCGGTGCGCGACAGCACCGGCAGGATCTGGGCCAGCCTGGTCGGCTTCTTCGACATCACCGAGCGCAAGCTGGCGGAACGGTCGGCGCTGCGCCTCGAACAGCAGATCCAGCAGGCGCAGAAGCTCGAGAGCCTCGGCGTGCTGGCGGGCGGCATCGCCCACGACTTCAACAACATCCTCATGGCCATCCTCGGGCATGCCGAGCTCGGCCTGCGCAAGATCTCGCCTATTTCGCCCGGACGCGAGAACATCCAGGGCATCGAGACCGCCGCGCGTCGGGCGGCCGAGCTGTGCCGCCAGATGCTGGCCTATGCCGGCAAGGCATCGTTCGCCAGCGAGAGCCTGGACGTCGGCAACCTGATCGACGAGATGGCGCACCTGCTGAAGACCTCGATCAGCAAGAAGGCCATCCTCAACCTGCACTGCGAACGCGGCCTGCCGCCGATCCAGGCCGATCCCAGCCAGATCCGGCAGATCCTGCTCAACCTCATCATCAACGCGTCGGACGCGATCGGCGAGCGCAGCGGCGTCATCAGCATAACCGTCGGCGCCACCCGCTGCGATGCCGACTATCTCAGCCGCACCGAGCTGGCAGGAGATCTGAAGCCGGGGATGTACGTCCATCTCGAGGTCTCCGATACCGGCTGCGGCATGTCTCCCGAGACGAAGACCCGCATCTTCGAACCGTTCTTCACCACCAAGTTCGCCGGCCGCGGCCTGGGGCTGGCGGCGGTGCTGGGCATCGTCAAGGCCCACCACGGGGCGCTGAAGGTCTACAGCGAACTGGGCAAGGGCACGACGTTCAAGCTGCTCTTCCCGGCGATCGAGGGCGCAGCCCTGGTCAAGCCGGCGGATGCCCCGCGCCCGGCGGTCAGGGGCACCGGCACGATCCTCCTGGCCGACGACGAGGAGAGCCTGCGTGCGCTTGGCGCGGAGATGCTGGAGTCCCTGGGCTACAGCGTGATCATGGCCGAGAATGGGCGCGAGGCGGTGGCGATCTTCCGCGAGCGGCGCGCCTGGATCGACCTCGTCATCCTCGACCTCACCATGCCGCATCTCGACGGCACCGAGGCCTTCCGCGAGCTGCGCAGCATCGATCCGCAGGTGAAGGTGGTGCTGGCCAGCGGCTACACCCAGGAGGACGTCGCTGCGCGCTTCGCCGGCAAGGGTCTCTCCGGGGTGCTGCAGAAGCCGTTCAGCATCGACCTCCTCGCCCAGACCCTCGACCGGGCCCTGCGCCCGCAGACCTGAAGCGCACGGTTGCCGGCCGCAGCCCTCGCAGCTATGCTGCGGCGGGGGAACAGCCATGGCCGAGATCGAACGCAAGGATCTCATCCTCGCCCTGATCGGGGCAGGGGTGCAGCCGCGCATGTCGGGCATCGACCTGTCGGGGCTCGACCTCTCGCACCTCGACCTGCGCGGCGCAAGCCTGCACGGCGCCGACCTGTCCGGCTGCACCCTCCACCGCACCGATCTGGAGGGCTGCGACCTGTCGCGGGCGAACCTGACCGAGGCCGATCTCAGCCACGCCCGCCTGCGCAAGGCCAGGCTGCACTACGCGGTGCTGTTCCGCGCCAAGCTGGACGAGGCCGACCTGCATGCCGCAGACATGTCGCATGCCATGCTCAAGGAGGCCAGCATCCGCGGCGCCAGCGCCGGCGAGGTCTTCTTCAAGGAATCCGATCTGCGCGGGATGCAGGCGCACAAGGCCGACCTGCGTGGCGCGAATTTCGGCGGCGCGCACTGGGAAGGAGCCTGCTTCGAGGGCGCCTTCCTCACCGGTGCGATCAACCCGCCGACCAACCCGGTCGGCAGCGGCGCGCATCCCACCCTCAGGCACTGAGCGGCAGCCGCAGGTCGGGGTTGCCCGGCCCGTAGTGCTTGAGGATGACCAGCGGCTCGACGTCGCTGGCGTTGACGATGCGCACTCCGGCGCAGGCCGTCTGCTCGCTGACGAAGAATTCGTCGTTGGTCAGCTCGCCGAAGCGGATCAGGGTCGGGGTCTCCAGACGGTGGACACCGATCATCCCACGGCCCTGCATGGCGACGCAGCCGTAGGCCGCCGCATCGCGCACGATCACGCTGGCGCCGGGCAGCACGGTCAGCTCCTGGGCGCTGACGTGCGGCGATCGCCAGCACACCCAGCGTGCCTCATAGCCTTCGTCGCGGGTCAGCGCCGGATCGGCGACCGGCTTCGGCTGCATGCGCCGGTTGGCGGCGAAGTCCGGATCGCGGTTGATGTCCCAGTCGATGAGGTCGAGCAGCCAGTCGATGTCGCCGACGCGGTCGGCCGGGCAGTCCTTCCACAGCAGGGCGGCCGGGAGCGGCATGTGGTCGACCACCGACTCGTACATGCAGAAGACGTCGGAATCGGCCTGCGGCTCGTAGGTGCACAGGCTGCCGGGGGCATGCAGCACGCCGGGCGGGACGTCCCAGCCGGTGCCCGGATCCAGGCGGTAGGCGCGCGACAGGGCGGTGATGCGGTTGTCGCCCCGGCTGAAGGCGCGGATGGCGTCCGCCACCTGCCCGCGGGTGGTCGACGGATGCAGGCCGAAGTAGGTGTGCGGGAAGCGGCCGCCGTGGTTGTTCACCTGCGGCGGGAACCAGTAGGTCTCGGGCTTGCCACGCTTGCCGGTCATCGCGGCGTGCTGCTGCTGGTGGTGGATGTGGAAGGGCAGCGGCCCGAGGTTGTCGAAGAACTTGCTGTACATCGGCCAGCGGCCGTAGCCGCGCCACAGACGATCGCCGATCAGCGCCGCGCCCAGCTCGGCCACCGCGTCGCGCAGCAGCACGCCGCCGCCGGGAGCGACGATCCGGCTGAGCCCCTCGTCGGGCGAGGTGTCGGGACCGTTGTCTGCCGGCGTGGTGCTGGCGAACCAGCGCTCGTCGATGCCACCGCGATGGGTGCCGAAGGCGTAGTAGTCGTCCGGGTGCAGGCGGATGCGGCGGCCCGGGATGCAGTAGACGCGGGGGACCCAGGCCGGGGCGAGGCGGAGGATGCCCTGGCCCTGATCGAGGGCCTGCGATGCGATGCTCATGGTTGCTCCGGTGGTTCAGCGGGAGAAGTGGCCGTGGCTGACGACGATCTGCCACGTATCGAGACGTGGCAGGCGTATGCTGGCGATCCCATCGACAGCGATGGCGGGGATGGGCGTGTCCTCGGGCTGCAGGGTCAGCCGCAGCGGTCGCGCAGCGCGGATGCGCAGCGGCACGTCGGCCAGCGGCGGCACGAAGCGGCTCATGGGGTGGAACCAGCCGCCGAGGCGGGTGCGCCCGCAGCGGTTGATGACATGGATGACCAGATCGTCGCCCAGGCGCTGGCAGGCGACCTCGACCTGTCCGGGATGGTCGACCGCGACCACCGGATCAGGCAGCAGCTCGTCGATCCAGTCCAGCAGCAGGGTCTCGAGCCCGGGGCTGGGCCACATCCACCAGTGGTCGAATACCCCGGTCGCGAACAGCACGATGCTGCCGGCACCGTGCTCGCGACGCACCACCGCCGGGCAGCCGGCATCGGGACCGGCGGGGGCGACGCCATGGCCGTAACGCTCCAGCAGCGGACGACGCAGCCCCGCCACCGTAGCGGTGCCCGGCAGCGGACGCAGGCGCCGCCAGGGACGCTGGATGAGCAGCGGATCCGGCAGGTCGATGAAGGCCTGCTGGGCATCCAGTAGGCCGCCGTCCTCGACGCCGGCGAGACGGCAGATGGGACCGGTCGGTCCATCGCCGGGCATGCTGGCGAGGATGCGGCCACCACGAGCGACCCAGGCCAGCAGGCCGTCGACCAGCTCGTCATCGAGATGCGCCACGTCGGGCAGGATGACCAGGCGCAGGTCGTCGAGGCGCTGCAGCAGCCGTTCGCGCGGCATGCCGTGCCCCAGGCGGCCATGCTCGGCGAGGAAGGACAGGGCGGCCTCGATCGGGCGCACCCGCTGCGTGCGCGCCTCGGCCTGCGGGAAGTGCCGGCGGTCGGGCCCCTGCATGTGGTCGAGCGAGCACAGCACCGCGGTCTCATGCACCTGGCTGGTGCCGGTCAGCCAGCGGCGGCTCCGCTGCAGCGGCGCGAAGGTGTCGCCCATGGCGCGCCAGCCGCGCTCCTCCAGGCCGCCATCGGGCAGCTGCCGGTCGATCAGCCAGAAGGCCCCGCCATGCGCCACCGATTCGGCGGCGGTGAGGTCGAGCGAGACCTGGTAGTTGCTGTTCCACTCCGCCAGGCCGTGCGCGAAGCGGCCGGTCATGTACTCGAACGGCATGCCGGTGCCGCCGAAGTAGCGGCCGTCCAGGCTGGCGCGGCCGGGGCTGGCGATGCGGTCGGTGGCCAGCCGCTCGACCGCCAGGGTCGGCATCTCCGGCGCCTCGTAGGTCCACTTGTGGTTCCAGATCACCGGCAATGTGCGCACGCGCAGCACGGCCTCGGTGGTGCGGGCGTAGAAGCGCTCGAAGCAGCCGGCGTACCAGCGCGCATAGGCCAGCCATCCGGCGGCGGACGGACCGGCGGGGATCTCCTGGCCGTAGGCCGCCCGGCACGCCGGGCAGTAGCAGGGCGCGAAGCTCGGCATGGTGTCGAGGAAGAGCTCATCGATGGGGAAGCGCTCGACCGCCTCGACGCACTGCGGGATGAACAGCTCCTCCAGATACCCGGAGTTGACGCACAGGCGCGGGAAGCGCCCGCTGTCGAAGCCGGCCTGCGTGGTGGCGCTGCCCTGCATGCGCCACTCCGGATGCGCAGCGGCGGCGACCCCGTCGAGATGCACGCTCAGATAGCCGGCGGCGCCCAGGCCGGCCCGGTGCAGGCCATGCACCGTCTCGCCGAAGAGGTCGCAGGCCAGGCGCGGATGCGGTGTGCCGACCCGGGTGGGATAGTAGGCGTAGCCGTAATGGCACTTGGCGAAGGCGACCGCGAGATCGGCTCCGGCCTCGCGCATGCGCCGGGCGTAGGCGTCGCCATCGAAGTCGCGCCCGACCTCGACCTCGGGCGGCAGGTGGCAGTCCGGGTGCGAACGGCAGAGGAAGGTGCGCTGGCTCATGCCCCGATCCTAGCCGGCCGGCCCCGGGCACGGGGTGGAATGTTCCGGCGGACATGGGACGATTCCGTCCATGCACTGGCTCGAACGCCTCGATCCCCGCCCGCACGCCGCCGGCAGCGTGCGTCAGCGCTGGCCCTGGCGTGATGCTCGCAGGACCCTGCATGATCATGAGCTGCTGCTGTTCGGCCGCGGCTATCACGGCAGGATTGTTTGGGATGGCGGCCATGCGACGATCAGCGGAGACGGCTGGATCATCATCCCGCCCGGGCTTCCCCACACCTGCGACGGCGGCGGCACCGGATCCCCGTGGCGGGCGTGGATCCACTTCGACTGGGACGCATCCGCCGGCGCTGATCCGCAGCAGCTCATGACCTACGCCCCGGCGGCGGCGCCGCCGCAGGCATTGCGGCCTGCACCGGCGTGGGTGGCCGCGGAGCTTCCGGCGCAGGGCAGCCCGCGCCCGGTGCAGTCGGACGCCGGCCAGGTTGGCGCTCATCCCCTGTGCCGCGGCGAGGGTCGAGAGCGGTACGCCTTCCAGCACGGCGCTGCGCAGGGCATCCCGGTAGGCGGGCTTGAGCCCGTCGAGCAGGGCCACGGTGCAGCGGCAGTAGTGGGGCGGATCGGGCGCGACCTCGGCGGGTTGTGCGGGCACCTCGGCCATCGGCACCTCAGGGCTCTGCGACGCGTCGACGAGCGCGCGGCGCAGGAGGGTGTACATCCAGACGCGCGCGGCCGCCGGGTCGCGCAGGGAGGCGGCCCGCTCCAGGGCGCGCAGGGCCACCTGCTGAAAGAGCTCCTCCGCGGCGGTGCGCGAGGCTGTGCGCCAGGCGAGGTACGCGACAAACTCCGAGCGTCGCGCCACGAGCAGCGCCTCCAGCGCGGCGCGT
>JAFLCQ010000148.1 GCA_017302815.1 Planctomycetota bacterium
GCGACGGCCAGGCCCATCTGCTCACCCGCGTGGTCCACGCCGGCGGCACCACCAGCGACCAGCTGGTGAAGGCGGTGCTGCGCGACCGCTCGCGCACCAGCTTCGACGGCGTGGTCGCCATGCCGGCCGGTGCCGACGGCTCCAGCGCGGTGCAGCAGGACCGCAACCTGCTGCTGTCGCCGCAGGCCCGCGCCGACACCCGGCCGCAGCTGGACATCCGCGCCGACGAGGTCGAGGCCAGCCACGGCGCCACCGTCGGCGCCCTGGACGGCGACGAGCTGATCTACCTGCGCGCCCGCGGCCTGCCGCTGGTGCAGGCGCGCGAGGTGCTGACCGCCGCCTTCCTCGACGAGGCGCTGCTCGCCTTCGCCGATCCGGCGGTGAGGGAGATGATGCATGGGGTTTGACGTCGACGCCGTCCGCGCGCAATTCCCTGGCCTTTCCGACGTCCGCGACGGCAAGCCGCTGGCCTATCTCGACACCGCCGCCACGGCGCAGAAGCCGCGCATCGTCATCGAACGCATGGCCGCGCTGCTGGGATCCGAGTACGGCACCGTCCACCGCGGCATCTACCGCCGCGCCGCCCACAGCACCAAGCTGTACGAGGACGCCCGCACCACGGTCGCGCGCTTCCTCAACGCGTCCCGCGACGAGGTGGTGTTCACCGCCGGCTGCACCGACGCGATGAATCTGGTCGCCCACGCCTGGGGCCGCGCCCACCTCTCAGCTGGCGACCGCGTGCTGGTCAGCGGGCTGGAGCACCATGCCGGTCTGGTGTCGTGGCATGCCGCCGGCTTCCGCCCCGAGCCGATCCCGGTGCTGGACGACGGCTCGCTGGACCTGGATGCCTACGACCGACTGCTGGCGCAGGGCGGAGTGAAGCTGGTGGGCTGCGTGCACATCTCCAACGCCCTGGGGACGGTCAATCCGATCGCCGAGATGGCGCGGCGCGCGCATGCCGCCGGGGCCATCTTCCTGGTCGATGCGGCGCAAAGCGCGCCGCATCTGCCGCTGGACGTGCAGGCGCTGGGCTGCGACCTGCTCGCCTTCGGCGGCCACAAGGTCTACGGCCCCACCGGCATCGGCGTGCTGTGGGGACGGCGCGAGGTGCTGGAGTCGATGCCGCCCTGGCGCGGCGGCGGCGAGATGATCGAGCGGGTGTCCTTCGCCGGCACCACTTACGCGAAGCCGCCCGCCCGCTTCGAGGCCGGCACCCCGCCGATCGTCGAGACCATCGCCCTGGCCACCGCCCTGGAGTGGCTGATGTCCCTCGACCGCGCCGCGGCGCTGGCGCATGAGGAGGCGGTCTTCGCCTATGCCGAGGAGCGCCTCGCCGCCGTACCCGGCCTCAGGCGCATCGGCACCGCCGCCCACCGCGCCGGCGTGCTGTCCTTCGTCCTGCCCGGGGCCCATCCCGCCGACCTCGCCAGCGTGCTGGATATGGAGAACGTCGCCATCCGCGCCGGCCATCACTGCGCGCAGCCGGTGATGGAGCGCTTCGGCGTCCCGGCCACCGCCCGCGCGTCGCTGGGGGTCTACACCACGCGGGCGGACATCGACCGGCTGCATGCCGGGCTGATGACCTGCGTGCGCCTGTTCGGCTGATAACGGCCCCGGCAGTGCTCGCTCGCCTGCCCATGGCGGGCCATATGTTGGCGTCAATGCGGACCCTCCTTGCCCTCGTCCTCGCGTCCGGACTCGCAGCCGCCGACACGCCGCCGCCTGCCGCCGCCCTGAAGCTCGTCGACGATGCCGTCGCCGCCGCCACCAAGATCCGCCAGGCCTACGAAGGCGCAATGAAGAAGGAGCAGGAGAAGCTGGTCGCCAGCCTTACCAAGGAGCAGGAGAGGGAGACGAAGAAGGGCAATCTCGACGGAGCCCTGGCGATCAAGGCGCTGATCGAGCAGGTGCAGAAGGGCCTGCTCAGCGAGCGGAGCGAGATTCAGAATGACCTCCTGGGCGAAGGAGCCAGGCCGGCCAAGTCCGCCAACACGGGCGCCACGCTCAGCACCGATTGCCCACTGCCGCCCGAGACGCCGCGCAGTGAAGGCATCCCGGCCGCCATCGCCGCCGCCATCGCCCGCGCCAGCATGATCTCCATCCCGAAGGGCGATCGCGCCCGCTACACATTCTCGGCATCTGCCGCTGGCATCATCGCGGTGCAGACCGGCGGGAACGAGCGCGCCCATGCCGAATTATGGGCAGAACTGATCCGGGCCGGCTTCACCCGCCTCGACGATGGCGCCGGCACCTGGTACTCCCTCGACGCCAAGCCTGGCGTGCGCTTCCAGGCCTGGGACCCCCCGGCCAGTGCGCAGGTCCACATCTACGCCGGACAATTCCGCCAGGCGCGCTGAGCCTCAGGCACGCGGCCGATGGGCGTGCTTGCGTTCGAGATCCTCGGCCCAGCCAGCCCGCCCGGTCGCCCGCAGGCGTTCGCAATAGGTCTGCAGCTGCCCACGGCAGTGCAGCGGTCCGCCTTCAGCCAACGAGGCCGCCATCGGATCCATGCCGTGCGGACTGCGATCGAGCGCTGCCGAACGCCAGCGCTCGATCATCGCCAGACCCTTGTCGACCAGTTCGGGATGAGCCGGCGCCAGGTCGTGCTGCTGATGCGGATCGTCCCGGAGGTTGAACAGCATGACATCGGGGAAGCCGTGGTGCCCGTCGTGGTAGCTGCGGATGAGGATCCAGTCGCCCCAGCGCGCTGAACGCTGGTGGCTCCAGGCCGCGTTCGACAGCACCAGATGCTCGCGGCCGGCGCTGGGCCGGCCGGCGCGCAGCGCGGCCGCGCAGGAGACGCCATCCCAGCCCCTTCCGGACTCTGCACCGGCCAGTTCGGCGATGCCCGCCCAGACGTCGAGGTGGTAGTGCAGTCCGGCCTCGGCGCGCGGGGCCAGGCCCGGCCAGCGCACGATCATCGGCAGGCGATGCGTGATCTCGTCGGCGAACTGGTGGTCGCCATAGCTGTTCAGCTCGCCCAGGTCCTCGCCGTGGTCCGAGGTGATGACGATGGCGGTGTCCTCCCAGATGCCGAGGTGCTTGAGGCGCTCGACCAGCTGGGCGACATGGCGGTCGGCGTGCAGGACTCCGCAGTCGTAGCCATCGAACATGCGCCGCGCGTCGGCCATGCTGGCGATCTCCTGCGGCTGGCGCGGGAACTGCTCGACCCACTTCGACGGAGCATGTCCGCTGACCTCCTGGGCGCCATGTGGGCCGCACCAGTCCCAGTGCCGCTGGCGCACCTCCTCGGTGTACCAGGCCGGCAGCGGCGATGACGCGAAGGGATTGCCCATCGTCTCGGGCGCACGGTAGGGCGTGTGCGGATCCCAGATGTGGACGTGCAGGAACCACGTGTCGGCAGAGCCGTTGCGGTCCAGCCACTCCAGGGCGGTGGGGATCACCTCCTCGGCGTTCTCCATCCCGCCCTTGCCGCTGGGATCGAGGTTCTCGCGGAAGCCGGCGCACCAGTGGTAGGCGCTGTGCCGTTCTGGGAACGACGAGATCGAGGCGGTGCGGTAGCCCGCCTTGGCCAGCTGCATGGGCAGGCTGTTCATCGCCCGATCGGAGCGGAAGCCGCGTGCTGCGCCCTCGTTGAAGGGGTCGGCATATGCCCCGCCATGGTTGATCGCGCCGTTGCGTATGCCGAACTGCATCGTCGACAGGGCCGAGCGGCTGGGCAGGCACGGCGTGTCGCTGGCGTAGCAGTGGTCGAAGCGGATCGCCTCCGTGGCGATGGCGTCGATGGCCGGACTGGTGGCCCGATGGTAGCCGTAGCAGCCCAGGTGATCCGGCCGCAAGGTGTCGATGTCGATGAAGAGCACGCGCATGTCCGCCTCCTGATATTCTATCTATGGAATATATTCCATATTTCAACAACGAGGCGCTCAGCCGCCCATCCTGGCGGCCGCCGCGCGCACCAGCTCCAGCAGACGCGCATCGTCCGGTCCGGCGGGGAGGCCTCCGCCGACGGCGAGGACGATGGCCCCCCGGAAGGCTCCTGCCGCGTCGCGCCAGGGGGCGGCGAAGCGCCGCACCCCGTTGGCGTTGATCCCCGCATCGCAAGCGCAGCCGGCGCGACGGCACATCTCGACCTGCGCCGCCAGGGCCTCGCGCGCGACCGGCACCTGACGACGGTCCTGCGCCTGGGTGTGGGAACGCAGCCAGCGCGCACCGGCAGGATCGCCGGCGAAGCCCACCAGGACCACGGCGTCGACCTCCACCAGATCGCGATCGGCGCCGATGCGAGCCCGCACCACGGTCGAGACATCCTCGGGATCGGCACGATCGACCATGGTCGGCCGGCCATCGCGCCATGCCCACGCCTCGGCGGCATGGCGGCCGGCGCGGGCGAGGTCCGCCAGCACCTGGCGCAGGCGCGCACGCTCGGCCTCGCTGTCGCCACCGCTGACCAGCGCCACGCGAGCATGCCAGCGGCGGGTCGCCGGATCGCGAGCGACCATGCCGATGCGCTCCAACGCATTGAGCAGCCGCAGGGCGGTGGACTTGGCGATGCCCGATTCGCCGGCGATGCGCTCCAGCACCTGAGGCCCGTCGCGCCCGAGCCGTTCGAGCAGGCGCACACCGCGCGTCAGCGCCGGGGCCGGATCATTCGCGTCGACATTGGCGGAGCGCCGCGGCATCAGCGGCCCGTCCCGACTCTTCGCTGCGCTCGCTTGTCCTGCATGCGGAAGGCATACCATCTATGGAATACAATGCACGCTCCAACCGCCCAGCGCCCCTTCCATCTCATGGCCAAGCCGGCCGGGTCGGCCTGCAACCTGGCGTGCAGCTACTGCTTCTACATCTCGCGCTGGGACGGGAAGGTGCGCGGGATGGACGAGGCGACGCTCGAGCGCTTCATCATCGACTACATCGCGGCCCAGCCTGGACCGGAGGTGACCTTCGGCTGGCAGGGCGGCGAGCCGACCCTGATGGGCCTCGACTTCTTCCGTCGCGCCCTGGAGCTGCAGCGCAAGCACTGTCCACCGGGAAAGACGGTGCAGAATGCCTTGCAGACCAACGGCACCCTGCTGGACGACGCGTGGTGCGCCTTCCTGCGCGACGAGCGCTTCCTCGTCGGCCTCAGCATCGACGGGCCGGCCAAGACGCATGACAGCCGGCGCGTCGACCGCGGCGGCAAGCCGACCTCCGAGCGCGTCCGCGAGGCGGCCGAGCTGCTGCGCCGCAACCGGGTCGAGTTCAACATCATGTGCGTGGTGGGCTCGCACAACGCGCACGCGCCGCTGCAGGTCTACCGCTTCCTGCGCCGGCTCGGCAGCCCGTTCATCCAGTTCATCCCGCTGGTCGAGCGGCGCAGCTCGGACAAGCCGCACGACTTCGCGGCCCCGGAGCAGGACGAGCCGGGCCGTCCCCTCGATCCCACCAGCGTCTCGCCCGAGGCCTGGGGCGGCTTCCTCAGGGGCGTGTTCGACGAATGGATCACCTGCGACGTCGGCAGGATCTTCATCCGCGACTTCGACAACTGGCTGGGCATGTGGACCGGCCTGCCCAGCAGCCTGTGCGTGCACGCGGAGACGTGCGGCAACGCCATGGCGGTGGAGGCCGATGGCACGGTCTACAGCTGCGACCACTACGTCTATCCCGCCTACCGCCTCGGACGTCTCGGCGAGCAGGATCTGGCGGCGATGGTCGAATCGCCGCTGCAACGCAAGTTCGGCCTCGACAAGCGCGACACCCTGCCGCAGAAGTGCCTCGACTGCCGCTGGCGCAAGCTGTGTCACGGCGGCTGTCCCAAGCACCGCTTCCCAGCTGAGCAGGGCGCACCGCCGGCACCGCACCTGTGCCAGGGATGGATGGACTTCTTCGCCCACGCCGCCCCCGGCTTCGAGGCGATGGCCGCGCTGCTGGCGCGGCAGCAGGCGCCGGCGCTGGTGATGCAGGACCGCGCCGTGCTGCGGCAGCTGGGGGTCGTGCGGTGAAGCCTGGCGACGCAGTCACGACACGCGCCGACGTGGTTGCCGGCGTCGCGGTCGGGCTGCTGCTGGTCCCTCAAGCGATGGCCTATGCCCAGCTCGCAGGCCTGCCGCCGGCCATGGGCCTGTGGTGCGCCGCCATCGCCGGTCCGGTCGCCGCGCTGCTCGGACGCTGCCACCAGCTCAACGCCGGCCCGGTGGCCATGACTTCGGTGGTTGCCGCCGGCGCTCTCGCCCCCTTCGCCGCCCCTGGCTCGCCGGACTGGATCGCCCTCGCCGGGCTGCTGTGCCTGCTGGTGGCAGGCGTGCGCCTGCTGCTCGCTGCGGTCCGCGGGGCTGTCCTGGCCGATCTCATCTCGCAACCTGTCCTGGCCGGCTTCTCCATCGCGGCGGCCCTGGTGATCCCGGCCACCCAGCTTCCGCTGCTGGTCGGCGCCCGGCCGGATGCCGACGCGCCGCTGTTCCTGGCCGCCGGGGCGCTGCTGTGCTCGCCATGGCATTGGCATCCCGCGACCGTCGCCATGGGTGCCTCCTGTCTCATCGCCCTGTGGTCGCTGAAGCGGTGGCTGCCGCGCCTGCCGGGCATGCTGCTGGTGATCGCCGCGGCTACCGCCACCGCCTGGGCCTGCGGCTACGACGGCGCCACCGTCGGGGCGCTGCCGCTCGGGCTGCCCGATACGGTCCGCCCGTCCACGGACTGGCACACCGCGCTCGCCCTGCTCCCCGGCGCCGCCCTGGTGGCCGTGATCGGCCTCGCCGAGGTCGTGACCGTGACGCGCACCACGGCGGCGATGACCCGGCAGGAGATCGACACCGACCGCGAGCTGGCCGGCCAGGGCGCGGCCGCCCTGGCCACCGCGTGGATCGCGCCAGTGGTGCCCAGCGCATCGCTGTCGCGCAGCATGCTGACCCTGCGCGAAGGCGGACGCACCCGGCTGTCCGCCGCCGTGAGCGGGGTGGTCGCGCTGCTCGCCGCCCTGTGCTGCGGACCGCTGCTGACCCACCTGCCGCTGGCGGCCCTGGCCGCGGGCGTGGTCATCGCCCTCGGACCGCTGCTGGATCCGCGGCCACTGCTGCGCGCCTGGCGGGTCAGCCGCTCCGACGGGTTCGCCGGGGGCGC
This sequence comes from Planctomycetota bacterium, assembly GCA_017302815.1. Lineage (GTDB taxonomy): Bacteria > Planctomycetota > UBA11346 > UBA11346 > UBA11346 > UBA11346. The sequence goes on from JAFLCQ010000148.1 coordinate 7,057, forward strand.
CACCCTCGTCGCGACCCTCGTGCTCGCGCCCCAGCTGGTCACCGGCCTGGCCATCGGCGTCGGATCCAGCCTGCTGCTGTTCCTGCGCAAGCTCATGCGTCCGCGCGTGGTCGAGCTGTCGCTGCACCCGGACGGCACCTGGCGGGATGCCGAACGACATGGCCTCGCGCTCTCCGACGAGATAGCCATCCTGCGCTGGGAAGGCCGGCTGTCCTTCGCCAGCGCCGCCGCGTTCGAGGACGCGGTGCTCGCGACCATGGCCCGGCGTCCCCGCCTGCGCCTGCTGGTGCTGGCGGCCGAGGGCCTGAACGACCTCGATGCCAGCGGCGTCGAGGCGCTGCTGCGGATGCACGAACGGCTCGGCGGCAACGGCATCGTGCTGGCGGTCGCGTCCTGCCGCGCGCCCCTCCTCGACGTGATGCGCCGCGCGCGCCTGCCCGAGGCATTCCTCGCTGAGGCCGCGCACCGCACCGTCGGCTCGGCGGTCAACCGCAACGCGATGCGCCTCGGCCTGGGTCCGCAGCCATGGGATCCACCGACCGGCCCCTGATCCTCAGCCAGTCCAGGCGCAGTCCGGCTCCTCGGCGAGCAGGTTGCCGGTCAGGGCGTAGGCGCGGGCGCGGCATCCGCCGCAGCTGGAGGCGAAGGCGCAGTCGCCGCACTTGCCTTCCAGTAGGCGCGGGTCGCGCAGCTGCTCGAAGACCAGCGAGTCGCGCCAGACCTCGGCGAAGGACTGCCGACGCAGGTTGCCGCATTCGACCGGCAGGTAGCCGCACGGGAACACCTCGCCCTTGGCCGAGACGAAGCACACCGACGATCCGGCGAGGCAGCCGCGGGTGGTGGCGTTCATGCCCGCCTTGTTGCCGTGGGCGTGCCCACGCAGCGCGCCGAGCGCGCCCTTCTGCCGCGCGATGCGTGCGAACTGCGGCGCGCAGGTCGCCTTGACGAACAGGCGGGGATCGGCGGCCTGATCCGCCAGCCAGGACAGGATCGACTCGACCTCGTCGGCGGAGAGGCGCTGGCGGTCATCCAACTCGACGCCGCAGCCGACCGGGACGACCACGAACAGGTGCAGGGCCTCGGCGCCGATGGCGATGCAGCGCTCGCGCAGGGCCGGGATCTGGTCGCGGTTGTGGCGCGCGACGGTGCAGTTGATCTGGGTGCCGACGCCGCGGGCGCGCAGGCGCGCCTGGCCGGCCAGGGCGGCGTCGAAGGAGCCG
>JAFLCQ010000149.1 GCA_017302815.1 Planctomycetota bacterium
GGATCTGGCCGAGGATCTGCGCCTGATCGCGCGGAGATGCCCCTTCCTCGACATCCACCTCGCCGATCCGGTCAGCGCCGACGAGCGGGCCGCACTGCTCGCCCCCCTGCTGCACGGCCGGGTGCGCCTGTGCGGGGCCGATCGCGGTGGCCTGGCCGAGCTCGCCGAGCGCCTCGCCGGCCTCGGTGTCGACGCGGATCCGGCCTCAGGGGGCGAACCGTGGGACGCCGACGACTGGTCGGACCCCGCCAGCGACGAGCTGCTCGCCGGCCGCAGGGCCGCCGCCCTCGCCGACCGCAGCTTGATGCCGGATCCGTGGCAGGAGGTCGCCCAGGCGCTGGCGCAAGGCGAGACCCATCACGGCGGCGGTGCCGGCGAGCAGGTGTCGACCGTGGACCTCCGCCGCGGTCCGGCCATGCGGACACTCATGGTGGAGCCCGGGGCGACGGATCTCGCGGCGACGCCGATCTCACCGCAGGCGGCCGCCCTGGTCGAGCCGGTGCCGGCAGCGGAGGCGCTGGGCCATCCCGCACGGCAGTCGACGGTCCTCGCCAGCCTCGAACGCGGGCTCGCTCTGCTGACCGGCCTGCCGGTGGAGCGCAGCCCGGTGCCGGGCTGGATCGGCCTGCGCGTCCCCGACCCGGCCTTCATGCTGCGGGCGGTCGTGGTGCAGGGCATCCTGGCGCGCCGGCACGACGGCGTCCTGTGGCTGCCGGCCGGACCGGATTTCGCGCCGCGACGCGAGGTGCGCAGCATCCTCACCGCGGTGGCGACTGCGGTGCTGGCCTACGGCGAGCTGCGGGCTCAGGAGCCGGCGATCTCGCGATAGCGGCGCATGTCGTGGTTGGGCAGCAGCTGCGCCCGGGCTGACCGCGCCTCGGCCTTCAGCCGTCGGATGGAGGCGATGGCGAGATCCGTGCGATCGCACCAGCACAGTCCGGGAGCGACCTCATCATCGATGTTCTCCTGCAGGTCGGCGGCATCGCCGGCGATGACCACAGCGGTGGAACCGATCTCGACCAGCAGCGACATGTGCCCAGCGGTGTGTCCCGGCGTGCACAGGGCCTGCACCCCGGGGCAGACCTGATAGTCGCCGCCTGCCGTCCGCCAGCGCAGTGGCAGCTCGCATTCGCCCGGGAAGTAGGCTTCGCCGCCATGGCGGGCGGCGGCGAGCTCGTCGGCATGGATGTGGATCTCCGCGTGCGGGAAGTCGGCCAGGCCGCCGGCATGGTCGAAGTGGCCATGCCCGATGAAGACCAGATCGACGTCGCGCGGCCCCAGGCCGAAGCGCCGCAGGTGCGCCGGGACAGTCTGCCCGGCATGCATCGCGGGCGCACCGAAGGGATTGCCGCCGTAATGCCGGGCGCAGGCGGCGGGATCGGCGATCTTGGCGAAGTCGCAGCCGACATCGTAGAGGATGCGGCCGTCTGCCGTCTCGATCAGCCAGGCGATGATCGGCGCGTCGATGAAGGTGCCCGCCCCCCGCCCGCGCGTCGACAGCGACTTGTCGTAGCGGCTGACGCCGGTCAGCAGCGGGGTGACGGCGGGCGGGCGGCGCATGCGGTCTCAGATGTAGGGGATGTGCTTCTCGCGCTCGGCGTCGTCGACGCGGTAGAAGCCCTTCTCCCACTCCGACAGCTTCTGCTTGAAGTAGATCTCGCGGAAATCCTCGCCGAAGACCTCGCCGACCAGCTCATCGGTCTCCCAGGCACGCAGGGACTCGATCAGGGTCGACGGCAGGCGGTCGACGCCCAGCCGCTTGCGTCCCTTGTGGTCGATGACGTAGGCGTTCTCGTTCACCGGCTTGCCCGGATCGAGCTTCCTGGCCATGCCATCGAGGCCGGCGGCGAGGCTGAACGCCGCCACCAGGTAGGGATTGCAGGCGCTGTCCGGACTGCGGTTCTCGACGCAGGGGCGGCTCCACGGCAGGCGCAGCATGGCGCTGCGGTTGTTGCGGCCGTAGCAGCGCAGGACCGGCGCCCACGAGATGTCGGGCATGTCGCCCTGCGCCAGCAGGCCCTTGTAGCTGTTGTGGGTCGGGCTGCCGAGGGCGACCAGCGCCGGAGCATGCGCCAGCAGGCCGGCGGTGAAGTGCAGCATCTCGTCCGGCACCTCCAGGCCGTACTTCCGCGCCAGCTTCCCCGGCTTGCCCGCGAAGACGTTGCGGCCGGTGGCGGCCTCGGCGAGGCTCATGTTGAAGTGGGCGCCGCTGCGGAAGTCGGTGTGGAAGGGCTTGGGCATCCAGGTGGCGACCGCGCCGATCTGCTTGGCGATCTCCTTGGCGAGCAGGCGCAGGAAGACGAAGCGGTCGGCGGTGGTCAGGGCGTCGGCGTAGTCGCAATCCAGCTCGTACTGGCCGGTGCCGCCCTCCTGGTCGAAGGAGTAGAGGCCCCAGCCCAGACCTGCCAGCGCCTTCGCCATCGGATCGAGGAAGGCCTTCGAGGCGGTGGTGAGATGCACATCGTAGGCCGGGCACGGCCCGTTGAACGGCACGCCGGTGATCGGGATCCACTTCCCCTCGACCTGGCGCAGGACGTAGAACTCGGCCTCGATGCCGACGTTGAACACCAACCCCTGCTTGCGCGCGGAATCGCACACGCGCTTGAGGATGACGCGCGGGCAGTTGGCGTAGGGCTTGCCGTGGTAGTGCAGATCGCTGGGGAGCCAGGCGAAGGCGTTGTCCCACGGGCAGACCACCGCCCGCTCGACGTCGGGGACGGCCGCGCACTCGTCCTCGTGCGGGCCGATGAGGCCCAGGCCCTCCATGGCGCCGACGGTGAACAGCTCCGATCCCTTGCACATCTTCTCGAAGGCGGCCATCGGACTGGCCTTGGCCTTCGGTCTGCCATGCACATCGACGTAGCTGGCGAAGCAGTACTGCACGCCGGCGTCGGCGAGGCGCTTCCTGGTGGCGGCAACGGTGTCGTGGTCGGCCATGTCAGTCTCCTTGGATCACGGGTAGGACGGCGCCGCGACGGCGGCGCCAGCGGATCGGCGCCTCCTCGACGGCGGCTCGGCGGACGCGCAGGGCGAGGGCATCGGCCATCTCATCGAAGCGGGTGCGGCCCTCCTCGGGCGAGGCGAGGGAGGGCCGGCCGGTCACGCCGTTGCGCGAGGTCTGCGGCACCAGCCAGGTGAACACCAGGCCGTCGGTGCGATCGGGGTCGTCGGCGTCCTTCACCCGGCGGCGGGGCACCAGCTCCGGGGCCAGGTGCATGATCAGGCTGGTCTCGGCGCGGTTGGCGTGGATGTCGTCGCCGTCGGAGAGGAACCACTCCTTCACCCCGCGGGTGATCTCCCACGAGTTCACCGCTCCGACGTGGATGGCGGCGGCATGCTCCAGCCGCAGGTGGTCGATGCCGCACTTCAGCGCCGCCCAGTTGCCGAAGTGGCTGTTGACGATGAGCAGGCGGTCGAAGCCGGTGGCCAGCAGCCAGCGGCCGATCTCGCGCACGGTGCGGGTGAGGGTGGCCGGATCGAGGGACAGCGTCCCCGGCCAGGCTTCGCCGTGGCCGAAGCTGCAGCCGTAGGCCAGCACCGGCAGCGACAGGCAGCCGGTGCGCGCGGCGGCGGCCCGGCACAGCGCATCGGCGATGCGCGCATCGGTGTCGACCGGCAGATGCGGTCCGTGCTGCTCAATCGCCCCGACCGGAAGCAGGCAGACCCGCTCCGGGCCGCGCCCGCGGTCGCGCGCACGCTTGAGGTCGGGCCAGGCGCGCTCGCCGAAGGGTCGGATGTCGGCCTTCATGCGATGCTCCCCCATGGCAGATGCCTGCGGTAGCGCGCAGTCAGCACCGCCACCGAGGCGATGGTCAGCGCGCCCGGATAGAGGAGGTCGGCGAGGTTGGGCACGCGGACCTGGGCGAGGTTGCAGCAGTTGGCGGCGCACCACACCATCCACGAGCGCCCGTCCTCGCGCGCGGGATCGCGCCAGGCCTTGGCGATCGTCGGCACCGTCCCGGCGAGGTCGGCGAGCGCGAGCATGGCGGTGGCCAGCAGCGGTTCGCCGGTGGCCCACCACGCCGCCATCGCCGCGGCTGCAACCGCGAGGCAGGTCAGGTCCAGGCGCCCGAAACCGCCCTCGCCGCGTCGGATGGCGAGGATGCCGACCACCACGCAGCACACCGCGAAGGTCACCGGCACGCCGATGGTCCCGCGCGCCCCGGCCGCCCACGAGCTGGCGGCCCCGGTGCCGGCGGTGATGGCGAAGATCCACCATGAGGCGCGGTTGGGCCGGGTGCGACCGCGCAGGATCGCGTTGATGTAGGGCACGTAGCCGGCGATCGCGAGGACCACTGCCAGGATGGGCAGCACGGCGCTCATGCGCGCCTCCAGGCGCCGTCGGCGAAGCGGCGGGCTGCACGCTGCCCGGCCCAGCGGCAGACCGCCCACAAGTCGGCCACCGGCACGTCGGTATAGGGCAGGTGGTGCAGGTAGCCCTCGATGCCGTACTCGGGCGTCCAGGTGGTGCGTGGCAGGCCGCGCCGCTCCTGGCTGCGCCACACCGCATCCCACCACGATTCGTGCGCCGCCAGGGCGACGGCGAACTCCGGCGCCCGCGGATCCGGCACCTGCGGACCCTGGTCGTAGCCGACCCGGCCATGGACGTGCCAAGCGTGCTCGGCGCACAGCTCGATGATGTCGCGCTCGTGGGTCAGCAGCCGTTCCGCGACCACGCACCAGTGGCTGAAGTCGCAGGTGATGCGCAGTTCGGGGAAGCGCAGGAGGATGTCGCGGGTGATCCACGGGTTCCACAGGCTGCGACCGCGGTGCAGCTCCATGGTCATCGGGACGCCCGCCTTGCGCTCCAGATCGAGGAAGCCCTCGACGAAACGGCAGTGGTCGTCGAAGCCCCAGGCGTCGCGGCCGTGGTAGCCGTTGATGAACAGCGGCGACAGCTCCAGGGCCGGGCCGACCTTCTCCGCCAGTTCGGCGAGATGCTCGGCAGGACCGGCATGCGGCATGGGCACGACGTAGCCCTTGGCGCTGATCTCGGCGATGCGCTGCATGCCGCTGGCGTCCAGGGCGCGGATCAGGCGGGCACGCTCGGACCTGCCGGCCGGGACGCGCGTCTCGATGCCGGCGAAGCCTTCGCGCGCCAGGCGCGGGAAGACCTCCTCCCAGGCGCCGTCGACGCCCCACAGGGATCGGCACACCACCAGCTCCATCGCGGCATCCCCGGTCCCGGGCCGTCCCGGATGCGGTGGGTACCGATGGGCCGTCCCATCGGGGGGCCGCAGCTGGCGGCACGCAACCAGAGCGCACAGGATGCCAAGCCGCTGGCGGGCAGGCGGCATCCGCTCTGCTGCATGCGGATGCAGCGACCGCGCTCCGGGGATGCGCGGCTGCGCGATTCGCGTGCAGGCGCAGGCGCCCGTGCAGGGCCGGGGGGCGGTGGGATTGCAGCATTCCCGGGCTTTTCCATGATGCGCTGCGCGCAGACGGCATCAGGCACGTGAATTGCCTGCTTCCAGGTGAACCTCCGGTGGGACGGCCCCCCGGCAGTACCGACGCGGGACGGCCCGCCTGGACGCCTGCACCGTGGCCACCACCGCCCTCGGCGATCCCCACCTCGACTCCTGGGCTCCGGCAGCCTTCGAGCATGCCGCCGGACTGCCCCCGCATTGGTACGAGGATCCGGGCATCTTCCGCCTCGAACGCGAACGCTTCCTCGGCCGATCCTGGCTGCACATCGCGCACGACACCGACATCCCCGCGCCGAGCGGCTGGTACCGCGCCGAGGTGGCCGGCTACCCGGTGCTGCTGACCCGCGACGCCAGCGGCGAGGTGCGCGGGTTCCATAACGTCTGCCCGCACCGCGGCGCCCCGCTGGCCGCGATCGGCGATCCGGCCGCAACCTGCGGCGCCGCGCGCACCGTCGCCTGCCCCTACCATGGCTGGGTGTTCGGCCTCGATGGCGGCCTCAAGGGAGCGCCGGGCATGGAGGCCCATCCCTGCTTCGATCGCGGCGCGCATGCGCTGCGTCCGCTGCGCATCGACCGCTGGGGCCCGTTCTGGTTCGCCGACATCTCAGGTCAGGCCCCGCCGCTGGCGGACTGCCTCGGCCCGGCGGTGCAGCGCTTCGCTGGCGCGCGCACGGAGGCGTGGCGTCGCGTCCACCGGCAGGACTACCTCACCGCCTCGAACTGGAAGTTCTACGTCGAGAACAACGCCGAATTCTACCACGAACCGGTCGCGCACGGCAGCAGCTACCTCAGCCGCGAGGTGAGCTGGAACAACAACAACGCCGCCATCAGCGCCGAGGTCAGCGAGTGGTGCTACATGCAGTACAGCCCCTATGGGCCCGGCAGCCCCGAGCTGAACGGCGGCCTGAAGCCGGGGACGGTGATGCCCGGCCTCGGCGACACCTGGCTGAAGGGCAGCTCGATCTTCCAGTTCTGGCCGAACTTCGCCTGGATCCTCAACCCCAACCTGCTGGTCACCTACCTGATCGATCCGATCGGGCCGGCCAGTACGCGCATCCGCTGGGACTGGCTGGTCCCCGACACGCCCGAGGCCATGGACCGCGCCAACCTCGATCCGCTGATCGCCCTCTACGACCGGGTGCAGCGCGAGGATCTCGCCATCTTCGAGCAGCAGCAGCGGTGCGTCGGCTCGCCGGCATTCCGCATGGGCGCCCTCAACCCCCGCTCCGAACGCGGCGTCCACCGCGTGCAGGAACTGATCCTCGAACACCTCTCCGGACGCCGCTGACCATGACCATCCTGCATCGCGAGAGCCTCCGCGGCGGCGACAAGCTCAGCTTCGTCCTGCCCAGGCACCACGCCCTCACCCTGACCGCCGGCGGCGAGCGCACCGCCGTCGCGCTGCTCGCCTTCCGCGCCGGGCGCACGCAAGAGCGCTACAACATGCCGGACACCCTGAAGGCGCAGCATACCGCCTTCATCACCGCCGGCCGCGTCCTCATCTCGGACATGGGCCGCGTCCTGCTGTCGGTCACCGGCGACACCTGCGGCTGGCACGACACCATCACCGGCTTCGGCGATGCCGCGGCGGCGCGTGCGCGCTACGGCGAGCGCACCTACCAGCAGGCGCGCAACGACATGGTGCGCAACACCCGCGACAACCTGCTGATCGAGCTGGGCAAGTGGGAGCTGACCGAGCGCGACCTGCACGCCAACCTCAACTGCTTCGTCAAGGTCGCCGCCGATGCCGACGGCCACCTCGCCTGGGCGCCCAACGCGCGCGCCGGCCACGAGCTGACCCTGCGCGCCGAGCTCGACACCCTGGTCGTGCTGTCCAACACCCCGCATCCGCTGGATCCCTGGCCTGACTACGCCCCTGATGCCGTCGAGCTGCGCATCGCACGCGTGCCGCCGCCGGGACCCGACGATCCCTGTCGCACCAGGCGCCCGGAGAACACCCGCGCCTTCCAGCTGAGCGAAAGCGTCATCGCATGAGCCTCTTCGACCACGTCATCCCCGCCGGCGACGGCTTCCTGCACGCCATCCCGGCCGGAGCGCGCTTCCGCATCACCGATCTGGAGGGCAACCAGGCTGTCGACACCCTGTTCTTCTGCCTGCCCGACACAGCCGAGCGCTATGACGCCGCAGCCACCCTGCAGGCGCAGCGTCGGGTCTACCTCACCACCGGATCGCGCCTGATGAGCAGCCGCGGACGCTGCATGCTGACCATCACCGGCGATACCTGCGGCCGCCATGACACTCTCGGCGGCGCCTGCGCCTGCGAGACCAACCAGGTGCGCTACGCCCTGGAGAAGCGCCATATGCACGCCTGCCGCGAGACCTTCCTGCTGCTGGCGCAGAACGCTCCCGGCTACGCCCTCGGCAAGCGCGACTGCGCGCACAACATCAACTTCTTCATGAACGTGCCGGTGACCCCCGAGGGCGGCCTGACCTTCGCCGACGGCATCAGCGGGCCCGACCGCTGGGTCGAGATGCGCGCCGAGACCGACGTGCTGGTGATGATCTCCAACTGCCCGCAACTGAACAACCCGTGCAACGGCTGGAATCCCACCCCGGTGCGGGTGCAGGCATGGGCGGCATGAACGCCCCCCTGCGCTGGGAGCTACGCCGCGCCGCCGACGCGGCCGGCATCGAGGCGATGCTCGGCGGTCCGCAGCCGGCGGGCCGCCGGCTGGCGGTGCTGATCGAGTCCGGCGCCATCGCC
>JAFLCQ010000015.1 GCA_017302815.1 Planctomycetota bacterium
GCAGGCGCGGGCGAGCTCGGCCGGCGTCTGGTGGCGCTCCTCGCGGCGCTTGGCCATGGCGCGGGCGACGATCGCGGAGATCTCGCGCGGCAGATCCGGCCGCACCGACCGCGGATCGGGCGGGGGGTCGTTGACCACCGCGTTGACCACCGCCCATGGCGTCGCGCCGGTGAAGGGGGTGCGCCGGGTCAGCAGGGTGTAGAGCGTCCCGCCGAGGGCGTGGATGTCGGCGCGGATGTCGATCGCCGGGTCGCCGTTGGCCTGCTCGGGGGCCATGTAGGCGGGCGTGCCCATGCCGGTGCCGGTCATGGTCATGCGGTCGGCGCCGTCGGCCTGGCGGGCCAGGCCGAAGTCGCCCAGCTTGGCGCGGCCGCGCGCGTCGAGGAAGATGTTGTGCGGCTTGATGTCACGGTGGACGAGGCCGCCGTCATGCAGGGCCTGCAGGCCCTCGGCGCACTGGGCGACCAGCTCCAGCGCGCGTTCGGCCGCGAGCGGACCCTCCTTGGCCAGGACCAGGTCGAGGTCGCCGCCGGGCACGAATTCGAAGGCCAGCCAGGTCCGCCCGTCGTCCTCGCCGGCATCGTGGATCGCCACCAGGTGCTGGTGGTTCACCGCCGCCGCCGCCCGCGCCTCGCGCAGGAAGCGGTCGACATAGGCGCGGTCGGCGGCCAGCTCGGGGCGCATGATCTTCAGCGCCGCCTGCCGCTGCAGCAGGCCGTGGGTGCCCAGCACGACCATGCCCATGCCGCCCTCGCCCAGGCGGCGTTCGACGCGGTAGGGGCCGACCTGGCGGCCGGGCGGCAGGCCGGCGTCGCCGTCCGGGCGCATGGTGATGGTCGCGGCGGCGTCGGTCCCGCTCATGCCATCCACGGCGGCTTGGGCCGTGCATGCACCTGCAGCGACCAGCGGCCGCGCCGCACCGCCAGCGAGGCGCGGCGGCCGGTGGGCAGCGCGAGATGGTCGTCGAGGTGCCCGAAGGGCAGGCGGTCGATCACCGGCACGCCGAGGCGCTCGCCCCAGCGCGCCAGCACCGTGTCGATGTGCGGGCCGCTGTAGTCGCTCTTCTCGGCGTAGGTGAAGAAGCCGCCGACGATGCCGCGGACGCCGCGCAACGCGCCGGCGAGGTGCAGCTGCGTGAGGGCGAACTCGACGCTGTAGGGCTTCTCGTCGATGTCCTCGATGCACAGGATGGCCCCGCGCAGGTCGGGTTGCAGCGGCGTCCCGGCGAGGTGGGCGAGGACGCTGAGGCAGGCCACGAACAACGGGCCCTCGGCCTCGCCATCGCGCAGCGGCCTGGCCACCGGATGGGCGGCGCGATCGCACAGCAGGTCCTCGCCGCGCATCAGCGTCAGCAGCGAGGAGAGATGCCGGCTGCGCGGGCTGCGTGGCGGACGGCCGCAGTAGAAGGCCTCCTCCCAGCCCTTCCGCCACCACAGCGCATGCATCACCGTGTTGTCGCTGTAGCCGCAGAAGGCCGGCCGGCGTGCAGACAGGCGCAGGGCCTCCGGCAGCAGCTGCACGCAGCCGAAGCCGCCGCGCAGGGCCCACACCACCTCATGGCGCAGCGCGCGGCGCAGGTCGGCGAGGCGCTCGGCGGGATCGGTCCAGGCGCCATGCCCGGCCCAGGCGCGCTCGGCCAGGGGCGAGAGGCGCACCTCCCAGCCCAGCGCCTCGGCCAGCGGCTGCAGCGATGCGGCCAGTTCGCCGGCCTCGGCGGGGCTGCGCGCGGGCCAGCTGGGGGTGGTGACGTAGCAGACCGGACGGCGCGGCATCACTTCTTCTTCTGCTGGCCGGGGGCCTTCTCGGAGTGGCCGGGGCCGTCGGCATGCTTTCCGCCGCTGTCGCGCACGGTGATGGCGCAGCCGGCGAGGGTGGCGATGGCGAGGATGGCGAGGGCGAGGCGCATCGGCGCAGCATCGTCGCGGTGCGGAACGGGTCCAGCGGGTGCGGAGCGCGGGGATGGACGCCGCATCGTTTCGTCCTGTTGACGATACAAACGATTGTATATTGTCGCCGCGCTATGCATCAGCCCCCGCCTCCTGCCGCCGGCTCAGCGGCGGCCGCCCCCGGCGTCTACCGCTGCGGCACCTTGACCTACACCCGGCGGCATCTGGCGGTGCTGTTCTTCTGGCTGCTGTGGGGCGACTTCTGCTACATGGTCATGGAGCACGTGACCGGTCCGATCATGCAGCTGAAGTTCAAGGCGCTGGGCGCGTCCAACTTCGAGATGGGTCTGCTGCTGTCGACCATCCCGATGACCATGGGGGCCTTCCTCAACCCGATCATCAGCTTCAAGAGCGACCGCTTCCGCAGCCGCTGGGGTCGCCGCATACCCTTCATCCTCGGCACCCTGCCCTTCCTCTGCGCCTGCCTCGTGCTGCTGGGCTTCGGCGACCGCATCGGCGTGTGGATACACTCCTTCTTCGGCGACGGCGTGTCGCAGGCGAAGGTCACCATCTACACCTTCGCCGGTCTGCTGCTGCTGTTCACCTTCTTCAACACCTTCGTCAACTCGGTGTTCTGGTACCTGTTCAACGATGTCGTGCCCGAGCACCTGCTGGCGCGCTTCATGTCGTGGTTCCGCATCGTCTCGATGGGTGCGGCAGCGCTCTACAACTACTACGTCTTCCCCTATTCCGGCAGCCATGTGATGGAGATCATGTGCGGGGCGGCGGTGCTGTACGGGGTGGGCTTCACCCTGATGTGCCTCAACGTCAAGGAGGGCGAGTATCCCCCGCCCCCGCCCTATGTCGGCAACCGGCCGGGTCCGATCGCGGCGATCAAGACCTATGGCAAGGAATGCCACAGCCTGCCCCACTACTGGTATCTGTGGATCGGCACCTTCATCGGTTCGATCGGCGGCGGCATCGGCCTCTACAATCTGTTCATGAACCAGAAGATCGGCCTCAGCCTGGAGCAGATCGGCCACATCGCCGCCTACACCGGCATCGTCGTCGGCGTGCTGATCCTGGCATCCGGCTGGCTGGCGGACCGCTTCCATCCCATCCGCGTGGTCCTGGTCGGCGGCATCCTCAACATCGCCCTGGTGCTGCCGGCGAACATGATCTGGCTGTTCTGGACCCCGGAGTCGAACGAGACGGCCTACTACGTCGCGATGGCGATCGCGCTGGGCATCGCCGCCCCGGTCGCGGCCCTCAACGGCGTGTGGGATCCGCCCCTGCTGATGCGCCTGTTCCCGCGCAGCCGTTACGGGCAGTTCTGCTCGACCAACAATCTGTGGCGCACGATGGGCGGCGTCCTCGGCGCGCCGGTGGCGGGCATGTTCGTCGATGTGATGGTGAAGCACGTGGGCGAGGAGCGCGCCTACTTCTACATCCCGGTGTGGCAGCTGGTCTTCGCCATCCCCAGCTTCGTCCTGCTGGTGCTGATGTACCGCAGCTGGAAGCGCTATGGCGGCGATGCCGCCTATGTGCCGCCGATCGATGAGGCGCCGCCCACCGAGGCGCAGCTTGCCGAACGCGCCCGCGCCAACGCCGACCAGGCCGGGACCCGGCGCTGGAGCGCGCACTGAGCGCGGGTCAGCTCTCGGTCTGGAAGATGTCGTAGCCGCCGGCCCGCGCCTTCAGGCGCTTGCCGCCGGCCTCGATGGCCAGCCCGTCGGAGAGCGGCTGCCAGGCGCCACCGCCCGGTCGCCAGATCCAGCGTCCGGCGAAGAGGGCGAGCTCGGCCGGGGCGCCCGAGGCCTGCGGCAGGGCGAGCTCGGCGGTGCCGCCGCCGATGCGCAGACGGCGCAGGACCAGGGCGTAGGCCATGCCCGGCCGGTTGTCCGGGCGCGAGATCACGGCGTTGTCGAAGGGCAGCTGGCAGTCGAGGCCGCAGTCGCCGGGCTGGCCAGAGGCGCCGGCCAAGGCGGTCAGCGCCTCGCCCTGTCGGGCGTGCGCGCGCAGGGTCAGGTTGAGCGCGCCAGCAACCATCAGGCGATGGTCCGAGCCGGGCTCGATGGCATGCGGCGAGTTCGCGGGCAAGGGGCTGCCGTCGAGGACGGTGCCGTTGCCGCTGCCGAGGTCGCCCAGCAGCAGGCGGCCGGATGGGGCGTCCATGCGCAGCTGCAGGTGCTGGCGGCTGATGCGCAGGCAGTCGTCGCGGAAGGCGGTGGTCGGATGCTTGCGCAGGCAGATGTCGACCGGGGCCTCGCACAGCTTGCCCAGGGTGACCTGGCGGCGGGCGTAGAGCAGGATGTGGCAGCCGTCGCCGACCAGGGCGATCCACGGAGCCTGCAGCGCGCGCGAGAAGTCACCTTGCAGGCTCTCGCCGGGAGGAGGCTGCGGGGCGGTGGCGACAGGCGCCGGCGTCTGCACCACCGAGGTCATCACCCCGGCCGCGGCCGCACCCCATTCGCCGGCGGACACCGCCATGGTCGCACCGACGTCGGCCGCGCCGTCCGCGCCGACCTTGACCGTCGGATGGCTGTCGCTGGTCGAGCCGGGCGGCTTGTCCTCGGCGAGCAGGTCGCAGGTGATGGTGCGGTCGAGGGTCTGCGCCGGCATCGCCGGGACGGCGGCCCCGCCGGTACCCAGCGCGGCGAGGGCGTCGGCGATGGCGGTGCGCAGCTCGGACGGGACCTGGAAGCGCTCTTCGCGCTTCTTGGCCATCAGCTTCTGCACGATGCCGGCGGCCTTGGCGGTGATCTCCGGACGGCCAGCGCGCGGATCGGGGATCGGCGCCGTGCGGTGCGCGTGCAGGACCTCCTGCAGGCGGCCCTTGTAGGGCTCCTTGCCGGTCAGGCAGTAGTACAGGACGCATCCCAGCGCGTAGAGGTCGCTGCGGATGTCGAGGTCCTTGTCCGCCATCACCTGCTCGGGGCTCATGTAGGCCGGCGAGCCGACGAGGGTGCCTTCCATGGTCAGCTGGGTGCGCTCGGCGGAGGTCGACCTGGCGATGCCGAAATCGGCCAGCTTGCAGGTGCCTTCGGGCGAGGCGAAGATGTTGGCCGGCTTGATATCGCGGTGGATGAGGCGGCGGCGGTGGGCTTCGTCGAGCGCGTCGGCGACCTGGTGCACGAAGCTGAGGGCCATCGCCTCGGGCAGGGCGCCGCTCTGCTCGACCAGCTCCTTGAGGTCGCCGGTCTCGACGAACTCCAGCACCATGTAGAGGGTGCCGTCCTCGGTGCCGCCGTGGTCGAGGATGCCCACCACGCTGGGGTGGTTGATCTCCGCCATGTAGCGGCATTCGCGATTGAAGCGCCGGCGCACCTCGTCGAGGCCGGCGAACTGCCCCTTCATGGTCTTGACCACCACCAGCCGGTCCGGCTCGGGCAGCGGCCGCGCCTGCGCCCATTCCCCGGAACGGCGGACCGAGGCGGAACCGGCGTTGGGGGTGGGCGCTGGTGTGGGCGCCGGCGTGGGGGTGGGCATCGCGCTGGTCAGGGCGGGGTCGCGGACCGCCAGCCAGACCGAGCCCATGCCGCCATCGGCGAGGTGGGCGAGCACGCGGTAGGGGCCCAGGGCCATGCCTTCGGGCGGCGGAACGTGCTGCAGAAGCTGCTGCGCGGGACCGACCGGCAGGAGGCGGGCCTTCTCGAGGAAGTCGCGGGCGGTGGTCTGGTTCACCACCCCGCGTTCGGCGAGGAGGATGCGCAGGCGGGCGCATCCGGCGCGATCGAGGATGCGGCGCTTGCGGGCGAGCTGGACGAGGGCTTCGGCCTGGGGCGACGCAGGCATGATCCGCAAACATGACAGCATCGGGGCGGCCTGACAACCCCGGACTGCCGTACCCGCCGTGGAGACGGTTGAGCGATGTCTCGCTGTTCAACTGTGTCACCCGCCATATGGTGCGCCCGCCTCTCGGCCGGAACCGACCACGGACAGCGAAAAGCCATGACCGAACCTACTGCGCCAACGCCTGCTCCCAAGGACCAGCCCGGGGCCGAGAGCGGTCTCTCGGGCCGCGAATTGACCATGCAGACCCCGGCAGGCGAGGCATCGCCCAGCCTGTCCGGCCGCGAGCTGACCATGCAGACGCCGGCCGCGGATGCGGGCTCCGGCCTTTCGGGCCGCGAACTGACGATGCAGACCCCGGCCACCGGTGCGGGCTCCGGCCTCTCGGGTCGCGAGCTGACGATGCAGACCCCGGCCACCGGTGCGGGTTCCGGTCTTTCGGGTCGCGAGCTGACGATGCAGACCCCGGCCGAGCCGCTGTCCGGTCGCGAGCTGACCATGCAGCCCGGCCAGGGCGGAGCCACCCCCACGCCGGGCCCGACTCCGACGCCGGCGACCATGGGCGGGCGCCCCAAGACCGGCTACATCGGCCGGCCCAAGACTGGCAGCGGGACCTCGGTCGGCTTCGACGACGCCTGGCATCTGCAGGGCCGCAAGGGCCCGCACACCGGCCAGTCCTGGGGCGACTTCGACCTCGGCGGCATCATCGGCGAAGGCGGCATGGGCGCGGTCTACCGCGCCAAGCAGAAGTCGCTCAAGCGCCGCGTCGCCATCAAGGTGCTGCCGCCCAACCTGGCGGCGGACCAGCGCCTGCTGCACCGCTTCCACCTCGAGGCGCAGACCGCGTCCAAGCTGGTCAGCCCGCATGTCGTGCAGGTCTACTTCATCGGTGAGCACGACGGCAACCACTTCTACGCCATGGAGTTCGTCGACGGGACGGACCTCTACGACATCATCAAGAAGGCCCGCGACGACAGCCGGCCGCTGACCCCGGACGAGGCCTGCAACTACATGCTGCAGGCGGCGAAGGGCCTGGCCGAGGCCGGCCGGCACGGCGTGGTGCATCGCGACATCAAGCCGCCGAACATGATGGTGACCAAGGACGGCCTCCTGAAGCTGGCTGACTTCGGCATCGTCAAGGTCCTGGGCGAGCACAACCTGACCATGACCGGCCAGGCGGTCGGCACGCCGGCCTACGTCAGCCCCGAGCAGGGCCGCGGCGACAAGACGGTCGACACCCGCAGCGACCTCTACTCCCTCGGGGTGGTGTTCTACGAGCTGGCGACCGGCCAGAAGCCGTTCAACGGCAGCACGCCGAACGCCCTGATCTACCAGCACTGCTACGACGAGCCGGTGCTGCCGAAGAACATCGTCTCCGGCATCAGCGACGAGATCCAGGCGGTCATCCTGCGCTGCCTGCAGAAGAAGCCGGAGAACCGCTACCAGAGCGCCGACGAGCTGGTGCGCGACCTCGAGGCGATCAAGACCGGCTCGATGCTGAAGTCGGCGATCGCCAACTACAAGCTGGGCACCGGCGCGGCCGAGGCCAAGCGCGAGCAGATGAACTTCTTCCAGCGCCACCTCCTGCCGATCGCGGCGGGCGTGGCCCTGGTGGTGGTCGGCGGCGGCTTCGGCGGCTACATCTACCTCAGCAAGGACAGCGCCCGCAAGGTGGCCGAGGCCGAGCAGCGCAACCAGGCCGAGTCGAAGGTGGCCAACCTGCGCGGCACCCTGTCGCAGTCGCTGGACAACGTCGCGCCCCTGCCCGACGAGGTCGAGGCCAAGCTCGATGAGCTGGCCAACCTCGCCCCGGACAAGGCGCTGGATGCCGACGTGGTGAAGTGGCGGCAGAAGGTCGACGAGGTCCGCGTGCTGCAGACCCGTCTCGCGGTGGTCGATGGCGGCAGCATCAACCTCGCCGCACGCCAGTCCGCGCGCAAGGATCTGGAAGCCTACGTCGGCAAGGTGGGCGCCGACGCCTCCGCCACCCGCTGGGGCAAGCGCCTCGCCGAGCTTGACGCGCAGGAGGCGAGCCTGCGCGCCGCCGGCACCAGCTTCGATGCCATCCAGCTGAAGCGCGGCGACCGCGACCGCTTCGCCGCCATCCTCGTCTCGCTGGGCGCGCTGGTGCCGGCGGACGATCCGCAGCTGACGAAGTGGAATGGCCGTGTCAGCAACTGGGACGCCGAGCTGGCCAAGCTGCGCGGACGCGTGGCTCCGCTGGACAAGAAGGCGTCGATCACCGAGCGCGAACGGGTCGACTTCGCCAACGCGCTGGCCGACCTCAAGGGCTACCTCGACGAGAACGACGAGGAGTGGCGGCGCTGGAACGACAAGCTGGAAGCGGCGCGCGGCCGCATCGGCACCCTGCGCGACCAGATCAAGTCGGTGGTCGGCGATGCGCCCGACCTGATCAGCAAGCCGAAGCACGACCAGATCGCCGACAAGCTGGCGCAGTACCGCGCCGCGATGGGCGACGAGGACAGCTTCGCCAAGGACTGGCTGGCCGCCATCGCCGCCGCCGACAAGACCATCGATGGATGCCGCACCCGCCTGCGCGAGGCGGTGAAGAGCGCCGGCGATCCGCTCCTCCCGGCCGCCGTGCTCGGCAGCTTCGAGCGCGACCTCGGCCAGCTCTCCACCCTGGCCCGGCCCGGCGACGCGGAAGTCATCGCCTGGGAGCAGCAGCTGCGCGACAGCCGGCGCAGCTACGATGAGCTGCGCGCCGAGCTGCGCGTGCTCGAGCCCACCGAGACCCGCGCCGTCCCGCTCGCGGCCCAGGCCGACCTCGGCGCGAAGCTGACCCGCATCTCGGCCAAGGGCGGCATCGAGCCCGAGCGCGCCGACGTCTACCGCGAGCGCCTGGCCGCCGAGGGGCGCCGCGTGGCGGCCCTGCGCGCCTCGCTGGCGGCCTTCGACAAGGCCGAGCCGATCACCCCGGAGATGCGCCAGGGCCTCGACCAGCTGCAGCGCGACCTCGGCGGCGAAGACAGGGATCTGCAGCGCTGGCTGGTCAAGCTGGCCAGGGTGGACGACCTCGGCCGGCGCATCGGCGCCATCGATCGCAAGGAGCCGGTCCCCGACGATCTCGACAAGCTGTTCGCGAACCTCGAGCAGCTGGTCGGCGCCAACGACCCCCAGCTGGTCTCCTGGCGCGGCAAGGTGCTGCGCATCAACGAGGCACGCTCCGCGCTGGCCATCCTCGAGGGCCGCCGCAGCTTCGATGCCAAGGCGGTGGAAGCCGGCCTGGCCACCCTGGCCGAGCTGGTCGGCTCGTCCGACCGCGCCTATGTGCGCTGGAAGACCAAGGCCGACGCGGTCCGCCAGCTCAAGGCCGACCTGGCCCGGCTGCCCGGCACCTTCGTGCAGGGTCCGGCCGAGCAGGCCGCCAGCCACGGCCGCATCCGTCGTCTCGTCTCCGATCTGGTCGGAGCTGATGACGCCGATGTGCGCGCCGCCGCCCTGCGGCAGCAGCAGCTCGACGGGCCGCCGCGTCCGGCGTGGGCCGTCGCCAGCGGACGCGACGCCTACGGCCTGTGGGCCGATGCCGATCTGCCCGGCGGCCGCCTGCGGCTGCGCTACGTCCCTCCCGGTCGGGCCCTGGTCGGCAGTCCGGATGGCGAGGCGGGCCGGGACATCGACGAGCTCCAGGTCGAGCTGATCCTGCCGCGGGCCTTCTGGATCGCCGAGGTCGAGACCTCGCAGTCCATCTACGCCGCCGTCGTCGGGTCCGACCCCAGCCGCTTCCCCAGCCGCGAGCCGGCTGCGCAGCCGGTCGAACGCGTGAGCTGGGCTGACGCCAAGGGTTTCTGCGAGGCGCTGGCGCAGCGCCAGCCCGGCTTCGCCGCCCGCCTCCCCCTCGAAGCCGAGTGGGAACTGGCCGCCAGGGCCGGCGGCCGTTCGCCGTGGAACCTGCCTCCTGGCCTGGCCGCCGACGCCGAAGGCGTGGCCAAGATCGCGTGGAGCAAGGACAACGCCGGCGGCGTGCCGCGCCCATCGCGGGCCCGCCTGCCCAACGCGCTCGGGCTCTACGACACCGCCGGCAACGTCGCCGAATGGGTCGCCGATACCTACGGCCCATGGCCGACCTCGACCGTCGAGGTCGCGGCCCCGGCCGCCGGCGGCGAGCTGCGCATCCTGCGCGGCGGCAGCTGGGGCGATGGCTGGCTGAAGACCCGCGCGGCCAACCGCATCCCGGTGCGTGGCGAGCTGCGCACCGCCTACGCCGGATTCCGCATCGTCGTCGATGCCGACTGGGGCGGATCCCCGCCAGACGGCGCTGCCGTGCTGGCGCGGGCCGAGGGTTCCTCGGCCCGTTCGGCGGCGATCAGCCTCGGTGGATGGCGCGTGAAGCTGGAAAAGGAAGACGAATGACCCGGTTCATCCTGGCCCTCATCCTGATGTCGTCGTGGTCCGCGGCCCTGGCCGCCGAGGCCGACCGCGAGTGGGAAGGCGATACCAGCGCCGATTGGAGCGTCGCTACCAACTGGAACGGGGATTCTCCGCCGGACGCCGATGATCGTGCCATCTTCAGCGACACCGATGCTGGCGTCACGCCGCAGAGCGTCGACCTGGCGGGTCCCCGTTCGTTCGGCCGGCTGCAGTTCAACAACCGGCGCAGCATCACCCTGGCTGCGGGCAACACCCTGACCCTGGTCGGTGCATCCGATCCCGACATCGAGGTGACGGGGGGCAGCCATACCATCGCCTGCGATCTCGTGCTGCAGGCCACGGCGAACAACATCGTGGTGGCTGCCGGCGCCAGCCTGACCATCTCCGGTGATGTCGCCCTGGGCATGGACACCACGGTGGATGTCGGGACGGGTGGCACGCTGACCATCTCAGGCGATGTGTCGGGAGCCTTCCTGCTGACCAAGACCGGCGCCGGCACGCTGATTCTCTCGGGAACAAACACCTACGCCGGCGATACCACCGTCAGCGACGGCATACTGCAGCTGGCCTCGTCGGGCAGCATCAACGGCACGTCCAGCGTGTCGGTGCAGGGCACCGGCCAGCTTGCGCTGTCCGGCAATGTGTTCCCCGCCGCCAAGGCGCTGACGCTGAACAGCACCACCGTTCCGGCGCTGCGCAGCATCTCCGGATTCAATGTCTACAGCGGCTCGGTGGCCCTGGCCCGCGCGACGACGCTGCAGACCGACGCCGGCACCCTGGTGATCGGCGGCGCGATCGTCAACGGCGGCTTCCTGCTGACCTGCACCGGCGCCGGCGAGACCATCGCCAGCGGAGCGATCTCCGGCAGCGGTGGCCTGACCAAGGCAGGTAACGGGACGCTGACGCTGCTCGGTGCGAACACCTACACCGGTACGACTACGGTTTCCGTCGGCACGCTGGTCGCCCAGAGCGCGACCGCCCTGGGCGACAACGGCGCGGCCGCATCCGCCACCACCGTGACCTCCGGCGCGGCACTGGTGCTGGATGGCTCAATCGCCCTCAGCTCGCGCGAATCGATAACCCTCAACGGCAGCGGCGGCAGCGCCGGGGCCCTGCAGGTGCGTTCCGGCAGCCCCAGCATCGCCGGTGCGCTGACCCTCGCCTCGGCCAGTACCATCACCGCCCTCAATGCCGGCTCGACCCTGACCGTCTCTGGGCTGGTCACCGCCTCGACCCTGCTGACCTATCAGGGCGCCGGCACCCTCGTGCTGAGCAACACCGGCAACCATGCCGCCGCCACCGGCGGCGTGGCCGTGACCAATGGCACCCTGCGTCTTGGCGCGGCGAACGCCTGGCCGTCCGGAGCCGCTGCGATCAACGGCACCCTCGACCTCAACGCGACCTCGCCGACCATCACCGGCGCCCTGTCGGGCAGCGGCAGCATCACCTCGTCCACTGCCGGCGCGGCGACCCTGACGGTCGCCTCGGGCGCCTTCTCCGGCGCCCTGGTCAACGGCAGCGGCACGGTCGGGTTGACGATCAACGGCGGCACCCTGACGATGAGCGGGGCCAGCACCTATTCCGGCGCCACCACCATCACCAACGGCACGCTGATCGTCTCTGGCGATGGCGCCTGCGACTCCACCAGCATCAGCATCGGCGGCGGCTCGACCCTCCAGGTCAGCGGCTCGATCACGCTCGCGGCGCCGATCACCTTCGCCAGCGGCGCGGCCAACACCATCGCCAGCGTCTCCGGCGACAACACCCTCAGCGGCACGGTGACGGTCGCCCAGCCGACCAACTACCCGGTGATCACCGCGACCGGCGGTACGCTGACCCTGAGCCAGAACATGGCGGGCAGCGGCTCGGTGTCCGGTCTGACGGTCGGCGGCACCGGCAACGTCGTGTTCCAGGGCTCGATCAACCTCGGCGGCTCGGGGACGCGTGCGGTCTCCAAGACCGACAGCGGGCGGATGACCGTCACCAGCGCCACCATCGGTTCGTTCTCGCTCTACGACGGCACCCTGGCCTTCTCCAGCGGCACGCCGCTGGGCACCTCGTCTGTGACCCTCTATGGCGGCACCCTCGCGCCCTTCGGCGGCGCCAATCTGACGGTGTCGAACAACGTGTTCCTCTACGGTGATTGCACCGTCGCCTCGGCCCTGACCGGAACCCTGACCTTCAGCGGCGGGGTCGCGGTCGGCCCGGTCGCCGCCAATGTCACGCGCACCCTGACCGTCGACGATGCGACCGGGACCGTGCGCAGCGTGTCGATCACCGGCGCCATCACCGGCGAGGGCTCCACGTCGACGACGCTGGTGAAGGCCGGCTCGGACACCCTGGTCCTCGGCGGCGCCGGTGCCAACACCTTGACCGGGATCTCGGTGCAGGCCGGCCTGCTCCAGGCCGCCAGCGCCGGACGCATCCCGACCGGTGCGGCTGTCGATGTGAGCGCTGGTGCGACCCTCGACCTCAACGACTTCGCCGCCAGCGTCTCCGCCCTGACCGGCGCGGGCACCGTGGATCTCGGCGCCACGGCGATCACCGTCACCGGCTCTTCGAGCTTCGGTGGCGTGATCACCGGCGTCTCCGGATCGCTGGTGGTGAACGGCGCCCTGACGCTCAGCGGCGCCTCGACCTACACCGGCACCACGGCGGTCGCCGGCACCCTGACCCTGGTCGGGGACGCGGGCAGCATCAACCTGAGCCCGGTCATCACCCTGCCGGTCGGCGCCACCCTGGCGATCACCAGCGACGGCACGGCGAACCCGAACCGCATCCTCGATACCGCCGACATCCAGATGTCCGGTGGAACCTTCTCTATCACCGCGCCCAACGGTACCACCCGTTCCGAGACGGTCGGCAAGTTCAGTCTGTCCGGCGCCTCCACCGCCAGCATCCAGGTGGTCGCCACCGGCACCGCCAACTGCGTCCTGACCGCCAGCGATGCGACGAACGGCCTGGTCGATGCCAGCACCGCGGTACCCGAGGTGAACGTCACGCGCACCGACGCCAGCGGCGGCGGCAAGGCGTTCTTCTTCATCCAGGGCGGCTACACGGACAACGGCACCGTCGTCCATGCCCGGGTCAACGGCGGCAACGCCAAGTACACCTTCGGCAGCGGCCTCATCGCCACCACCATCGACTGGTACAGCCGTGGTGCCCTGGCGGAATGGGCCTCGGTCACCTGGTACGACGCCCCCACCGGCGGCACGCAGCGCGCTGGCTTTCCGAACTCGAGCTCGGACTCGGTGTACATCATGTCGCCGGTGCAGGTCGGCGGCAGCTACAACTGCGCCCGCCTGGTGATGACCACCGACGGCACCCTGACCGGCACCTACGCCTACGCCTATCTCACCATCACCGACGGCACGTCCGGTGCCATCCAGACCACCTCGGGGACACCGACCATCACTGGTCTCGGCCTGTACAGCAACGGCCAGCCGATGAATTTCGATGTCAGCGCCGGCTGCACCCTGACCATCACCGGGGCCTGGGACGGAGCGAACTACCACGTCCTGTTCCTCAACGCGATGTCCAAGACCGGCGATGGGACCCTGGATGTGCAGGTGCCGACCTGGCCCGGCTACTCTGGTGCCACCACCATCAGCCAGGGCATCCTGCGTCTGGGCTACAACAACGGGACCAACGGCTTCAGCCGTCCGGCCGCCTGCCAGATGTCGGTGGTGTCGCCGGGCGTGCTGGAGCTGGCTGTCGACCAGATCTCCGAAGCCGGATTCTCGGGCAATGGCACGGTCCGAGCGGTCGGCGCGGCGCGCGTCCTGACGTTGCGATCGGCGACCTTCAATGGCGTCATCGCCGATGGCAGCGGCGCTCCGCTGTCCCTGGTCGCCACCACGGATGGCAGCAGCACGGTCGATCTCTCCGGGGCCAACACCTTCACGGGTGGGGCGACGGTCAATGGCGGCAATCTCCGCCTGATCGGCGGCGCCGCCCTGCATGACGACTGCCCGGTGACGCTGGGTGCAGCCGGAGGGGCGCTGACCGTCATCGCGGCCGAGACCATCGGTCCCATCCAGGGCGGGTCAGCCGCGCTGGTCCTGAACGCGGCGCTGACCGTGAACCAGGGCGCCACCTCGGCCACCTATTCCGGCGCCAGCAGCGGCAGCGGCTCGCTGACCATCACCGGAACCAGCGGCACCCTGCTGCTGTCCGGCACCAACAGTCACACCGGCGGCACCATCCTGGCCAGCGGCACGGTGGCGATCCTCCAGAACCGCAACCTCGGCGCCGGGACCGGGTTGCTGACCTTCGCCGGTGGGCGCCTGCAGCTGTCCGCTGACGTCAATATGACCGCGGCGGCGATCTCGGCCGACACCGATACCACCACGCTGCGTCCGGATGCTTCGCTGGCCGCGGATCTGGCCGCCGATCGCCCCATCGCCGTCACCGCTGCCGATGGCACCATCGACATGGCCGGCTTCTCGCTGGCCATGCCCGCCTTCACCACCACTGCGGGTCAGGATCTGCGCATCTTCAGCTCGTCCACCGCGACGTCGACGCTCTCGACGGATCAGGCCCTCTTCCTCAAGGTGGCCGGCAACCGGACCATGGCCGGCCTGCTGGCGGCTGGCAGCGGCGGCGATGCGACCAAGCGCGTGCCCTTCGTCGTCGTCACCGGCGGCAGCCGCTTGGAGCTGTCGGGCGCCAACACCATGCAGAGCAACGTCTGGCGCATCGAGGGCGGCAGCCGGGTGGCGCTGGTGTCGGCTGCTGGCCTCGGATCGGTCTCCGGCTCGGGCTGGATCCACACCCTGCCGACGTCGGCCCTCGAGCTGGCAGGCGTCTCGGTGTCGGGCATCCGCCACTACCTGTCGGGCAGCCTGTTCGTCACCGGTGGCGATGCGGCCTGGGCGGGCAGGACGGACATGCACGTCGCGGCCACCGCCAGCGTCCCGACCTGCGATGTCGAATCGGGTCGCGTGCTGACCCTGTCCGGCCAGGTGTCCGGAACCGACGCCTGGGCCAAGTCCGGCGGCGCTGGCGAACTGCGCCTGACCGCGGGTGTTGGCGTCAACGACGCCTCGGGCGGCGTCACGGTGTCGGCCGGCGTGCTGTCGGTGGCGCGCGACGACCAGTTCGGAGCGGGCGGGAGCACGCTGACCCTGTCTGGCGGCGGCACTCTGGCGGTGACGGGCAGCTTCACGTCCAGCCGCGGCGTCACCCTCGGCGCTGGTGGCGGAACCTGCCGTGTCCCGACCGGTCTGACCTTGAGCCTTACCGGCGTGATCGACGGCAGCGGTGGACTGGCCAAGACCGGATCCGGCACCCTGGCATTGGGCGGCACCAACACCTTCAGCGGCGGCAGCCAGGTCCAGGCAGGCGTGCTGCAGGTCGCTGTCGATAGCGCCCTGGGAGACTCGGCATCTTCCGTGACCCTCGACGGCGGCAGCCTGCGGACGACGGCGAATCTCTCGGCGGATCCGGCCCGCGGGTTGGCGATCGGAGCCAGCGGGGGTACGATCGACACGGACGCAGCCACCACCCTGACCTGGAATGGAGTCCTTTCAGGCAGCGGCTCGCTGGCCAAGACCTCTGGCGGAACCCTGGTGCTGAGCGGCGGGAACGGTGGCTACACCGGATCCATCGCGGTGCAGGCTGGAGCCCTGCGTGCCACCACAGCCTCGGCTCTCGGCGGAACCGGCTCCGGCACCTCGGTGGCCAACGGCGCCGCCCTCGAACTGTCCAGTGACTTCACCAGCGCCGAGCCCTTGCAGCTCGCCGGTGCTGGCGTGGGCACGGCCGGGGTGATCCGCTCGCTGTCTGGCGACCAGACCCTGAGCGGCGCCATCACCCTGGTCCAGACCGCCAACCCGGCGACCATCTCGGTCGGCGGTACGCTGGTCCTCAGCGGGGCCATCACCGGCAGCGGCGGTCTCAGCAAGATCTCCGCTGGCGACCTCACCCTGTCCGGCGGCAACACCTTCACCGGCCTGGTGACGGTCGGCTCCGGCCGTCTCCTGGTGTCGGCCAACACCCACCTCGGCGATGCCGGCAACGGCGTGACCCTGGACGGCGGAACCCTGGTCGTGGGCGCATCCTTCAGCGCCTCTGGCCGACTGCTGCGGATCACCGCGAACGATGGCGTGATCAGCCTGCCTGCGGGCGGTACGACTCTGCAGGTGCCCGGCCTCGACACCGCGGTCGGCCAGGATCTGACCCTGGCGGGTGCAGGCACCCTGAACCTGAACATCGCCAGCGGCGGCAGCACCATCGCTGGCACGCTGATCAGCAGCGGCACCGCAGCGCTGACCAAGTCGGGCACCGGCGGCCTGGCGATCACCGCCGCGAACGCCGCCTTCACCGGCACCACGACGCTGGTCGCCGGTCCGGTGCGCCTCGATGGCTCGCTCGGCGGATCGGTGGTCGTGCAGAGCGGAGCGACCCTCGGCGGCACCGGCTCGATGGGCGTCCTCAGCGTGCAGAGCGGCGGCATCGTGAAGCCTGGCGATCCGCAAGGCCAGAGCCCCGGTGTGCTGACCGCCGCCTCGCTGAACCTGGCGGCCGGCGCGATCCTCGACTACGACCTCGGCACCGCCAACGACCTCATCTCCGTCACCGGCGCAGCCAGCGTGGCCGCCGGCGTGCAGCTGAACGTGCTGTCCTTCCCGGCGCCGGCCTCCTTCGCCGACGGCAGCTATGCCCTGATCAATGCCGGGGTGGTTCCGACCTACGCCGGTGGCATGACGGCATCCCTGCCCAACAGCTACAGCCTCAGCGCTGGCCTCAACCGCGCCACGATCGGCGTCGCCGGCAAGGGCATCATCCTGCAGACCGACAGCACCGAGCCGGTCGTCTCGGCGATCACCTCGGCAAGCCCTGACGGCACCTACTACGAGGGCCAGTCCTTCGGCGTGACGGTGCAGTTCAGCAAGCCGATCACCCCGGTCGGAGCCGTGCTGGTGCAGCTGGCGCTCAATAACGGCGGATCCCCGGTCGTGCGCAGCGTGGCTGTCACCGCCGGCAGCTATCCGGCGAGCCAGCTGAGCGGAACCTACACCATCCTCAGCGGCGACATCACCGCCCCGGGCGAGGTCAATGCGACCGATGTCGAGCTGGCCGCCCCGATCACCGATGCGGTGGGCCATAGCGTCTCCGGCACCCTGACCACCGCCGGAACCCTCAGCAGCAACAAGAACATCATCATCGACAATTTCGTGCCTCTGGTGCAGCTGCACACCGCGACCGCTGGCGACACCCAGCCGCCGGCGGTCGCCATGGACACTCTCGAGGCGCGACTGTTCAATTCGACCGGCAGCACCGCTGACGAGGTGCTGGTGCTGGCCAGCGACCAGGAGACCAGCGATCCGAACCTGTTCTCCTACCGCATCCTGCTGGAGCCGAGCCAGGGCGAAGTGCAGCTGCTGACGTCCGGAACCTGGGGCACTGGCACGACCATGAACGTGGTCACCACCGTCACCGATCCCCTCACCGAGGTCGACACCTTCACCCAGGCCGACATCGACGCCGGGACGGTGCGCTACAAGCACGGCAGCCTGTCCGGCGGCAATGATGCCATCCTCTTCGACGTCACCGATGGCGACGGCAAGATCTCGGCTCTCTACCTGCTGCGCTTCGTGGTCACCGGCGATGCGGTGCCGGTGATCGATGGCCTCCCCGCCAGCCTGGCCTATGTCGAGGAGTCCACCCACGCGGTGTGGATGCCATTGACGTCTTCGGCTGACGTGATCGACAATGCTGCGACCTTCCCCGATGGCACGCTCAGCATCTCCATGACCGGCGCGCAGAGCGGCGACCAGCTGGACCTGCGACCCGACGCGACCGGCGTGTCCGAGAGCGGTGGACGCATCTCGGTCGGCGCGGTCGAGGTCGGGTCGCTGACCCGGCTCAGCGCGACCAGCCTGCTGGTGCAGTTCGACGACCCGACGACCGCCGGCCCGGCCGCGGCTGCCGCGATCATCAATGCGATGGGATACCGCACCACCGCGCTGGCGCCGGATCCGACCCAGCCGCGGGCGATCCAGGTCTCGTTGACCGATGGCAGCGTCGGGCAGATCCCCAACGTGTATGTCGTGCCGGTGCAGATCACCCTCTACAATGATCCGCCGGTGGTGACGGTGGGGCCCGCCATCGCCACCGTCCCAGGCCTGGTCCGCACCTTCACGGTGTCGGTCAGCGATCCCGAGGGCGATACCGATCTGGACTTCGCCATCGCCCCGCCGCCAGCTCCTCAGGCCACGCGCGGCACCCTGATCCAGACCGCGGACGGGGTGTTCTCGTACACGCCCTACTATCCCTCTTCCTCGTCGGTCGGGGATGTGCTGCAGGACGTGTTCGCGATCACCGTCACCGACCAGGACTTCGATCCCGGCGCGGCGGATCCGCGGCGACGCGGCACCGCCACGGCGGCCACGTCCGCCCCGTCATCCTACACCGTGCGCATCACTGATGGCGGCGGGGATGCACCGCGCTTCCTCGCTCCGATGCGCATGACGGTGGCGGCCGGACTGCCCTTCTTCTTCCAGCCCAATGTCGAGGCGGCGGCAGGCGCTTCGCTGACCTGGGAGCTGGTCGGCGCACCGGCGCAGCTCACCACCGCCATCGGCGCCAGCGAGGCCTCATTCGACGAGACCAGCGGTCAGCTGAGCTGGCCCGTCGTGCCCGCTCCGGCGGATGCCTCGGGCTACTACCGCTTCAGCATTATGGTCACCGACACGGTCCACCGGACGGCCACCCTGCTGCCGGTCATGCTCCGCGTCGGACCAGGAGGTGCAGGATGAGATACGCAGCAATCGTCGCATGCGCGGTCGCCGCCCTGGCGTCCACCGGCTGCGGGCCCTCGACCGGCAGCACGAACGGCAAGCTCAAGAACGCCGTCGGTGCCGGCACCTCCCAGTGGGCCCTGCTGGACCTCGCTGACCGCAGCATCAGCTATCGTCGCTCGCTGGGCGATCTGGAGACCAATCCGGATTATCGTGATCGCGTGATGGTATTCCGCCGCGTCGGAGCGGATGGCGCTCGCTTCCTCGTCGGCGCCTTCGAAGTGACGCAGGCGCAGTGGCAGCGCATCGATGGCAGCCAGCCGTGGACCGCGGTGCCTGATGCAGTGGTCTCCAATGCCGCGCATGATGGCGGCAAGCCGGCCTACAACCTCGACTACGAGACCCTGGTGACCGGGCTGGCGGCGTTCAGGCTCTCCACGGGCGGCAGGCTGACCGTGCCGACGTTGCGGCAATGGCATACCGCGGCCGGCGTCTCCACGGGGTATGTCTGGGGTCCTGAGGCTGATCGTGCGACGATCCGCGAGCAGGCCCTGGTGCGCGAAAGCGCCATCACCGAGCTCAACAAGGGCTCGCGTCTGGTCGACGGGGTCGACACCGGCGGTCCGGATGCGGTCGGCCAGCGCGCCGGCAACGCCAATGGCATCTTCGATCTGCACGGCAACGTGTGGGAATGGCTGGCCCCCGGCGATCGCGTGATCGGCGGTTCGTGGTACGACACCGTGTCCCTCGCCCGAGCCGAGGTCGAGGCCGGTGCCGGCGAAGGACTTTCGTCCAACGTCGACCACGCCCTCATCGGCGCCCGTCTGGTGCTCATCCCGTGATCCGCCTCCTCGCCATCAGCCTGCTCTGCCTGCCCATCCTTCCCGCCGCCGAGCTCGCCATCCGCGACGTGCGGCTCGGCCTGGTCAACCGGCCGGCCGACTTCGAGTTCGAGCTGGACACCTCGACCGTCGATACCAGCGGTGAGGACGCCTTCGATGGCGGACTCTCCTTCGAGGTGGGGGGGCGCTGGTCCATCGCCCGCACCGGCGACAGCATCGGTGCGGTGCTCGGCGCCGATGCCGCCATCGACGGCCTGAGCTACGACGGATCCGACGGCCTGACCACGCTGTGGGGGCGCGCAGCCCTCGGCGTCGGCTGGGCCATCAGCGACCGCATCACCCTCATCGGCGAGGGTCTGGTCGGATTCGGCAAGTCCTCCCTGAGCCTGCCGGCGACCGATCAGGCGGATGCATTCGAGGCTGATGGCACTGCCATCTCCTACGAGGCGCGCATCAGCGGCACCTGGCAGTTCACCCGGTCGTTCGGTGCCGGTCTTGCCGCCGGCTGGCTGGTGACCAGCCATGAGCTGTCGGGCGACGACGCCGAGCTGACCCTGGACCAGAACGGCTGGTATGCCGGCCTGATCGCCACCTGGCGCATCAGCGACGCTCCGCCCGCACTCGAATGAGCCGACGCATCACCCCGGAGCATACGCCCCGGGGTGATGCGGCATCCGTCGGATGCAGGCCGGTCAGATGCCGGCGCGGGCGCGCTTCAGCGCCTCGAGCGTGGTCTGGTTGGTCTTCGCCACGTGGCCCTTGATGGGCAGCAGCTGCTCGTGCACGGCGTCGACGAACCACCCGGCCTGCGGGTAGTAGTCGTTCTCCATCTCGGCGCAGGGGCTGATCCAGTTGCGCGCGCCGATCACCACCGGCGGGGCGTCGAGGCGGCCGAAGCAGGCCTTGGTCAGGGTGCCGGCGACGGTGTGCATGAAGCTGCCGCGCTCGCAGGCGTCGGAGGCGCAGATCACCCGGCCGGTCTTCTTCACCGACTGCACCAGGATGTCGTAGTCGAGCGGCACCGCCCAGCGCAGGTCGATGACCTCGGCCGAGACGCCGAGCTTGGCCAGCTGGTCGGCGGCCTCCAGGGCGCGGTACATGGTCGCGCCGAGGGTGATGATGGTGACGTCGCTGCCGGTGCGGCGGACCGCCGGCTGGCCCTCGGGCACGGTGTAGAAGCCCTGCGGGACGTCCTTCTCGAAGATCTCGGCCTGGGCGTACAGGCGCTGGCTCTCGAAGTAGACCAGCGGGTCGGTGCCGGACAGGGCGCTGTGCAGGATGCCCTTGTGGTCGTAGGGGGTGGCCGGGAAGGCGACCTTCAGGCCCGGGATGTGGGCGACCATCGCCACCCAGTCCTGGCTGTGCTGGGCGCCGTACTTGCTGCCCACCGAGATGCGCAGAGTCAGCGGCATGTTCAGCACGCCGGCGCTCATCGACTGCCACTTCGCCATCTGGTTGAAGACCTCGTCGCCGGCGCGGCCGAGGAAGTCGCAGTACATCAGCTCGACCACCGCGCGGCCGCCGGACAGGGCGTAGCCGACGCCGGCGCCGACGATCGCCGCCTCGGAGATCGGGCTGTTGAACAGGCGGTGGTAGGGCAGGGCCTCGGTCAGGCCGCGGTAGGCGCCGAAGGCGCCGCCCCAGTCGCGGTTCTCCTCGCCCCAGGCGCACAGCGTCGGGTCGGTCTTGTAGTGGTGCAGCATCGCCTCGAAGATCGCATCCGAGATGTTGTACTGCTTGGCCTTGGCCGGGACGGGGTTCTGGCCGACCAGCGAGCGCACCTTGCCGGCGATCTGCTTGATGCGCGGGTTGTTCTCGCTGACGTCGTTCAGCTCGGGCTTGGCGTCGGACATGCGGTCGACGCGCTTGTTCGACAGCATCAGCTTGCCGATCTCCTCGGGCTGGATGCGCGGGCTCTTCACCGGGTCGATGGCCAGGGGCAGGACGGCCAGCATCAGCTGCTTGGCGCGGTCCTTGACGCCCTGGATGCCGGCGTCGTCGAGGATGCCGGCCTTCTTGAGCGTCTCGCCGTAGGTGGCGATCGAATCGACCGCCTGCCAGGCGTCGACCTCGGCCTTCTCACGGTAGCTGGAGGCGTCGGACGGGCTGTGGCCGCTGTAGCGGTAGGTCAGGGTGTCGAGCAGGACCGGGCCCTTGCCGGCGGCCAGCAGCGCCTTCTTGCGCCGCACCGCGTCGGCCACCGCCAGCGGGTTGTAGCCGTCGACGCGCTCGGAGTGCATGCCGTCCGGGTTCACCGCCAGGCCGATGCGGGCGAGGACCTGGAAGCCCATCGTTTCGCCGACGGTCTGGCCGCCCATGCCGTACATGTTGTTCATGAAGTTGAAGATGATCGGCAGGCCGCCGCGGCGGTGCTCGGGCCACAGCTTGGTCAGCTGGTCCATCGAGGCGAAGTTCAGCGCCTCCCACACCGGGCCGCAGCCCATCGAGGCGTCGCCGATGTTGGCGACGACGATGCCGGGCTGGCCGTTGACGCGCTTGAACAGCGAGGCGCCCATGGCGATGTCGGCGCTGCCGCCGACCAGGGCGTTGTTGGGGTAGATGCCGAAGGGGGTGAAGAATGCGTGCATCGAGCCGCCCAGGCCCTTGTTGAAGCCGGGCACGCGGGCGAAGATCTCGGCCAGGGCGCCGTAGACGAGGAAGCGGGTGGCCAGGGCCTTGCCGCCGCCGCTGAAGCCGGGCTCGATGACCTTGAGGATCGCGCCGCCGTCGAAGCCGCGCATCACCTTGTCGAGGTCGCCCTCGGACAGCTTGCGGATCGCGCTCATGCCCTTGGCGAGGATCTCGCCGTGGCTGCGGTGGCTGCCGAAGATGTAGTCGTCGATGCCGAGTTCGAGCGCCTGGCCGACGCTGGAGGCCTCCTGGCCGATCGAGAGGTGGGCCGGACCGGCGTGCTCGTACTTCACGCCTTCGTAGCTGCCCTCCATCTTGATCTTGTGCAGCATGGTCTCGAACTCGCGGATGAGGACCATGTCCTCCAGCACGCCGACCAGCGCGCTCTTGCCATAGCGGTTCAGCTCGTCGCCGATCGCGGTGTCGTACTGGCAGAGCGGGACCTTCGGCGGTTCGATGACGCCCTTGGCGCGGGCGGTGGCGGGATCGATGAACAGGGTCTTGGGCATGGGAGGCTCGATTCATTGCCCCGGTCCGGTCGTCCGGTTGTCCGGTCGTCTGGTCGTCGGGGCTTTCGTGGTTAGTGGGTGGTAGGCGTGGTTGAGGATTCGGGACGGCCGGACGGTCGGACGACCGGACGGTCGGACGAGTGGCAATGGATGCCCATGATCGCGTCCTTCTGGGCTTCCGACACGGTCGGATGCGGCCAGACGACCTCGGCGAGCTCGTCGATGCGCAGCTCGGCCTCGATGGCGGTGGCGGCGCCGGCGATCATCTCGCCGGCGGCGCCGCCGGCGATGTGCACGCCGAGGACGCGGCGGTCCTGCGCGTGCACGATCACCTTCACCAGGCCCTTGCCGTCGTTCTCGGCGATGAAGCGGCCGTTGGCCATCAGCGGCCACTTGGCGACCGTCACCGGCACGCCCTCGGCCTTGGCCTGAGCTTCGGTCAGGCCGACGCCGGCGATCTCGGGGCTGCTGTAGACGACGCCGGGGATGGCCTTCCAGCGCATGCGGTCCTTGCGGCCAGCGATGGTGTTCACCACCACCTCGGCCTGGCGGCTGGCGACGTGCGCCAGCATGATGCGGCTGCAGCAGTCGCCCGCCGCCCACACGCCCGGAAGGTTGGTGCGGCCCTGGTCGTCGACGCGGATGAGGCGGCGGTCGAGGTCGACGCCGGCCTGCTCCAGCCCGAGGTTGTCGGTGTTCGGGGTGCGGCCGACCGCGCACAGCACCAGGTCGGCGCTGATCTGCACCGGCTGCCCGGCGGTATCGAGGGCGTGCACGCCCGCAGCGTCCACCTTCTGCACCTTGTGGCCGAGGCGGAAGGTCACGCCCTTGGCGGTCAGCTCCTCGCGCAGGATCTTGGCGCAGTCGGCATCGATGGCGCCGCCGATCTCGGGCAGCAGCTCGACCACTTCGACCGCGACGCCGACCTGGGCGAAGAAGCAGGCGAACTCGACGCCGATGACGCCGCCGCCGATCACCGCCAGCTTCTTCGGCAGGCTGGTCAGCGAGAGGATGCCGCTCGAATCGACCACGTTCGGCCCATCGAGGCCGGGGATGGGCGGCTTGGCCGGGCGGCTGCCGCTGGCGATGAGGACGTTTGTCGCCGCGTAGACGGTGTCGCCGACCGCCACCTTGCCGGGGGCGACGAGCTTTGCCGTGCCTTGCACGACGGTGACGCCGAACTTGCGCATCAGGCCCTTGATGCCCTGGCGCAGTTGAGTCTGCACCTTCGCCTTGCGCTCCTGCACCTTGGCGAAGTCGATGGCGACGTTCTGCGCCGAGACGCCGTAGGCGGCGCCGTGGTTGGCCGAATAGTAGAGCTTGCTGCACGCCAGCCAGGTCTTGGTCGGGATGCAGCCCCAGTTCAGGCACACGCCGCCCAGGTGCTCCTCGCGCTCGATGAGCAGCGTCTTCAGCTTCGCCTCGCCGGCACGCTCGGCCGCGACGTATCCGGCCGGGCCGGCGCCAATGACGATAAGATCGTAGATGTCAGACATGCGATGCTCCATGTGCAGCAATGGTCATACGCCGCCAAGGCGCCAAGCTCGCCAAGTTCGCTGAGGCGGCCTCTCTGCGACCTTGGCGTCTTGGCGGCGATATAAACCCGGGATTCACGCGGCCACCACGAGGTCGATCGCCTCGATGGCCTTCACCAGCGCCTGCAGGAAGCGGGCGGCCGGGGCGCCGTCGAGCGCCTGGTGGTCGATGGTCAGGGACAGCGCGATCGAGGGGATGAACTCGACGCCCTTCGCGCCCTCGTACGGACGCAGGACGATGCCGCCGACGCCGAGGATCGCGACCTCGGGGACGTTCAGCACCGGGGTGAAGTGCTCGATGCCCATGGCGCCGAGGTTGCTGACCGTGAAGGTGCTGCCGGACAGCTGCTCCGGCTTGATCGCGCCGTCCTGGCAGGCCTTGGCCAGCGCCTTCACGTCGCGGCCGATCTCGGCCAGGCTCTTGCGGCCGGCGTCCTTCACCACCGGCACCATCAGGCCGCGCTCGGTGTCGACCGCGACGCCGATATGGATGTCGGCGAACTGGCGCACCTTGTCGCCGAGGAAGTGCGCGTTCACCGCCGGGAACTTCGGCAGGGTGCGGGCGACCGCGAGCAGGATGAGGTCGTTGACCGAGGGGGCGGCCAGGCCGACCGATTCGCCGGCCGCCTTGTAGCGTGCGCGCAGGGCGTTGAGCGCCGTCGCCTTGGCGGTGGTGTTGAGGGTCAGCTGCGCGGTGCTGCTGATCGACTGGCGCATGCGCTCGGCGATCACCTTGCGGATCGACTTCACCGGGATGTCGACCATTGCACCGGGGGTTGGGGGTTGGGGG
>JAFLCQ010000150.1 GCA_017302815.1 Planctomycetota bacterium
GGCGAAGCCCGGGCGCAGCAGGAACACGCCGCTGACCACCACCACGCGGTAGCCGGAGAGATCGGCGTTGGCGTCGACGACATCGACGTTCACCCCGAAGGCGGTCCACGCCGCATGCCAGAGGCGCGAGAGGTCTCCCGGCCGGGGCATGCCGCCCAGGCCGGAGTTCAGCTTGCGCGCCCAGTCGCTTTCCACGTCCCACAGCACCGCCACCGGCGACGGCGTCGCCGCCCCCGCCATGCCGGAGAGCGCCGCCAGCTCGCGCCCGAGATCGGCCACCTCGCGGAAGACGCGGGTGTCCCAGGGCGCATCATGGTTCAGCACCGAGCCGTGCAGCTTCTCCATGCCGCCGACCCCGCCTCGCCACTGGAAGTAGCAGATCCCGTCCGATCCCTCGCCGACCATCGCCAGCGACAGGGCGCGGTGCACGCCTGGACGCTTCAGGCGCGGCATGCGCTTGTATTGCGGCTGGCCGGGGCAGCTCTCCATCAGCAGCCAGGGCTTGCCCGCCTTGTAGCCGCGGGTGGCGGCGCCGAGCCAGGCATGCACCTGCGCCTGCACCGCGTCCTGCGCCGTGCCGTCGATGTCGGGGTAGCTGTCATAGGAGGTGAAGTCGAGCTCGCGCGCCATGGCGCCGAGATCGAACTGGTCGAGATGGCCGTGGAAGTTGGTGGTGACCGGGGCGGCGCTGTGGCGGCGCACCGCCGCGATCTGGTGGCGGCAGTAGTCGGTCATGATGTGGCTGCCCCAGCGCAGCCAGTTCAGCTGCATCCCCTCGACGGCGCCGTCGCCGGGGCGGATCTGATCCCACGACTGGTACTGGTGGCTCCAGAAGGCGGTCCAGCAGCCGCGATTGAGGGCGTCGAGGTCGTCGTGGTAGCGGCGGCGCAGGAAGGAGCGGAAGCCGGCCAGGCAGCGGTCGCAGTGGCAGCGCGAGCTCTCGCCGAACTCGTTGTCGATGTGCCAGCCGACCAGCGCCGGGTGGCGGGCGTAGCGCTCGGCCATGCGCTCGATCAGCTGCGCCCCGCGCTCGCGCAGCACCGGCGACGTGGGGCAGGGATTGTGCCGGCCGAAGCCGGCGGGATCGCGGTGGCCGTCGGCATGCATGCGCATGACCTCGGGGTGCTCCTCGGCCAGCCAGCGCGGGCGCGCCGCCATCGGCGTCGCCAGGATGACGCCCACCCCGGCCGCATGCAGCCGGTCCATCACCCCGTCCAGCCAGGCGAACTCATAGCGGTCGCGCGCCGGCTCCAGGGCGGCCCAGGCGAAGATCGCCACCGAGGCCTCGTAGACGCCGGCGGCGCGCATGAGGCGGGCATCCTCCTCGAGGATCTCCGGCCGGTGCAGCCACTGCTCGGGATTGTAGTCGCCGCCGTGCAGGAGACGGTATGATCCGGAAACCATCATGGAGTGTGCGCGGTCGGTGTTCATGCGGGTATATTGCTGAACCTCATGCAAACATCCAGGCACACCGTGGACAAACCGGTATTATATGGCCACGATCATGCGTCAGCAGCCCGATCTGGACGCTGGCCTTCAGCCAGGGCATACTGGAGGTATCGTGCCATTGCCCTCCACCTCCATCCCGACCGCCGTCGCCGCGCTGATCCTGGCGGTGGGCATCGCCGGCAGCCTGGCCACCGCCAGGTCCATGCAGCAGACGGAGATCACCGACAGCGAGGCCCGCTTCGCCACCCTGTCGAGGCGCCTCACCGAGGAGGTGCAACGGCGGCTGTCGCTTGTGCAATATGGCCTGAACGGCATCCGCGCGGCCTATGCGGCCAGCAACGACATCACCCGTACGGAATTCGCGGATCTGGCCGCGACCAGAGATCTGCCGCGGGAATTCCCCGGCGTCCGTGGCCTTGGCTTCATCCGGCGCATCGCCCGCACCGATCTCGAGGCCTTCATCGCCGAGGAGCGCGCCGACGCCGGAGCCGGCTTCGACGTGAAAACCGCCGGCGAGGCGCCCGACCTCTACGTCATCACCCGCATCGAACCCCTGGCGAACAACCGTCCGGCCTGGGGCTTCGACATCGGCCAGGAACCGCGACGCCGGGAGGCGGCGGAGATCGCGGTCGCGACCGGAGAGGCGCGCCTGACCCGTGCCGTCATCCTGGTGCAGGACGGACGCAAAGGTCCAGGCTACCTCCTGCTCCTCCCG
The DNA here is from genome assembly GCA_017302815.1 of Planctomycetota bacterium. Taxonomy (GTDB): domain Bacteria; phylum Planctomycetota; class UBA11346; order UBA11346; family UBA11346; genus UBA11346. Next base: position 2,165 of record JAFLCQ010000150.1, read on the forward strand.
ATCTACCGCCATGGCATGGCGCCGCAGACCCCGGACGAACGCCGCGCCGACCTGATCGGGCTGGCCTATTCCCCCATCGTCGTCGCCGAGGTCCTGAAGCAGGCCACCGATGTCGTCGACCGGCAGCTGGATTGCGAGCTCTTCGACGGCATGGCCACCACCGCCGCCGAGCGCGTCTTCGACGCCGACGGCCACCTCGATGCGCTGGTCGGAGCCGCCGACAGCACCCACTACCGCGGCCGCACCCACTCAGCGGCCCACCTCTTCAGCATCGGTGGGCGCATGCTCACCCTGACGACCAGCACGACTCCGGCCTTCGACGCCACCATGGACAGGTCCACGCCTCAAGTGGTGGCGATCTCCGGCATGCTCATCAGCGCCCTGTCCGCACTGGCGATCTGGCTGCTCGGGCGCGGTCGGGCCGATGCCCTGCGCCTGGCAGCCGCGATGACCAGCGACCTTGCCGCCGCCAAGACCGCCGCCGAGGAGGCTCTGCGCGAAAGCCAGACTCTGCATGAGGCGCTGCAGCGCCATGCCATCGTCTCGATCACCGACCGGACCGGCAGCTTCATCGCGGTCAATGACGCCTTCTGCCGCATCAGCGGCTACGCCCGCGAGGAACTGGTGGGCCGGAACCACCGGGTGGTGAACAGCGGCACGCACCCGCCCGAGTTCTGGCGCGAGATGTGGCAGACGGTCAGCGGCGGAGCCACCTGGCGCCAGGACGTGTGCAACCGGGCCAAGGACGGCAGCCTGTACTGGGTCGACAGCATCATCGCCCCCTTCCACGACTCCGCAGGCCGGGTCGAACGCTTCATCTCCATCAGCCAGGACATCACCGCCCGCCGCCGCGCCCAGGAGGCCACACAGCAGCTGCTGATCGACCTCGAACGCCAGACCGCCCTCGCCAACGACATGGCCGCCCGGGCGGAGATGGCCAATGCCGCCAAGTCCAGCTTCCTGGCTAATATGAGCCATGAGATCCGCACCCCCATGAATGGCGTGCTGGGCATGACCGAACTGCTGATGGCGATGGACCTCAACACCGAGCAGAAGGACGCCGCCAGCACGATCTACCGCTCGGCGGAATCGCTGCTGACCATCCTCAACGACATCCTCGACTTCTCGAAGATCGAGGCCGGACGCCTCGACCTCGAACGCATCCCCTTCGACATGCAGCAGATGCTCTTCGATGTCGTCGAGCTGTTCCGCCCCCGCCTCAGCGGCGGAGAGGTGGAGCTTCTGGTGCACATCGATCCGGCAGCACCGCGACGGGTCATCGGCGATCCCGGCCGCGTCCGCCAGATCCTGACCAACCTGGTCGGCAACGCGGTGAAGTTCACCGCCCAGGGGCACGTCCTCATCGAACTGCTGGACGCCCCGGACGGCATCACCCTGCGGGTCGTGGACACCGGGGTCGGCATACCCCCCGACCGGCAGGCGGCCCTCTTCCAGCCTTTCACCCAGGCCGACGCATCGACGGCGCGCAAGTACGGCGGCACCGGCCTTGGGCTGGCGATCTGCCAACGCCTCGCCAACGCCATGGAGGGAGGCATCGAGCTGGCCAGCCGCCCCGGCCAGGGAACGACCTTCTCCGTGCGCCTGCCGCTGCCCGACGATCCGCATCCGCCGCCGGCGGTGTCGCCACCCGCCGTGCTGGCCGGCCGCCGCGTGCTGGTGGTGGACGACAATGCGGTGCATCGCGGCATCGTCGCCGAGCAGTTGTCAGGTCTCGGCTGCCTGGCTGAGATGGCGCCGGACTCCACGACCGCCCTGCTGCGACTGCAAGGTGATCCAGCCTGCGATGCGGTGATCATCGACAAGCACATGCCGCATATGGACGGACCGACCCTGGCTGCCCGCCTGCGCGGAGACAGCCGGAATGCCGGCCTGGCACTGGTGTCGTGCACCAGCTCGGGCCTGCGTGGCGATGCCCAGGAGATGGAACGCGCCGGATTCAACGGCTACATCACCAAGCCGGCGCCGACCGCGATCCTCGGCGGCGTGCTCGCCACCGCCATCGAGCGGGCGCGAACCGGCCAGGGCGGCCTGGTCACCCGGCATCAGGTCATCGAGGCGACACCCGCCAAGTCCGCCCCCTCGCCAGGCACGGTGCGTCACGGCCTGCGCGTCCTCCTGGCCGAGGACAATCCGGTCAACCAGCGCATCGCCACCATCATGCTGCAGAAGCTGGGCTGCGCCGTGACCCTGGCCGGGGATGGGCGCCAGGCGGTGGAGGCCTGGAAGGCGGGGACCTTCGACGTGGTCTTCATGGACTGCCAGATGCCGGAGATGGACGGCTTCGAGGCGACGATCGCGATCCGCAACGCCGAACGCGCACGCGATCGGCGCACGCCGATCATCGCCATGACCGCCAACGCATCCGACGAGGACCGGCAGCAGTGCCTTGCAGTCGGGATGGACGCTCACGTCGGCAAGCCGGTGCGCTCGCTGGACATCGCCACCGCACTGCTGCGCCTGACCGGCTCGGAGGGCTGAGCATTGGAATCGCGGTCGGATCCGCACCGGGTGACCGATGGCAGCGATCGCATGGCTTGCCAGCCATCGCCCGGCCGGCGAGGTGATGCCCCCGTCCAGACCGATGATGGCGCCGCCGCCCCGTAGGCCATCCTGAGGCCATGGACTGGCCCCGCTTCGCGCGCGCCTCCCTGCATGGCACAGCCTGCGCCATCCATGCCGGACGTTCGACCAAGCTGCCCAGCCACAGCTGGGGACCGCAGGGGCGCGACCTGCGCATGCATGGATTCCTGATTCTCGAACGCGGCTACGGTACCTATCGCGATGGCGACGGTCGACGGCAGCAGGTGCAGGCCGGCGATGTATTCCTGCTCTTTCCAGGGCTGCGCCACGAATACGGGCCCGGACCGGGATGCGCGTGGGAGGAATCGTTCCTCGACTGCAGCAGCGACCTGGCCGCCATGCTGGAGCGCCAGGGGCTGCTCGACCGCCGGCGTCCGGTGATGCGGCCCGCTCCGGCTGCGCTGGCTCCGCTGCGTCAGCTCATCAACGACATCGAAAGCCGCCGCATGACCGACCCGGTCGAGGCGCAATGGCGGCTGCACGGCGCCATCCTATCGCTGCTGCGCTGGCAGGCCCTGCCCGATGACGGCGATCTGGAGCGGGCACGCGCGCTGCTGTCCAGCGAGCCGGGGCGCGCGATGGACGCCTTCACGGCGGCTGCGGCGATCGGGCTGGATCCGGATGCGTTCCGCAAGCGGTTCCGCGCCCGCTATGGCGTTCCGCCCGGCAGGTTCCGCATGGCCATCCGCTGCGAGGAGGCGGCCCGCCTCCTGCTGGCGGGCGGAGACACCGTCGACGACATCGCGGCCGCGCTCGGATTCTGCGATGGCGCGCACCTCCGGCGGCAGTTCCGCCTGGCCATGGGGCTGTCCCCCAAGGCCTTCCGCCGGCAGCACGGCTGGACGCCGGATCAGTTCAGCGCGGGGCGAAGAGCGGCTGCACGTACTTGAGCAGCTGCTCCTCCTTCATCCCCAGCACCTGGTATTCCTTGGCCTGGGCCTGCTCGCGCTCGCTGCGGCCGCCGGCGACCAGGAAGTCCACGCCAGGGCCGAGCTTCTGCGCGATGAGCCCGCCGCTGCGGCGGATGAAGGACTCGAGGTCGGCCTTGTTGTAGTGCTCGAACTCGCCAGCGACGACGAAGGTCTTGGGGCGCTTGGGGTTGAAGGTCGGATTGCCGATGCGGTCGTCCTTGGCCAGCGGATGCAGGCGGCGATCCTTCTGCGACAGGATGCGGCAGACCGAGATGCCGTCCTTGACCTCGATGACCTCCAGCATGCCCTTCTCGACGTAGACGCCCTTGTCGAGGGTGAAGACCTCGAAGATGAGGCCGGGGAAGGCGCGCTCGGAGGCGCCGATGTCGATGATCACGCGGCTGCTGCGGTCCTCGACGGACAGCACGTTGCCGACGGTGTCGATCTCGGTGAGCCAGCGCAGGTCGAGCTCGAGGAGCTCGCGGATGCGGTCCTCCAGCTGGGTGATGCGGGTCAGGCGGCGGCTGCGCTCGGTGGCCTGCTCCTTGCCGAACTTGTCGCTCTCGGCCTTCAGCGCGTCGAGCTTCTCGGCCAGGGCGGTGCGGTCCTTCTGGAACAGGGCGTCGGATTCGGAGATGCGCTGGTTGACCGTCGCCAGCTCGTTGTTGCGGTTGGCGATCGACTTCTCGAGGGGCGGGAACTGCTGGCGGACGTCGCTCTTGTACTCGTTGACCAGCGCGGCCAGGCGCTCGCTGGAGGCGACCAGCGAATACTCGGTCATCTTCAGGCGGTGGTCCTTGAGCTGCACCTGCTCGCCGCGGATGGTGCCCTTCTCGTTGCCCGGGGTGGCGATGCCGCCGAGCAGCTCGGCGTCGCGCCAGTAGACGAGGTGGCGGGCGAGGACGATGTCGGCGCGTTCGAGCTCGCGGGCGCGGATGGCAACGTCCTTCTCGAACCCCTCGATCTCGCGCTTCAGGGTCTCGCGCTGCTTCAGCAGGGCGGGCACGGTATCGGAGCTGGCGCGCGAGGCGTCGTCGCCGCGCAGCGAGGCGAGCTCTCCGCCCTTGGACATCGCGCCGGCGCCGAAGGCGGCGGTGAGGGCGAAGCAGAGGATGGCGGCGCCGATGAGTCCGGTGTTGTTGCGCTGGGCCACGGCATCACTCCTGGGGGCGGATGAAGTCGAGGAGCTGGTCTTCGCTGAGGATCGCCACGCCCAGCTTGACTGCGGATTCGGTCCACTTCTCGGCAGCGCCGCCGGCGACCAGGAAGTCGGTGCCGACCTTCAGCTCGGCATCGACCCGGCCGCCCGCCTCCTCGATGAAGCGCGACAGCTCGCCGCGGCTGAAGCGGCGGAAGTCGCCGCGGATGGCGAAGGTGCGCACGCGGTCGGCGTCCCATACCGGGTTGTGGATGAGGTCGCCGTCGATGAAGGGGTCGTTGCCGTCCTTCTCCAGCAGCACGCGGCAGGTGGAGATGCGATCCTCCATGCGCACGACCTCGACCATGCCCTTGACCACGTTCTTGCCGGCGCGCTGGGCGAAGACGGTGAAGCGGGTGCCCTTGCGCAGGTTGTGGCGGGTGCCGCGGTCGATGACGACGAAGCCGGAGCTGGCCGACTCGGCGGCGATGAGCGCGCCGTCGGGGCGCATCTCGCGGCTCTCGGAATCGAGCTGGTTGGTGAGGAAGCGCACGCGGTTCTCGAGCTCGGCGACGCGGGCGTCGAGGCGCACGATCTCGCTGCGCCCCTTCTTCTTGTCGACCTCCAGCTGGCGCGCGACCTCGGAGACCTCGTCGCGCAGCTTGCGCCGGTTCTCGTCGAAGTCGTGCTCCTGGGCGTAGGCGCGCTGCTCCTCGCGTCCGACCTCGGCGCGGCGCTCGGGGGCCTCGCGCATGAGGTCGGCATAGGTCTTGACCTCCTTGCGGTTCCAGTCGCCGATCTCGCCAAGGCGCGACTTGTTTGCCTGCACCATGGTGTCGAGGCTGGCCGACCAGGTCTTCTCGTACTCCTCGAGGGACAGGTTCTGCTCGCGCCGGGCCTTGATCATGGCGTCCAGCTTGGGGACCTGGTCCTTGATGTTGGCATGCCGGCTGCGCAGCGGTTCCAGCTCCAGCTTCAGCGCGTTGTACTGGTTCTGGTAGGCGGCGGCCTGCGCATTCCGGTCCAGGAAGATGCCGAAGGTGGTGGCCGCGGCGAGCGCGAGCACGACCAGCAGGGCGACAAGCCAGGTCGGAGGACCGGAACTGCTCATGGAAGGGGCCTCTGGCGAGGGGTTGGACCCGCGAGGCTAGGCCGACCCCCCACCCCCGCCAACCGGCCGCCCCCCGGGGTGTGGACCGTGTATGACTCCCCAAATGCACCCCATCACGCACGGCATTGCCCCTCGTCCGGGGTCCGGTGTCCGGGGTCCGGGGTCCGGGGTCCGGGGTCCGGTGTCCGGGGTCCGGGGTCCGCGGCTGATCGGCATGCGCCTGGTCGTGCAGCCTTGGCCGCAGCTGCAGATCGGCGCGTCGCGCACGATGCAGATCGGCGGC
>JAFLCQ010000151.1 GCA_017302815.1 Planctomycetota bacterium
CGGGCAGGCCGAGCTTCACCGTCGCGGTGGCGCCGGCGGCGATGCCGTCGAGGCCGGGCACCGCGCCCTGCGCCACCACCTGGTCGTCGCACAGCAGGGTCCAGTGGCCGTCGAGGTGGCCGAGACTGCGGAAGTGCAGGCGGTTGGTCAGCTTCACCGTGCCGGCGGCGAGGTCGGCCAGCTCGACCGCGACCGGGGCGTAGACCGCCTTCATCTCGATCAGGCTGGGGTAGGGCGTGCGGTCGGGGAAGACCAGGCCGTCGACGCAGAAGTTGCCGTCGTTGGGGAAGTCCTCCCAGTCGCCACCGTAGCCGAAGCAGGTGCTGCCGTCGGCGTTCTTCCCCAGCGGCACCGAGTGGTCGACCCACTCCCACACGCAGCCGCCGATCAGGCGCTTGCTGGCGCGGATGACGCGCCAGTAGTCGCCGATGCCACCAGGGCCGTTGCCCATGGCGTGGGCGTACTCGCAGAGGAAGAAGGGCCGCGGATCCTCGCCCGGGCCCATCTTGCCGTAGCGCTCGAGGGCGGGGATGTCGGTGTACATCTCGCTGACCACGTCGACGTAGGCGCGGTGGCCGGCGCCCTCGTAGTGGATCCAGCGGGTGGGATCGGTGCGGCGGATGAGGGCGGCCATCGCCTCGTGGTGCGGGCCGCTGCCGCTCTCGTTGCCCAGGCTCCACATCACCACGCAGGCGTGGTTCTTGTCGCGCTCGACCAGGCGCTCGGCGCGGTCGAGGCAGGCGTTCCTCCAGTCGGGGTGGGTCAGGGCCAGGGCCCAGTCGGCGGCGCTGCCGGCGCCGTGCATGGACTGGAAGCCGTGCGTCTCGAGGTCGGCCTCGTCGACGACGTAGAGGCCGAAGCGGTCGCACAGCTCCAGCCAGCGCGGGTCGTTGGGGTAGTGGCTGGTGCGCACGGCGTTGACGTTGCTGCGCTTCATCAGCACGACGTCCTGGATCATCGACTCCATCGACACCGCGTGGCCCAGGTCGGGATGGGTGTCGTGGCGGTTGACGCCCTGGAACTTGATGGAGACGCCGTTGACCCAGAACTGCTGGTCGCGGATCTCGACCTTGCGGAAGCCCACGCTCTGGCGCTGCACGCAGGTGACGGCGCCGGCGGCGTCGACGGTGCTGATCAGCAGGGTGTAGAGGTTGGGCTCCTCGGCGTTCCACTTCTTCGGGTTGGCGATCGGCAGCTGCACGTCCAGCGCGCCCTCGGCGTCGGCGGCCAGGGCCGGCGCGGGCAGGGTGCGCTCCACCACCGTGGCGCCGGCGGCGTCGACTAGGCTGATAGCGACCTGGTGGCCCTTGGCGGCGGCGCCGGTCCAGTTGGCGATGCTCAGGCGCAGGTCCAGCACCGCGTCCCTGTAGTCCTTGTCGAGGTCGGTGCGGATGCGCACATCGCGCACGTGCACGCGCGGCAACGCCACCAGGGTGACGTCGCGGAAGATGCCGGACAGGCGCAGGAAGTCCTGGTCTTCCAGGTACGAGGCGTCCGACCACTTGAACACCTGCACCGCCAGCAGGTTCTCGCCAGCGTGCAGGTAGGGGCTGACGTCGAACTCGGAGGGCATGTGGCTGCCCTGGCTGTAGCCGACCTGCTTGCCGTTGACGTAGACGTAGAACGCGCTGTTCACGCCGTCGAAGTGCAGATGGATGCGGCGGCCGGACCAGCCCTGCGGCACGGTGAAGGCGCGGCGGTACAGGCCGACCGGGTTGTCGGTGGGCACGCGCGGGATGTCGACCGGGATGGGGTAGTTGACGTTGGTGTAGTGCGGACGGTCGTAGCCGCGGCCCTGCATCATCTGCCAGTTCGACGGCACGCGGATGCGGTCCCAGCCCTCGGCCGCGCCCGACTCCCAGCCCTCGGGCAGGACGAAGGGGTTCTCACACCACTTGAAGTCCCATTCGCCCGAGAGCAGGCGGACGAAGGGCGACTGGCCGCGCTCGCCGACCAGGGCGGTGGCGGCGTCGGCGAAGGGCACCAGGGTGGCGTGGGCGGGCTCGCGGTTGCGCTGCAGGATGGTCGGATCCTCCCAGTCGCGGGCGGGATCGGCCTTGGGGGCGAAGGCGAGCTTGCTGCGGCGCTGCAGCTCCTCGGGCGTCACTGGCTCGCCGGTGACGAAGACGAAGCCGGCGCTGCCGGCGAGGACGCGCACCGCCAGGACGTGCCTGCCGGCCGACAGCTCGACCTCGATGGGGAAGCCGCCGCCCAGGGCGTTGGCATGGCCGCCGCCCGAGCCGAGATTGTCGTGCACCGGCTTGCCGTCGAGGAAGGCCTCGAACCACCAGTCGGCGCCGAAGCCGAGGACGTAGGTCCCGGCCTTGGGGGCGGTGACGGTGAGGTGGACCCAGGCGGCGGTGCGCACGGCCTGCGCTCCCAGCACCTTGCCGAGGTCGATGCGGCAGTCCTCCACCTGCACCTGGCGCCCTTCGACGCTGCGTCCGCCGACATGCATCACCGTCGGGCAGGCGGCGATCTCGCCCGCCTCGGGCTTCGGATCGGTGCCCAGGAAGGGACCGAAGACGGTCCAGACGGAGCTGAATTCGAGGGCGTTGGCGGTGCTCATTGCGGTTCCCCGGGGGCGTCGACCAATCGGGATTGGTCGGGGTTGGACCGTCACTATACGCCTAACATGCCGTCTGGAATACCGGCCTTGGTCCACGACATATCAAAATTGGTTGCGCCTGTTAGGCTGCCGCCATGGCCGCTCCAGCGACCGCGGAAGTCCCCGAGTCCTGGCTGGTCCCCTCGATCTGCCACCGCACCTTCGTCGCCGGGCCGACCGCCCTCACCTGCGGCATGGTGGCCAAGCCCGGCAGCGGCTGGGACTACCGCGACCGCCCCGCCGACCACTACTCGGTGGTGTGGTGCCTGCGCGGCCGCGGCCGCTACCACGACGACCGCGGGCGGGTCTGGGAGCTGCAGCCGGGCGACCTCTTCCACCGCTTCACCGACCGGCCGCACGGCAACGAGCTGGATCCGCACGGCGCCTGGTTCGAGGCCTACATCGGCTTCGGCGGCGCGCTGGGCGAGGCGTTGGTGGCGATGCGGGTGGTCGACCCGGCGCAGCCGGTGCGCCGCATCGGCCTCGACCTCATCCTGCTGCGCACCCTGATGCAGGAGCGCGAGGCGCTGCGCGACGCCCCCGACCGCGACCTGCCGCGCCACCTCGGCCGGCTGGTCGCCCTGCACCAGGAGCTGCTGGCGCTGGCCGACCGCTCGGCCGCGGCCGGCCCGCACGAGGCCGCGATCGAGCGCGCCTGCCGCCGCCTCGCCGAGGAGCCGCACGTGCCGCTGCAGGCCCTGGCGCGCGATTGCGGCCTGTCCTACGAGCGCTTCCGCAAGGTCTTCCGCGAGCGCCTGGGCGTGTCGCCGCACGACTACCGCATCCGCCGCCGCATCGACCAGGCGTGCATGGCCCTGCGCGCCGACGACCGCCCGGTGTCCGAGATCGCCGCCGCGCTGGGCTACGCCAACCCCTTCCAGTTCTCGGCCCAGTTCAAGCAGGTCACCGGCCTGGCGCCGGCGGCCTGGCGCCGGCGGCGGTGAGCATCGGAAGCGCGGCTTGCTACAATATCGCATTCCAGTATACGTGTATGCATAGTACCAACGATGAGCGACGACTCCTGGTCCATCCAGCTGCGCAAAGGCCTGGTCGAACTGGGCGTCCTCGCCGTGCTGCGCGACGGCGAAACCTACGGCTACGACATCGTCAGCCGCCTGCGCCGGGTCGACGGCATGGCCCTGACCGAGAGCACGGTGTACCCAGTCCTGGCCCGGCTGGAGGTGGGTGGCTGCGTGCAGGTGCGCAGCGCGCCCTCGCCCAGCGGACCGCCACGGCGCTATTTCCGGCTCACCCGGGCCGGCAATGAACGCCTCGCATCCCTGACCGCGCAGTGGCGGCAGGTCAGCGCCGGCATCGCCGGGCTGCTCGCCGGAGGACAGGCATGAGCGACGATCCGCTGGACGACCCGCGCGTGGCGCGCCATCTCGACGCGGTCGCGGCCGCCCTGCGGCGACAGGGCGATGAGGCCGCCGCCGCAGCGACGCTGGAGAACCTGCGCTGCCACATCCGCGAGGCGGTGGCCGCCAGGGCCGGGGCGACCGACGCCATCGCCGACGTGCTGGCCGAGCTCGACGCTCCGTCGTCGTATGCCGGCGACGCCCCGGTGTCGCCGGGCGGCCGTCTCGGCTGGTGGGCCTTCCTGGCGACACTGGCCGGGCCGGTGGTCGGGCTTCTCGCCGGGCTGGCCGGCGGCCAGGCCGCCTGGCTGGCCTTCTGCGCCATCGAGGCGGCCGCAGTTGCGGCCGGCATCGCCGCCCATCGCCAACCCTGGGGCCGCACCGCCATCTGCAGCGGACTCGCCCTCGTCCTCCTGCCGCTGCTGCTCGCGGCCGTCTTCCCACCGCACTGATCCGGAGGCGCCATGCGCATCCTGCTCGCGATCCTGGTCGCGTCGCTGCTGCTGGCGGCCGAGCCCGTCCCGCGCGGCGGGCGCGTCCTGGCCATCGACATCAACCAGTCGCAGCGGCAGGCCCTCGCCGACGACTTCGATGCCGCCTGGAGCCTGGCTGCCGCCTGCGGCGTGCAGAACATCGGCCTGTCGCTCGACTGGAACAGCATCGAGACCGCGCCCGGCGTCTTCAGCGATCCCGGTGGCTACCTTCTCGCCGCCAACACCTACTACGCCGCGCAGGGCGCGACCCTCACCCTGACCCTGCGTCCGCTGCACAACGTGGTGAAGCCGGTGCCGGCGGATCTCGCGGCGACCCCCTTCGAGGACCCGTCGCACACCATGGCGACGCGCTTCTGCGCCATGCTCGACTGGGTCATGGCCCAGCTGCCGGATGTGGGCATCGAGGCGCTGGTGATCGGTTCGGAATACGACGTCTACCTCGCCAACCATCCGGCGGAGTGGAGCGACTACGGCTGGTTCGTTGCGCGGGTGGCCGACCACGTCCGCGCCGCGCCCTACGCCGCCCGCGTGCCGCGCATCGCCGCCGAGGCCACCTTCGATGGCTACAGCGCCCATGCCGATGCGATCCTGGCGATCAACGGCGTCTGCGACGTGGCGGGGGTGTCGTACTACGCCATCGGCACCGGCTTCGACACCAAGGACGCGACGGCGATCCGCGCCGACCTCGACGCCCTCCTCGCCTTCGCCTCGGCGGCGAAGCCGCTGAGCTTCTACCAGTTCGGCTGCCCCTCGTCATGGAAGGATGGCAGCGGGACGGTGCACGACCGCGGCTCCCAGCAGGCGGCCTTCATCGCCGCCGCCTTCGCCTTCTGGGATGCCCATCCCGCCGAGGTGCGCCTGATGGACTTCACCTGGCTGCACGACCTCGATCCCGCCACCCTCGCCGCGCAGGGCGACTACTTCGGCTCGTCGGATCCGGCCTTCATCAACTTCCTCGCCAGCCTCGGCCTGCGCACCTGGCCCGGCGCCGGCGCCGCCAAGTCCGGCTACACCGCCCTGCGCCGGCAGGCCTTCGCCCGCGGCTGGGGCGGCGTGGATCCGGACGACAGCGGCGGCGACGGCGGCAGCAGCGGCAGCGGCGGCACATCCGCCGGAGGAACCGGCGGGTGCGGAGCCGGGGCCGGAGCGGCCGCCATGCTCGGGCTGCTCCTGGCCCTGGCCCTGCGACCGCTCAGTAGCACCGCACCTCGGCGATCGACGCCGCAGGATCGCCGTTGGTCGCCAGGATGACCACGCGCAGGCGGCTGGCGTCGACTGACTGCGGCAGCTCGTGCACGCGGCGCCAGGCGGTGTTGCCGGTGACGCGCAGGACCTCGACGCCGTCGACCTCGATGGCGTAGTCCTTCGCGGTCTGCGGCTCGATGTAGAACGGGGCGCAGTTATGCACCTCGCGCAGCAGGCTGCCGGGGAAGGTCAGCTCGACGCGGGTGACGCGCTGCGACGCCCGCCAGGCCAGCTCCAGCCACTGCGGCAGGCCCTGGCCGGGATCGCTGCGCCAGGTGCTGGGCGTCGCCTGCGGCCGGCTGGTGCCGGACAGCGCCTCGCCGGGTCCGAAGGCGTCCTGCGCCGGGCTGACGCGGAAGGCGAAGCCGGCGTGGGTGTCGCGCCAGCGCGTCGGCGAGAGGTGGCGGAAGCAGAAGTGCCCGGGCAGCACGCCGCGGGTGAAGCGCCAGGCCACGCCGGGCGCCGGCTGCACCGTCTCGATGCGCAGCCAGCCGGGCTGCACGCCCTGCACGGCGACATCCCACGCCACCCAGCGCTTCTGCCCCGGCTGCGCCACGACGCGGCCGGTCGCCACCGTGCCGGCGCCGCCCTTGCGGTAGTCCCAGATGCCGTCGGCGCGCACCAGGCGCAGCTCGACCGGGGTCGCCGTGGCGTTGGCGTTGTCGAGCAGCAGCTCCAACCGGTCGATGCGGCCCGAGCACCACAGCTGCTGGCCGACCACCACGTCCAGGCCATGGGCGCGGCCGTAGGGCGTGCCGTACTCCTGATCGAAGGGCGCGCGGTCCTCGGGCGACAGCCCGAGCAGCGGCTGGCTGGACGAGGCGGTGGCGGTGGCGGCGCGCGCCTTGTCGGCGGGATCGGCGTTGGCGACGCCGGGGATCAGCACGCCGTCGCGCAGCAGGGCCTGCTGCACCTCGCGGATGGCGGCGCCGCCGGCGGCGGCGTCATCCGACAGCTGCGGCAGGGCGAGGCCGCGCCGCTTCATCACGGCGGCGGCGGTGCCAACCGCCTGGCCCATCAGGGCGGTGGTGCCCATCACGCGCACCGAGCCGAGCGCGGCGCGGGTGGTGCTGATGCAGCGGCCGGCGAGGAAGAGGTTGTCGACGTCGCGCGCCATCAGGCTGCGCAGCGGGATGCCGTAGGGGCCGACGTAGCTCTTGGCGGCGTACTCGGAGTCGGGCTTGTAGCCCTCGGCCGAGGCGGGCTCGGAGGTCGGCGCCAGCAGGCCGCCCGGGGTGTGCAGGTCGATGAACCACCCGCCGTGGCAGACCGCGTCGGGGAAGGCCTTGCGCTCCTGCAGCTCGGACTCGACCAGCCAGTGGCGGCCGAAGACGCGGCGGCTCTCGCGCTTGCCCGGCACCTGGCCGATGAAGTCGAGGGCGTAGTTCCTGCACCGCTCCTTCATCACCGGATCCTTGTTCTTCATCCAGTCCCACACCCCCAGGGCGTGGCGGGTCAGCTCGTGGCGGATGACCTCGTTGTCGAAGATGGTGTGCCAGGGTACGCCGATCTCGATCCACCAGTAGCCGCCGCGCGGATCGTGCGGCGGGCGACCCTGCTTATAGAAGAAGTCCGGGTCCTGGTGGTGCACCGCCCAGGCCGGCGGGGTGAAGGGCGCCTCGCGGCCGACATCCTTGGCGCGGATGTGGATCGAGTTGCCCATGGTGTCGGTGCTGGCCTTCTCGGGCGCGTGCGGCTCGCCGTATTCGGCGCGCGACTCGCTGCCCATGCGCCAGCCGCAGCCGGCGCGGTCGGCGACCAGGGCGTCGCCAGTGCAGTCGACGAACAGCGGCGCCGCCAGGCGCATCTCGACCTCGGCCGAGAGGGTGCGCGCGACCAGGGCGGAGATCCGCTTGCTGGGGGCGCAGGCCTCGCGCTCGTAGTAGCCCTTCCTGGTGTGCGCCGGCACCTCGACCTGGGCGGCGCCGTCCATCTCGATCGCCAGCACGGCGGTGTTGAGGTGCAGGGTCAGGTTGGGTTCGCGCACGCACCAGTCGTACAGGACCTGGTCGAAGACCGAGTTCACCCAGCCGTTCTCGTTGATCGTCTCGTGGTTGCGGGTGCGCTCCTCGCACAGCATCTCGCCGATGATGCCGGTCTCGCGGGCGTAGGCGTGGTGGCAGGCGGCGCCGTGCACGGTGACGCGCATCTCGCTGGAGGCGACGCCGCCCAGCACCGGACGCTCGTGCACCAGGCAGGCCTTCAGGCCCTGGCGCGCAGCGCTGATCGCGGCGCACACGCCGGCGAGGCCGCCGCCGGCGATCACGATGTCGAAGGACTGCTCGATGCGCTTGGTCATGGGTTCTCCGTGAGGGCTGCGCGCACGGCGTCGGCGCCGTGCGCGAGATGGGTGCGGGTGAAGTCGTCGGCGTCCCCCTGCGGGAGGCCGCCGACCAGGGCGAGGGCGAGGGGCGGGTGGCCGTCGATCGGCACCAGCGCGGCGGCGGCGCAGGCTCCTGGCCGGTCCCAACCGTC
>JAFLCQ010000152.1 GCA_017302815.1 Planctomycetota bacterium
CCGGCGGGTGTCGCGGCAGCGATCGCGGCGGCGCGCGGCGGGGCCCGCACCCTGCTGCTCGAACGCTACGGCTTCGCCGGTGGGGCGGCGACCATGATGCTGGTGAATCCGATCGCCGGCCATGAATTCCGGGAACCCGGTGCCGCGGCGACACGTTCGCTGATCCTCGGCCTGTTCGCCGAGGTATTCACCCGGCTGCATGCCGTAGGCGGATTCGGCTCGGCGATGACCGCGCCTGCATTCGATGAGGAGCGTCTGAAACTGGTCTACGACGATCTGCTTGCGCAGGCGGGGGTGGAGGTGCTCTACCACCGCGACCTCTGCGGGGCGCAGCGCGACGGGGATCGCGTGCAGGCGGTCGAGAGTCGCGGCAAGGACGGCAGCGTGAGGCACCGGGCGGCTGTGTTCATCGATGGCACTGGGGACGGTGACCTCGCAGCCCTGGCTGGATGCAGGCACCGCATCGGGCGCGACACCGACGGGCTGTGCCAGGCGATGACCACCTGCTTCCGCATGGCGGGCGTGGACAAGGAGGGGATGATCGCCGAGCTGCGTCGCCGCGGAGATCCGGTGCATCACCGCACGGGGAGGGCGCTGGTCGATGCGCGCTTCCAGGCCGCCCGCGCCGCCGGCAGGCTGGACTATTCGCATCGCGAATGGATCCATTTCTACGATCATCCCCGGCCCGGGATCCTGCACTTCAACATGACCCGCATGGTACGCCTGTCGGGACTGTCCGCCGCCGACCTGACGCAGGCCGAGGTCGGATGCCGGCGTCAGGCGGGCCAGCTGGCGGACTGGCTGGTCGCCGAGGCGCCATGGTTCGCCGGCGCCTGGCTGGATCGCCTGGCGGTGCAGGTGGGGGTGCGGGAGACGCGCCACATCGAGGGACTGTACACGATGAGCGCGCAGGACATCACCTGCGCACGCAAATTCCCCGATGGGATCGCGCGCAGCTGCTACTTCATCGACATCCATTCGCCGACTGGACCGGGCTTCGATCATGAGATCTCGGGCGGCAAGGGCGCGGTGGCGCAGCGCTTCCGCGTGCCGGAGGGCGACTGGTATGAGGTGCCCTTCCGCAGCCTGATCCCGCAGGGGGTCCGCAACCTGCTGGTGCCGTGCCGAGCCCTCTCCGCCACCCATGAGGCCGCTGCGGCCGTGCGGGTCATGGCGACCATGCACGCCACCGGTGAGGCGGCGGGGCGGGCCGCCGCCATGGCGGTGGCGGGCGGGATGGATGCGGCCACGATCGACGGCAGCGATGTGCGCCGGAGCATCGGTTATCTCGACGACCCTCCCGCGGCCGGCGCGCTGTGGGACAACCACCACGGGTGAGCCATGGATGCGATGCGGATCGGCAATCCCGGCTACGACAGGTCCACTGCCCCGCGCTTGGCGGTGGAACGTTCGTGGGTGTTCCGCCCCGTTGCCGGCGAGGCCTTCAACCACCATCCGTTCATCGTCCATCATGACGACCGCTATCTGGCGATGTGGTCGAACGGACGACAGGACGAGGACGAGGCTGGTCAACGGGTGCTGTGCGCCGTTTCACGGGATGGTCGCACATGGGACACCCCGCGGGTGCTGGCGGGGCCCTCGCCTGGCCGCCGTCATCCGCTGGTGCTGACAGCCTGCGGCTTCCACGCCGCAAGCGACCGTCTGGTCGCCTATGTCGGCCAGGACGAGTACGCCGCGCTGGAGGATGGCCGCCGGCCCTTCGACGGGCGTGGACGCCACGACCGCGGGATCCGGGCGCTGAGCAGCGCCGACGGCGTGACCTGGTGCGATGCGGGGCTCCTCGGCATACCCGGCATCTTCAACCATGCGCCGCAGCGGCTTGCTTCGGGACGCCTGCTCGCGGCCGGCTTCATCGCCTTCCCCTACAGCGACGATCCCGCCGGCCTCGTCGACTGGCGCATGTCCGGATTCGCGGATCTCGCCGGTCACCAGGACGGGCCGGTCTCGCCCAGCGGCTATGCGATCAAGGAGCGGCTCGGCATCGCCTCCGGCCTGTGCGAGGGGGCCTGGCTCCAGGCCGATGACGGCGAGATCCGCATGTTCCTGCGCAGCAACACCGAGCGGCTGTGGGCCTGCGCCAGCCGCGACGATGGCGCCAGCTGGAGCATCCCGTCGCCGACGGCATTCACCGACAATGTGAGCAAGTTCCATCTCGGGCGACTGCCGGATGGACGCCACTACTACGTCGGCTGCCCGGATCCGGAGCCGCGCTGGCGCAGGAATCCGCTGGTGCTGTCATTGTCGCAGGACGGCCTGCGCTTCGACCGTCATGCCATCATCGCCGACGAACCCGGCGAGCAGCGCTTCGCCGGCATGCACAAGGTCGGCGACTACGGCTATCCGCACAGCCAGGTGCACGACGGCGCCCTGCATATCGTGGTTTCGCGGTGCAAGGAATCGATCGAGCACCTGCGCATCCCGCTGGCGCAGATCGCCAGGCTGTGAAGGGCCTCAGCCCAGGTGCATCACCACCACGCTGACCGCCTCGCACGGCTGCTCGCCGGGGTTGCGGTAGGTGTGGTGGCGATGGCCGGGGAACTGCAGCAGATGGCCGGGCGGGACCTCGACCGTCTCCCCCTCGATCTCGATCACGGCGGTCCCCGACATGGTCAGGAAGAACTCCTGCGCCCCCGCCGGATGCGGCCGTCCGATGCTGTTGCACCCCGGCTGCATGGCGACGCGGTGCATGGCCACGCCCCTGCTGGCGATGGGTGAGACCAGACGGGCCGAGAAGCGTCCGTCATCGGCGCGGTAGTCCTGCTGCTCGCGCGGCCCCACGAGGTAGTGGCGATGCTCGGCGCGTGCCTCGACCAGCTCGTCCAGGCCTACGCCCAGGGCATGGGCCACGGTCAGCACGGTCTGGATGCCGGGGTTGCTGCCGGGCTGCTCCATGCTGGCGAGGGTGGCGCGCGGCAGGCCCGCCTTGGCGGCGAGTCCGGCCTGGGTGAGGCCGGCGGCGGCACGTAGACGGCGGAGATTGTCGGCGAGTGCGTCCATGTCCCCGACGATCCGTCGTCATTCCGGTATACCAGCAGGGAGTGCCAGGATTCCAGAATGCCGGACTTGCCGCCCCAGGGCCGGTTTCCATAAGTGCGGCCATAACCACCGTCCAACCGGAGTATCCCATGCCCGTCACCCTGCCCCCGCTGCCCTACGCCGTCGACGCCCTCGAGCCCCACTACTCGAAGGAGAATGTCGAGCTGCACCACGGCAAGCACCACAACGCCTACGTCGTGAAGCTCAACGAGCTCAAGCCCGACGCGACCGACGACAAGCTGCTCGAGATCGTCAAGAGCAGCGACGGCGGCATCTTCAACCAGGCCGCCCAGATCTGGAACCACACCTTCTTCTGGAAGAGCATGAAGCCCAAGGGCGGCGGCAAGCCGACCGGCGCCCTGGCCGCGGCCATCGACCGCGACTTCGGCAGCTACGACAACTTCCGCAAGGAGTTCATCAATGGCGGCATGACCCAGTTCGGCAGCGGCTGGGTCTGGCTGGTCAACGACGGCGGCAAGCTGAAGGTCGTCAAGACCGGCAACGCCGACACCCCGGTGAAGGGCGCCGCGGTGCCGATCATCACCGCCGACGTGTGGGAGCACGCCTACTACCCGACCTACAAGAACCTGCGCCAGAAGTTCCTCGAGTCCTTCCTCGACAACCTGGTCAACTGGGACTTCGCCGCCGCCAACTTCACGTGATCGCATCGCAACCGCGATGACGACCCGCGCGCCCGGCCGGCTTCCGGCCGGGCGCCGTCGTGTCACGATGCCGGCATGCTGCCGTGGATCCTCGGCGTCTATGCGGCGATGAGCCTGCTCTGCCTCGCCGCCTACGCGCTGGACAAGCGCGCCGCCCGGCGCGGGGCGCGGCGCACCCCCGAGGCGACGCTGCATCTGCTCGAACTGCTCGGCGGCTGGCCCGGCGCTCTGCTGGCGCAGCGCCTGATCCGGCACAAGAACGCCAAGCTATCCTATCAGATCGTGTTCTGGGGCATTGTCGCGTTGCATGCCGCGGCCTGGGGTGCAGCCCTCATACGCTTGAGCTAGCCTCTCGCGCGGGCAGCTGGCTGCGCGCCAGCTCGCCGAAGCGGTTGGCCGTCGCCAGGGCCGGATCAAGGGGCACGTCGACCGGACGGACATCCGCCGGAACGCTGATCATCGGCCGCGGCGCCAGGCTGCGGCCGGCGAACTGCGGCAGCCATTCCCGCTGCGCCTCCAGCAGTTCGGCGGTCATGCGCCGTATCTCATCCAGGGTGCACACCGCGCCGCTCAGCGGATCCATGGCGATGGCCTGCATCGCCAGTTCGGGGTCGCCCGACAGCGCCGCCTCGACGGTCAGGGTCTGCACCTGCACGTTGCTCATGTTCAGGGCCGCGCAGGGGGCGGGCAGGGCTCCGACCACGGTCGGATGCAGTCCGCGTGCGTCGACGAAGACCGGCACTTCGACGCAGCAGCGTTCGGGCAGGTTGGTGATCAGGCCGCGGTTGATCACGTTGCCCTGCAGGCGGAAGGGCCGGTCGGTGACCAGGGCCTCGATGATGTACGAGCAGAACTCGACCGAGCGGCAGGGCAGGCGCGAGGACTCCGCCGCCAGGTAGTCGACGCCCTCGTACTTGGTCACCACCTCGCGGGCGTAGTGGTAATAGGCGCCGCTGGCGCCGCCGAAGCCGGGCTGGTCGCAGTAGGCGTCCAGCGCCCTGCGGTTCTTGCGGAACCAGGGCACGTATTCCGAGAGGTGCCCGGTCGATTCGGTCATGAAGTAGCCGAAGTGGCGCATGACCTCGATGCGCACCTTCTCGTTGACGTAGTATGCGGGCTTCTCGCAGTTGGCCTTGAACAGGGGATAGAGGTCGCGGCCGCTGCCGTGCTCGCGCAGGCTGAGGAACCACGCCATGTGGTTGATGCCGGCGCAGGTGTAGTCGATGCGCTCCTTGGGCAGGCCGACGTAGCTGGCGATGAGGTCGAGGGTGGTCTGCACGCCGTGGCACAGGCCGATGGCGCGGTCCTCCAGGCCGAGGCGGCCGAGGGCCTGCACGCAGGGGGCCATCGGGTTGGCGTAGTTCAGCAGCAGGGCCCGCGGGCACAGCTCGGCCATGTCGGCGGCCAGCTCGCGCAGGAAGTGGATGTGCCTGAGGCCGCGGAAGACCCCGCCGGGTCCCAGGCTGTCGCCGATGCACTGGTCGACGCCGTATTTCAGCGGGATCTCGTAGTCGTGCCCGAAGGCGGCGAAGCCGCCGACCTGGACCATGCAGATCACCACGTCCGCGCCGCGCAGGGCCTCGCGGCGGTCGGTGGTGGAGCTGACCCGCGCCGGCAGGCGGTTGTCGGCGATGAGGCGCTGCACGAAGCGCTGCATCTGGTCGAGTTTCGGCCGGGTGCGGTTCATCAGCCGCAGCTCGGCGTCCTGCAGGGCGGGGGTGGCGAGGATGTCCGACACCAGGGTCTTGCAGAAGACCAGCGAGCCGGCGCCGATCAGGGCGATGGTGGGCATGGGTTCAGGATCCCTCGTTGAAGAAGACAGCCAACCCATCTTTGCCGGGGGCGATGACGTCGAGACGGCCGGTGCCGCGCAGGTCGGCCAGCGCCATGTGGATGCCGCAGCCCTTGCCGACGCCGAAGGGTCCGTGCGCGATCACCTGCTTGGCGAAGCCCTCGCCGGTCCACTTGAACCAGTAGAGGCCGGGTTCGTCGTTGTCGCCGGCCTCGTAGCCGTTGTGGGCGCGGTAGCGCTTGCCGGCGATCAGTTCCGGCCTGCCGTCGCCGTCGATGTCGGCCCAGGCGAGGTCGTGGTATTGGCCGCAGAACGGATCGATCGGGTGGCGGATCCAGCGCACGGTCCCGCCCTCGCGGCGCTGCTCGTACCAGTCCAGGCCGTAGCCGTGGGCGTGGCCGACGATGAGCTCGGCGACGCCGTCGCCGTCGATGTCGGCGACGATCACCGGCACCGAGAGGTCGCCGTGCCCGAAGTCGGGGCCCGGGGTCATGCTCCACGGCCCCGACAGGGGGTCCTGCGGTGCCTTGAGGATGCCCTTGGGAGTGATGATCTCGCCACGTCCGTCGCCGTCGACGTCGCCGAAGCCCAGGCCGTGGCCGCAGCCCTCGGGGAAGAGGACATGCCTGGTGAAGGCGCCGGTCCCCCGGCCCTGGGAGTCGCGGACCAGCTTGTAGGCGCACAGCGGGTGGCCCGGGGTGTTGGGCACGATCTCCAGCTGTCCGTCGCCATCGATGTCGAATGCGCGTGTCGTCTCGATGTTGCCGGTGCTGGCGCAGATGATGTGCTCGGCCCAGGTATGCTCCGTCCACGGGCCGCAGGGCTTGCCGGGGTTCTGACGCCAGCGCAGCGAGCCTCCCCACCAGCCGCCGGTGACGAAGTCGGGCCGGCCATCGCCGTCGATGTCCATGACGATGGTGCTGAAGTCATCGTGGTACTCGCCCTCCTGGCGGCAGGGGGCGACGGTGTGCCAGCGCACGAAGTCGGGTCCCTGGTACCAGTGGGCGCCGCAGATGATGTCGAGGACGCCGTCGCCATCGACGTCCGCCACCCCGGCGGACTCGTACGGCGTGGCGGCGATGAGCTGCTTGCGGAAGCGCAGGGGCATGGCTCAGCCCTGCGCCTGCATGGCGTCGCCGCGCAGCATGCGGATGTAGCTGTTGGCGACCTCGATGTCGGCGCGGGCGTCGGCCGCCCCGCACAGGTCGGTGACCTCGCCGCGCACCGCCCTGAGGAACTCCGCCGCCTGGCTCTGCATCGCCCCGGTCCACGGCATGGCCGGGCGCAGGGTGACCGGGGTGGCGCCGCCGCCGCGATCCTCGCACACCTCGACCTCGCCGGCGCGTCCGGCGGTGAGGGGGGCGAAGAGTCGCAGGCGGATCCAGCCCTTGTCGTAGCAGGCCAGGGCCGACTCCTGCCATTCGACGGTGTTCTGCCAGGGCGCCATCTCCAGCACCCCGGGCACGCCGGAGGCCGACCGCACGTGCATGGTCACCCCGGACGGGTCGGCGTAGGCCACCTGGTAGGACTCGCCGAACAGGTGGCGCATCAGATTGACCTGATGGATGTAGTAGTTCACGAAGGTCTCGTGGGCCTTGGCCTCGTCGCTGGCGAATCCGGCCGGCGGCGCGTCCCAGGAGACCTGTCCACCATAGTGCGGATCGTCGCTGCCCAGGTTCATGCTGAAGCCGTTCGCGACCCAGTCGCCGGGCGGCATGGTGACGCGCAGGTAGCGCAGGCGTCCCAGCTCGCCGGAGGCCGCCAGTTCGCGCATGCGGTTCTTCATCCACATGGTCGCAGGATCGGATCGCTTGTGGTAGGCGACGCACAGCCGCGCCCCGGGTGTCGCGGACTCGGCAGCGATGATGCGGTCGGCGGCCTCGGTCGAGCGGGCGATCGGCTTCTCGGTCAGCACCGGCCGGCCGTAGGCCAGCAGTTCGGGGATCAGCTGCCCGTGCAGGCTGAAGGGCTGGATGGCGACGATCGCGTCCAGGCGCTCGGCTGCCAGCATCTCGCGGTGGCTGGCGTAGGTGCGCGGGATGCCCCAGCGCGCGGCGACCGCGGCGCGCAGCTTCGGCCGGATCTCGGCGATGGCGGCGACCTCGCAGCCGCCGTTCACCGCGTAGTGGTTGAGATGGGCGGCCTGGCCCATGCCGCCGACACCGACGAAACCGAGGCGGATTGTGCTCATGCGATCCTCCGCAGGGCTGTTGTTGCTGCCCTGATATGTCGATCATATCCGCGATAAGTCAGTGTATTCCATGGCGGTTGTGGCCGTCACCATGGCATAAATTGCCATGTCGTGCTATGCTGCGGCATGGACGCCGGCCTGCTCCACGCAACCCTGCTGCGCCTGCCCCGCGACTGGCGCATGGCCCGGCATCGCCACGAGGGCATGCATGAGCTGATCGTCGTGATCTCGGGGCGCATCCGCACCGCCATCGCCGGCGAGCGGCTGGAGGCCGGCCCCGGCCACGCCCTGCACTATCCGGCCGGCGAGGCGCACGAGGAGTGCGCCCATGGCGGGCAGCAGCTGCAGACGGTGTGCATCGGCTGGCGCGGCGACGCTCCGTCCAGGCCCCGGATCGTTCCCGACGCGCGGGGCCGGCTGGTCGAGATCGCCCGCTG
>JAFLCQ010000153.1 GCA_017302815.1 Planctomycetota bacterium
AATTCCGAAGTTGGGGTTCCCTCGGTATGACCTCCTGTGTGGCGGCATCGAGCGCACCCAGTACGTTGAAACGCTGCCGGCCCCAAGGCGCCCTGATCCAGACTCGGGCCAGCAGGCACCACAATATCCGGGGGTGCGGCCTCGCCCGGCTTCGCCTCGGCGACCGGCTCGACGGCCTGGGCAGGGCGCGGACGCGGCGGCTGGCGCTTGGGTCTGGCCGGCTCCTCCGGCTTGGCCTCGACCACCGGGGGTGGCGGAGGCGGCGGGGGCGGCTCCGGCTTCACCACGCCTGGCGGCAGCGGCTCGCCCGGATGGGTCTCCTCCCACCAGTCGATGAAACCCTTGTCGAGGTCGCCGGAACGGGCGAGCAGCCGCTCGACGCCGATGTCGCTCTCCAGCTCGCGCAGGAAGCGCTGCTCCTCGTTCTCGACCGGGGCCGGCTCGTCCTCGCCGCCGTCCTCGGCATCGCTCTCGGCCTGGGGCGCGCCGCTCCAGGTGACCAGCGGAGGCCGGCGATGGCGCTTCGGGAGCTGCTCGGGCGGGCCGGGGTCGCCCTGCTGCACGGCGCGGTCGTCCTCGGGCCGGAAGCTGATCGCGACGTCGCCGTACTGCTCGGCCTGGCGTACGCGCAGCATGCGCTGGCGGGTGCATTCCAGCACGGCCATGACGATGCCGACCCGCGCGATCGGGCCGATCTCCAGCGCGAACAGCTCGGACAGCCGGCCCTCGCCGCGCTGGCGCATGCCTTCGACCACCTGCGCCATGCGCACGCCCATCGGCACGTCGTCGACGATCACCGTGCGCGGGCCGCCGGCGTCGAGGCGCTTGAGCAGGTCGAACCACAGGTTGGCGAGCGAACCGACGCCGACGTCCTTCAGCTCCCAGGCGTCGACCTCGGCCGGATCGTCGGGGACGACCTCGCGGTGGCCGCGCTCGTGGCGCATGCGGCGCTCGTCGTCGCGCCGGTCGAGATCGAAGGCCGCCTCCTTGGCGGCGCGGTAGACCAGCAGCTTGCGGATCAGGCCGGCCCGGGGGTCGAAGGCGTCCTCGCCGTCGTCCGCCACCACCGTGCCTTCCGGCGGCGGGGCGACCATGCGCGCCTTGATCTCCAGCAGGGTGGCGGCCATGACCACGAAATCGCCGGCGGCCTCGAGGTCGATCGTCGTGCCGGCCGCCGCCTCCACCCAGGCCGCGAACTGGTCGGCGATGGTGGTGATCGGCAGATCCTTGACGTCGACCTCGGCCTTGCGCACGAGGTAGAGCAGCAGGTCCATCGGACCGCTGAACTGCTCGAGGGCCACGGTGATGCCGAGATCGCCCTGCGGCGCGTCATCGGACGCGGCGGGCGGGACGGGCGGCGCAGCAGTGCCGTCAGGGCCCTCGGGCATGGCCGGAGGTTAGTTCATTGCCGCGCATTGCCACTCGGGGTTGGGGGTTGGTTGATTGCCACGCCATTGCCACGCGGGGTTGGGGGTTGGCTCATTGCCGCGCCATTGCCACGCGGGGTTGGGGGTTGGCTCATTGCCGCGCCATTGCCGCGGGGTTTGGGGCGCGAACACGGACGCGCTCCGTGCCCGCCACCCCAACCCCCAACCCCCAACCACCGGGGGCAATGGGGGCAATTGCACTCCCCTATTCGTCGCCGGCGTCGTAGCCGCGTGCAGGCGTGCTGCGCGGGTCGTCGAAGACCGGGCGGATGTCCATCCGGGCGGGCGTGCCGCGATCGCCGAAGGCGCGCCCGGAATCATCGTAGAGGAAGCGGGCCAGCGAGTTGCGGAAGTCCTTCCACTCCTTCCCGGAGTAGGAGAAGAAGCGGCGCAGGGAGGCCTGCAGCTCGGAGGCCTCGGTCTGGCCGTGCTCGAGGAAGAAGAGGCGCATGTCGTCGCGCATGACGATGCCGAGGGCGACATTGCTGCGCCACCAGCGGCGGACGTCGTCCTCCAGCGGACCGTACTCGCGGGCGTAGACGTCGAAGAAGCGCTCGACGTCGGCGGCCAGCTGCGGCACCAGGTCGACCTGGGCGCTCATGTAGCGGTCGAGGTCGTCGATCAGCTTCACCGCGTCCTCGCCGATGCCCTCGCCGAAGCGGGCGATGTCGTCGCGCAGACGCGCCAGCTCGTACGGGGTCAGCGCCGCCCAGCGGTAGACGTCGGCCACCAGCCGCACCGGCATGGCACTGGTCTCGAAGCCCCACCAGGCCTTGAAGTCGGCGACCAGATAGCGCGCCTCGATGGCGCGGGCGGCGCGGAAGCGGCGCAGGTCGGCACGCAGACGCTGGCCCTGGCTGCGCTCCCAGGCGATGAAGTCGTCGGTCGCCTCGACCATGCGCCGCCATTCGCGCGAACGCCAGACCAGGAACGAGGCGAGGTCGACCTGCAGGCTGGCGGCCTCCCAGTCCAGGCGCTCGTAGGCCATGCGCAGGTCGCGGCGCAGCGGCAGCAGTTCGCGGTCGCGCCACTCGACGAAGATGCACACATCGCGCACCAGGCCGTTCCACTCGTCGTCGGCGTAGGCGAAGAAGCGGGCGACGTCATCGGTGGCGAGCGGGAAGTTGCGCACCTCGTAACCGTAGAAGCGGGCGGCATCGGCGCTGAGCCTGGCGATGTTGTCCCACTCGTAGGCCACGAGGGCGGCCATCTCATCGGTCAGGTTCCACCATTCGCGCCGGCGCCATTCGAGGAACTTGGCGACATCCACCGGCGCCTCGACGGCGCGCAGCTTCTGGTCGATGGCATAGCGGGCGAGATCGCGCTTGATCTGCTCGTACTCGACCGCCCGCGCCTCGCGGAAGCGGCGCAGGTCGTCGCGCAGCTCATTGCGCTCGGCCTGGCCGCCGCAGGAGGTCAGCAGGAGCACCAGCCCCGACAGCAGGATTACGGCGAGCACCCGGCGCATCAGCGCGGATGATCCGCCCCGCGCCGGGCCGGCCAAGCCGGCGGGATCGGCACCGGCATCCGTGTGTCATCATCGCGGGCCCCATGCGGCCGGCAGCAACGGGGTTGCGTCCCGGCCCCGGCCCCTATCGTCCGCCCCCGCACAGCCGGACCCTGGGAGTCGGCAGCTGCTGAATCTGGTCAGGCCTTGACGGGAGCAGCCATAAGGCGGCCACTGGCGTCCCAGGTCATCTGGCTGTGCATATCCATCTCCGGGCCCGCCGCGCATGCGGCGGGCCCGGTCTTTCCCACCGGAGGCCTGCCATGCTGCGCGAGATGCTGATCGGAAAGCTGCACCGCGGTGTGGTGACGGAGTGCCGTCTGGATTACGAAGGCAGCCTGACCGTCGACCAGGATCTGCTCGACGCCGCAGGCATCCTCCTGCACCAGAAGGTGCAGGTACTGGACATCAACAACGGCAATCGCATCGAGACCTACGTGATCCCTGGCGAGCGGGGCAGCCGCCACCTGATGGTCAACGGCGCCGCCGCACGCCTGTTCCACAAGGGCGACCGGGTGATCGTCTGCGCCTTCGGCATCATGGACGATGCCGAGGCCCGCGCCCTGCATCCGCAGGTCATCCTGCTCGACGAGCAGAACCGCCGCATCGGCTGAACGCCGGCCGCGCGCCGGGCCCAGGAACGCGAAACCCCTCGCCGACCGGCGAGGGGTTTCGCTTGGTGCTGGGCCCGACTGCCGTTCAGTCCGGCATCCAGTTGATGCCGACCGAGAGGACGACGTCGCCGCTGTCGAGGCCGGCGGCCTTGTTGTTCTCGCGGATGTCGTCGTCGAGCCAGTAGGAGGCCTCGACCTGGCAGAAGGCGAAGACCTCCTGCACGAAGGCCGGGACGGTGGCCCGGCCGCCGATGACGGCGGCGTTCATGCCGGTCTTGTCCTCGCCGCCGATGACCTTGCGGTACTCGCGGTCGCCGAAGTTCAGCAGCTGCCAGAACGACATGTCGATGGCGTTGTACTGCACGAACTCGCGGCCGCCGAGGCCGCCGCGGAAGGCGCGCCACTCGGTGCTGATGTTGTGCTCGGCGCCGATGCCCAGCTCGACGCCCTCGACCGGCAGCGCCCACCACAGGTCCACACCCAGCCAGCGCTGGCGGTCCTTGAGGTAGTTGTCGTAATCCGGCGCGAAGACGTCCTTCTGGTTCGGATAGGTGATGTAGGTGAAGCGCGGGATGATCTGCAGCAGCGGGATGCTGGCATCGCGCGGATCGCGGATCTCGATCGCCCAGTCGATCACGGTCGCCAGGCGCAGCATCTCGCCGGGATCGGTGCGATCGCCGGGGCGGCTGTAGTCGGTGCTCTGGCCCAGGGCCCAGTCGGTCTCGAGCTTCACGCCGATGCCGTAGGCGCGGAAGCCGGCGTCGAGGCCGAAGGTGGTGTCGTCGGCGACCACGCGGTAGTCGTCGGTCAGCTTGCTCTTCAGCGCCGCATCGACGCCGACGTGCTGCTCGGCGGTGGAGCCGGGGGCGGCGCCGACGACCAGCGGGGCGAAGGCGAGCTCATGCTCCAGGGCCGCGGCGGTGCCGGCGGCGCAGAGGGCGAGGATCGCGGGGACGAGTGCGGTACGGATCATGCGTCGTCTTCCTTTGGGGCGCGGGAAAGGAGCAGGTGCACGGCCTGGGACACCGGCAGGGTACCCCAGATGACCGAAGCCACCTGGGATGCGATGGGCAGTTCGACAGCCACGCGCTGTCCCAGCTCCACCGCCGCCCGACAGGTCCATGCGCCTTCGGCAACGGTGCTTGCCTGGGCCAAAAAGTCCACGGGGTTTTGCCCCTTGGCCAGGGCTAGACCGAGGGCGCGGTTCCGGCCGTGCGGTGCATAGCAGGTGGTGAGCAGGTCGCCGACGCCGGCGACCCCGGCGAAGGTGCTGTCCTGGGCGCCGAGGGCACGGCCGAGGCGGCGCATCTCGGCCAGACCGCGGGCGAGGAGGGCGGCGCGGGCGTTGTCGCCCAGCCCCAGCCCTTCGCACATGCCGCTGGCGACGGCGATGACGTTCTTGAGCGCACCGCACAGCTCGACGCCGAGGAGATCCGGCGAGGTGTAGATGCGCAGGCGCGGACCGTGCATCAGCGCCACCAGCCGGCGGCAGGCCTCGGCGTCGCCGGCGGCGACCAGGCAGGCCGGCAGCCCGCGCATGACCTCGATGGCGTGGCTTGGGCCGGACAGGGCGGCGATCGGCCGGCCGGGCAGCGCTGCGGAGAGGATCTCCGACACCCGCGCCAGGCTGCCCTGCTCCAGCCCCTTGGAGAGCGAGACCAGGGGGACGCCAGCGGGCAGGTGGGCGGCCAACTGCGCCGCGACCGTCCGGGAATGCTGCGTCGGGACCGCCCACAGCACCATGTCGACCCCGGCCAGGCGCGCCGGGTCGCTGGTGACCTCGACGGCGGCCGGCAAGCGGATGCCGGGGATCTGCGGATGCACCCGGGAGGCGGCCATCGCCGCGGTCTTGTCGCTGTCGCGGCCCCACAGGAGGGTGCCGGTGCGTTCGGCAGCGAGGCACGCGGCGGCCGTGCCCCAGGTGCCGGTGCCGACGACGGCGATCATGGCGCGGTCGGAGCGTCGGGGTCGGAGATCGGCGGCTCGGGCTTGCTGCCGTGGTCGGAATCCGTGCGCCGGGCCCGTCCGATGACGTCGTTCATGCGCTCGCGACGCTCCTCGCGGTCGTCGTAGGCGAGGCGCAGATCGGGGATCAGGCGGGTGCGCACCGCCGGCGCGTAGGCGGAGCGGATATAGGTGCGCGCGCTCTCGAGAGCGTGCTCGGCCAGACGCCGTTCGCGCATCGCGCCGAGGACGGTCCAGTAGGCGGTGACCAGCTGCAGGTCGCCCGACAGCTCGACGCGGGTGATGGTGACCAGGCCGATGCGCGGATCATCCAGGCCGCGGACCGCGGTGGCGATCTCGCGATGGAGGAGCGAGGCGAGGCGCTGCTGACGGGTGGGTGCGGGCATGGCGTGCTCGGATGGTTGTCCAGGGGTCAACGCCCCCTGGCGGGGTGTAGCGGGGCGGAGCCCCGCGAACAGCGCCGATCGCGTCGCAGCGCAGCGGCTGGGCGGGGGCCCAGGGGGCTTGCGCCCCCTGGCGGGGCGTAGCGGGGCGGAGCCCCGCGAACAGCGCCGATCGCGTCGCAGCGCAGCGAGAAGGGCATCGGCAGGGCGATGACGCGCGCAGCGCGGCCGGCGCAGCCG
Source organism: Planctomycetota bacterium (assembly GCA_017302815.1). Taxonomy (GTDB): domain Bacteria; phylum Planctomycetota; class UBA11346; order UBA11346; family UBA11346; genus UBA11346. The sequence continues at coordinate 6,137 of JAFLCQ010000153.1, forward strand.
GCAGGCACCGGCGCAGCCGGTGCCATCGCCCGTCAGCCGGCAGCCACCTTGCGCGGCACCTTCTCCTTGAGGTAGAACTCCATCAGATCGCCGATCTGGATGTTGCTGAAGTTCTCGACCGTCAAGCCGCACTCGAAGCCCTCGCGGACCTCCTTGACGTCCTCCTTGAAGCGCCGCAGCGATCCCACCTTGCCGGTGTGGAGGATGTTCGAGTCGCGGGTGATGCGCATGAAGGCGTCGCGGCGGACCAGGCCGTCGACGACGCGCAGGCCGGCGACGGTGCCGGTCTTGGTGATCTGGAAGGTCGCCTTGACCTCGGCGTGGCCGATGACGTTCTCGCGCGTCTCGGGTTCGAGCATGCCGGCCGCGGCCAGCTTCAGCTCGTCGAGCAGCTCGTAGATGATGGTGTAGCTGCGGATGTCGACGCCGTTGTCGTCGGCGATCTGGCGCGCCTTGCTGTCGGCGATGACGTGGAAGCCGATCACCGTGGCGCGGCTGGCCACCGCCAGGGTGACGTCGCTGGAGTTGATGCCGCCGACCGCGCTGTGGATGATCGAGACGCGGACGTCCTGGCTGGTCAGGTCGTTGATGGTCTTCTGCAGCACTTCCAGCGAACCGGCGGCGTCGGCCTTCACCACCACGCGCAGCTCCTTCTTCTTCGATTCGGCGATGTCGCCGAGGATCGAGGAGCTGGTGATGTTCTTGGCCTTGGCCATGAGCTCGCGCTCGCGCTGCTTCTGGCGGCGCACCTCGGCGGCCTCGGCGGCCTGCGGGATGTCCTCCATGACGCGGAAGCCGTCGCCGGCGCGCGGCATCTCGTCCAGGCCGATGACCTCGACGGCCTGCGAGGGGCCGGCGAGCTCGACGCGGTCGCCCTTCCAGTTGGTCAGGCTGCGCACGCGCCCGTAGGCGGTGCCGGCGAGGACGGCGTCGCCGATCGCCAGCGAACCGCGCTGCACCAGGAAGGTGGCGGTGACGCCCTGCCCCTCCTGGCGGTTGGCCTCCAGCACGGTGCCCGACGCGGGAGCGAAGTGGTTGGCCTTCAGCTCCTTGACGTCGGTCTCCAGGGCCAGGCGGGCGAGCAGCTCGTCGATGCCCTGGCCGGTGATGGCGCTGGTGCGGATGACGCCGACCTCGCCGCCCCACTCCTCGGCCTGCAGGCCCTGCTCGGCCAGCTGGCGCACGACGCGCTCCTGGCTCTGCGGGGTGACTTCGGGCTTGTCGATCTTGTTCATCGCCACGACGACGGTGACGCCCGCCGCCTTGGCGTGGTTGATCGCCTCGATGGTCTGCGGCATGCAGCCGTCGACCGCATCGACCACGATCACCGCCACGTCGGTCACCTTGGATCCGCGGGCGCGCATCTCGGTGAAGGCCTGGTGGCCGGGGGTGTCGATGAACGTCACGTCCATGCCGTTGGGGGCGGTGACGGTATAGGCGCCGATGTGCTGGGTGATGCCGCCGGCCTCGCCGGCCGCGACCTGCGTCTTGCGGATGGCGTCGAGCAGGCTGGTCTTGCCGTGGTCGACGTGGCCCATGATGGTGACCACCGGCGGACGCGGCGCGAGATCCTCGGGCTTGTCCGAGGTGATGGTCTGGGTCTCGGCCTGGATCTGCTCGTCGAGATCCTTCGGCTCGGTGACGGTGACCGTCTTCTTGAACTCCTGCGCCAGCAGCTCGACCTCGGACTTGCCGAGCACCGAGTTGATGTTGGCCATCACGCCGGCCATGAACAGCTTGGCGATGATCACCGACACACGGACGCCGGAGGCCTCCGAGAACTCGCGCACCGTGCACGGCACGGCGATCTCGAACTCGGTGACGCCGGAGATGTCCTCCTCCAGCGACGAGCGCAGGCGGCGGCGGGTGAGGTTGCCCTCCTGCTCGGCCATCTCCTCGGGCGTGCCCTTGCCGGGCTTGCCGGGGCCGCCGCGTCCACCGCGGGCGGGACCGCCGGGTCCACGGGCGCCGGGGCCGCCGGGACCGCGGCCG
>JAFLCQ010000154.1 GCA_017302815.1 Planctomycetota bacterium
CCTCGCCAGAACCGACGGGTGGATTCAGCGCAAGTGCGCGGGGGTAGAAAGCGTCCGAGCTCGGACGCCCCCTCAGGGCGCGACCTGGACCTCCTGCCGCAGCGCCCCGGTCACCCGGTCATAGACCAGGATCCGCCCCCCGGTCGTGACCACGGCAAACCAGTCCGGCCCCACCGTCACCGCCTGGGCCGTTGCCCCCTCGGGCAGCGCGATGGACTCGGGCAGGGGCAGGGCATTGGCATCGGGCATCCGGGTGACAATCACCCAGACCACCGCTATGACGCCAAGGATCATCGTGACCATCAGCACGATCACCAGACCCTTCAGCCAGACCAGGCTGGCCGGCAGCGCTTGCGGAGCCTCGTCCATGACCGACCTTTCCTCCGAAACCGGCATCCTCGCCGTCACCCTGGGCCTAGAGCCCCCCGACCGGCTTGACAAGGCGCTTGCCCGCGACGTGCCGCCCGAGGCCGCCCTGTCCCGGTCGCGCCTGATGCGGATGATCGCCGAGGGCGCCGTCACCCTGGACAGCCGCCCCGTCACCGACCCCAAGCACCGCCCGCAGTCGGGCGAGACCTATGCCCTGCGTCTGGACCCCGCCGCCGAGGTGGACACCCAGGCCGAAGACATCCCCCTGGCCGTGGTCTGGGAGGATGCCGACCTGATCGTCATCGACAAGCCCGCGGGCCTTGTGGTCCACCCCGCCCCCGGCTCGCCTTCGGGCACGCTGGTCAACGCCCTGCTGCACCATTGCGGCGACAGCCTGTCGGGCATCGGCGGCGAACGGCGGCCCGGCATCGTCCACCGCATCGACAAGGACACTACGGGCCTGCTGGTGGTGGCCAAGTCCGACCGCGCCCACCACGGCCTTGCCGCCCAGTTCGAGGCCCATACGGTGACCCGCCACTACCTGGCGCTGGTCCACGGCCTGCCCTCTGCCGCTGACCCCCGCCTGCGCGGCATCAAGGGCGTCAGTTTCGAAGCCGGCGGCATCGTGAAGATCGCCACGGGCCTCGCCCGCCACAAGACCGACCGCCAGCGCCAGGCCGTCACCTGGGACGGGGGACGGCATGCCGTGACCCGCGCCCGCGTGGTGGAGTCCTTCGGCGGCGAGGCGGTCAGCCTGATGGACTGCTGGCTGGAAACCGGCCGCACCCACCAGATCCGCGTCCACATGGCCCATGCTGGGCACGGCCTGATCGGCGACCAGACCTATGGCGGCCGCCGCAAGGTGCCGGCGAAACTGCTGGGCGCCGCCGCGGACATGGCCAACGTCTTCCCCCGCCAGGCCCTGCATGCCGCCACGCTGGGGTTCACCCACCCGGTCACCGGCGAGGCGCTGGAGTTTTCCTCGCCCCTGCCGCCCGACATGGCCACCCTGATCGCGGCGCTGCGCGGCGATCGCCCGGTCTGAGCCGCCTCAGCCCCGCAATCGCAGGCGTTCCAGCCCGTCCAGGAGCAGGTCCAGCCCGAAACCGAGGTCCTGCAGCCCGTCATGGCCGCCGCCCGCCACCAGGGCGGTCAGGCGGTGCATGTGGGGATGGGTCTCGGGCGGCAGCATCGGCAGGAACTCCGCCGCCGCCCCGGCATAGGCTTCGGGCTCCAGCGGGAAGTGCAGCCGCTGCAGGGTGAAGCCCAGGATATGGGCATCCAGCGTGTTCCAGGCATGGTCTGCCGTGGGCAGGTCGAACCCGGCCCCAAGCAGGCATCCGAGCGTCCGGTCGATGTAGCGCAGCATGTTCGGCCCGGTGTTCACCCCCGAGACGATCAGCAGGGGCGCCCAGCCGTGCCGCATCAGCACGCGATGGGCGGCAAAGGCGCGCGCCCGCATGGAAGCGCGCCAGTCGCCCGGATCGTCGGTCCAGTCGATCTCGCCGATCACCCGGTCTGTCAGGCCCGACAGCAGGCCGTCCTTGCCCTCGACGTGGTGGTACAGCGACATCGCCTCGACCCCCAGTCGGTCGGCCAGCCGGCGCATCGACAGCTTCGCCAGGCCCTCGGCATCGGCCAGGGCCAGCGCGGCCTCCAGCACCCGGTCGCGGGTCAGGGGCTTGCGGGGGGCAGGAGCATCTTCGGCCATGGGCGGAATTCCGGTTGACAGGCATACAGTGTAAGGCTTATGCACGCCAATGCAACTTACAATGTAAGGTATGGGGTCGCCGCGATGACAGGCAGCATGCAGGTCTGGGAGTGCCGGCGCTATGGCGGGCCGGAAGAGCTGGTACTGGCCGAGCGCCCCATTCCCGTCCCACGACCCGGCGAGGTGCTGGTCAGGATCGCGGCCACCACCGTCTCGTCCGGCGATGCAAGGGTGCGGGCGCTGCGCCTGCCGCCGGGCTTCGGGCCGCTCGGCCGTCTGATGCTGGGCTTCCGCGGCCCGCGCCAGAAGGTTCTGGGGACGGAATTCGCCGGCCATATCGCTGCCCTCGGCACCGGCGTCACCGGCTGGCGCGAGGGCGATGCGGTCGTGGGCTTTCCCGGCGCCCGGCAGGGATGCCATGCCGAATACCGGGCGATGCCGGTGACGCGGCCAGCGGCGCGGGCATGCGCGATCTCGCCGTGCTTCCCCGCGTCGAGACGCCTGCCGCCCTGCGCGCGCCGGCGCCTGCGCGTCCCGAGCCGAACCCGATGGAGCGCGCGGTCGCCACCCAGGTGTCGCGCGCCATCGTCCGCCATCTGCCCGACGGCGGATCCAGCATGGTCATGCGCCTCACCCCGCCCGAGCTGGGCACCGTGCGGGTCGAGTTCCTCATGCGCGACGGGGCGGTCACCGCCCGCCTGGTCGCCGAGGACGACGGCGTGCGCCAGGCCCTCGATCGCGCCCTCCCGCACATCCGTTCCGAGGTGCGCGGCGAGCATCCGACGGTCGACATCACCGTCGACCGCTCCGACCAGCGCCAGTCCTGGCAGGAGCAGCATGCCCGGCAGGAGCACCGCGGCGAGCAGCAGCAGGCGTCGCAGCAGCGCCGTCGCGAGGGCGACGAGGTGTTCAGCCTCGACGGCTCCTCGCAGCCGCAGCACCCCGAGCCGATGCAGGCCGCTCCGCGGGCCCTTGGCGGCCGTGCCGGGCCGCGTGGCGTCGACGCCTTCGCCTGAATTGGCACACCCCTCGCGTACCTCCCCCAGATAGCAGCCAGCCGCACCAGGAGCCACCGTCATGCAGCGTTCCCTCTTCTCCGGCGTCTCGGGCCTCACCAACCACCAGTCGATCCTGGACATCACGGCCAGCAACCTGGCGAACGTGTCGACCGCCGGCTACAAGTCGAGCCGCATCTCGTTCACCACCGCGATGAACCAGACCCAGAGCGCCGGCGGTGCGCCCAGCGGCCAGACCGGCGGCGTCAACCCGCGCCAGGTCGGCCTCGGCGTGGCCTCCGGTTCGATCGATGTCGACACGCGGCAGGGCTCGCTGCTCTCGACCGGCCGCAGCCTCGACCTCGCCATCCAGGGCGCCGGCTTCTTCAAGGTCACCCGGGTCAATCCCGCCGACGGCTCGTTCTACACCCGCGTCGGCAACTTCGGCTTCGATCAGAACGACGACCTCGTCGACCTGGCCAGCGGTCTGCGCGTCAACGGCATCCAGCAGGGCGTGCAGGGTGCGATCTCGCTGACCCAGTACCGTTCGATCAACGCCCAGGCGACCCAGACCGTCACCTTCCAGGGCAACCTCAACGCCAACGCCGACGGCCTGCGCGGCAGCGAGCTGCAGTCGATCCTGCCCCTGGTCGAGGCCTCCGACGACCGCTCCAGCTTCTCGACCGGCAGCGAGGCGACCCTGCTGAAGAACCTCACCCTCTTCCGCGGCAATGCCACCGATCCCGGGCAGGTGTTCACCGGCTCGCAGACCGTCGCCGTCTCGCCCGGCACCGACCTCACCCTGAAGAGCGAGACCGAGCTGACCACCGGTGGCCAGATGCGCACCAGCATCAGCGTGCCCGCGGCCGACTACAGCGCCGACAACCTGACCCTGCGCCTGCTGCGCAACGGCGTGGCCATCCAGGAACTGGTCATCGACCAGGACCTCTCCGCCTTCGGCTCCAGCGTCACCCCCCGCACCTTCATGCTGGAGTCGCCGCAGGTGAACGAGGGCGACCTGCTGACCATCGAGGCCGAGGCCGACACCGCCATCCCGGTCGGCGCCTTCTCCTACGATTCCGAGGTGATGACCAACCTCACCGTCTTCGGCACCAAGCCGAACGGCGAGGCCTATGCCGGCAAGATCAGCGTGAACCCGTGGAGCGAGACGGTGGGCGACCTGGTCACCAAGATCAACGGCGTGCTGACCCAGGGCACGCGCACCTTCGCCACCGTGTCGGTCGAGAACGGCAACATCCTGGCCAAGGCGCTGGAGACCGGCGACGGCTTCAGCCTCTTCCTCGGCGAGGACGACCGCCTGCCGATCGGCGCGCCGGAAGCCTCCTCGACCGCCCTGGCCGCTCCGCTCACCGCCACCCAGAGCCTCGCCGATGGCGACGCCCTGCCGACCTCGGTCGGCCCCGTCACCGCCGGCGTCGATGGCGCCCTGCGCCCGACCTTCACCATCCCGGCCGTCGACCTGACCAGCCAGGTGGGCCGCAACATGCTGATCAGCGTGCGCGTGAACGGCAACTCGGTCGGTTCCATCTCGGTGCCCGCCGCCGACTACAGCTCGGCCAACGCCAACCGCGTGTTCACCCTCACCGGCTATCCCCAGGTCAAGTCGACCGATCTGGTGGAGTACACCTTCACCGGCGATCTCGATCTCAACCCCGCCACCGGCAGCCCGCAGGACTTCGACATCGAGACCGCGGTCGGCGCCCTGTCCGAGAGCATCAGCGCGCTGGGCTTCAACTACCGCGGCACCGCCACCACGGGCGTCGCCGCCGCCACCATGGCGCGTGGCGGCCTGGTGCAGCCCACCTTCACCATGCCGGCGATCGACCTCAGCGACCAGGTCGGACGCTCGCTGAAGGTGTCGATGAAGATCAACGGCGTCGAGCGCGCCTCGATCTCGATCCCGCCAGCCGACTACCGCGGCGGCGCGACCAAGGACTTCGAGATGCCCACCCTGCCGCATGTGGCGGCGGGCGACGTCGTCACCTTCGACCTCTCGGGTTCGCTCGATCTCGGCAACGGCCTCGACAGCCTCGGCCAGCCGCGCAACCTGCGCTGGAGCACCGCCCTGGTGGCCGACAACGACACCACCTCGATCATGCAGGACCGCAGCGCCTCCGGCCTGTCCAACGGCCAGCCCGACATCTTCGAGGACAGCCCGGTCGACGCGACCACCACCGACATCAACCGCTGGCAGTACGCGAACTCGACCAACGTCAATTTCGACTGGTACAAGATCCGCTTCGCCGCCGAGGTGGTGACCACCTCGATCGACGTCTACGACACCAACGGCACCAAGCACAACGTCGAGGCCCGCTACTTCAAGTCGGGCTCGAAGGTCGATCCCGAGACCGGCGCCCGCACCAACGTGTGGGACTCCATCGCCAACGTCAGCCCGACCGAGGGCTCGATCTCCGGCGACCTGATCACCGGGGTGCAGTTCGACCAGTTCGGCCGCTACGTCGGCGACAGCACCCTGGGCACCACCGCCCGCGGCAGCGGCCTCGACTCCAACGGCTACCGCGGCCAGCCGGACAACAACCGCCTGGAGATGCTGTGGAACGCCAGCGGTCCCAGCCAGATCCAGGTCGACCTCGGCGCCACCAACGGCACCAACGGCCTGACCGGCTTCGGCAGCGCCTCGACCGCGGCTGCCATCAACCAGGACGGCTACGCCAACGGCTCGCTCGACTCGATGAGCGTCGACGCCAATGGCGACATCAAGGGCCTCTACAGCAACGGCCAGAGCCAGACCATCGCCACCCTGCAGGTCTTCACCTTCCGCAACCCCGCCGGCATGCTGTCCGCCGGCGGCAACCTGTGGCAGCCGTCGAGCAACAGCGGTCTGGAGACCCCGCGCCAGCCGGGCCAGGGCGGCGCCGGCCAGATCACCGCCGGTTCGCTGGAAGGCTCCAACGTCGACATCGCCAGCGAGTTCACCCGCCTGATCACCGCCCAGCGCGGCTTCCAGGTGAACGCGCGCGTGATCCAGACCACGGACCAGATCCTGCAGGAGCTCGCGGGGCTTATCAGGTAGCATTGGGGGACTGCGTCCCCCAGGCCCCCTGGCGGGCTTTGTCGGGGTTCGGTTTCGTCGGCTGCGCCTCCGAAACCGTGGCGGCATCGGCTTCGCCGATTGTATGCCGCCACCACCCCTCGGCGCCCGGTCGCGCTGCGCGCTCCGGTTTCATGCGGGGGTCAGGCCCCCGCACCCTACAGTTTACGAACGTTTCCCGCGGGTGCGGGCTTCGGCTACCGCCTGCGCTACGCCGAGACGACCAGCTTGGGGTGCTCGCGCAGCTCGGCCTGGAGCGCCTCGTCGGCGATGATGGTCAGGACCGCGTCCTCGCCTTCGTACTGCTCGTCCTCGATGCGGGCGCGGCGGCGGATGAAGGCGCCCAGCGCCCCGTCGGCGGCGCTGAAGCGCACGGTCAGGCGGGCGAGGCGGCGGTCGATGACCTGGCTGATCGCCTCGCGCAGCTCGGGCAGGCCGTTGCCGGCGAGGGCGCTCACCGAGACGGCGTTGCGGTAGCGCTTCTTGCACGAGCCGACCAGGGTGCGCGAGTAGGCGCGGTCGCTCTTGTTGAACACCACGATGGCGGGCACGTGGTCGGCGCCGATCTGCGACAGCACGCCTTCGACCGCGGCGATCTGCTGCTCCATGGCGTGGCTGCTGGAGTCGACCACGTGCAGCAGGAGGTCGGCCTCGCGCACCTCGGAGAGGGTGGCATGGAAGCTGGCGATGAGGCCGTGCGGCAGATCGCGGATGAAACCGACGGTGTCGGACAGCACGACGTTGTGGTGGCGCTCCAGCGGCAGGCGCGAGGTGCGGGTGTCGAGGGTGGCGAAGAGGCGGTCCTCAGCCAGCACGCCGGCGGCGGTCAGCGCGTTCATCAGGGTCGACTTGCCGGCGTTGGTGTAGCCGACGAGGGCGACCTTGAAGCACTCGTTGCGGCCGGCGACCACGCGCTCGCGGCGTCCGGCGATGCCTTCGAGCTTGTCGCGCAGGCCCTGGATGCGGTTGCGCACGAGGCGCCGGTCCATCTCGATCTGCTTCTCGCCGGTGCCGGTGAGGAAGCCGGATCCGCCCGGGCCGCCGCCGGCGCGCTGGCGGTCGAGGTGGGTCCACATGCGGCGCAGGCGGCCCTTGAGGTATTCGGCGCGCGCCAGCTCGACGGCCAGCTTCGCCTCCTCGGTGCGGGCGTTGCCGGCGAAGATCTCGAGGATCAGCCACTCGTAGTCGTAGACCGCGCGCTTCGCCACATCCTGCACGTTGCCCTGCTGGCGCGGGGACAGCGAGCAGTCGAAGTAGATCTCGTCGGCGCCGCGTTCGATGACCAGGCGGGCGAGCTCCTCGACCTTGCCGGTGCCGATGTAGGTGGCGGGGACGGGCTTGTCGCAGTGCTGCAGGATCCGCCCGACCACGCTGCGGCCGGCGGTGTCGAGCAGACTGGTCATCTCGGCGGTGCGATCATCCTCCTCCGCCTTGCGCTCGGTCGGGGTGGTGATCACCAGCACGGCCGGCACGGATTCGCGGGAGGTCGGGATCGGCTGCTTCATGCGTTGATCCTGGAAATGTGCGCATCCCGTGCCGACGCTCAAGCGCGAATGGCCGCGCTGCGCGGCTTCACCGGTGGCAGAACGCCACCCCCATGGCGCCGGCGACCGCGATCGCGGCGCCGACCCAGGCCAGCGGGCGCGGGCGGTCGCCCTCGCTCCACATCGCCAGGGGCATGACCAGGACCGGCACCAGGGCGAGGATCGCCTGCACGGTGGCGGCAGGCGCCTGCAGCAGGGCCCACTGGTAGCAGGCCACGCCCAGCGCCGGTCCGCAGATCGCGGTGGCGATGAGCCACCACCAGCCGCGGCGGCGCTCGTGGCGGCTGGTGTCGGGACGCGGCATGCGCATGGCCAGGAGCCAGCCGCAGGCGAAGGCCGCGACCGCGCCGCCGAGATTGCGCGCGAATCCCGCTCCCAGCCCGCCGGCGAAGCCGTG
>JAFLCQ010000155.1 GCA_017302815.1 Planctomycetota bacterium
CTGCCGCCGGGCGGGCCGCCCTGCGCCAGGAGGCGGCCGCATCGCTGCTGCCGCCGGCGGTCGAGCGCCTGTGGGGACGCGGCCGGCTGTGGATCGACGGCCTCGATGACCCGCTGCGCGCAGCGCAGACCACCTGCGTCATCGAGCAGGCCGGCAACCCCTGGCAGGTCATCGCCCAGGCCGCCGCCGTCGCGCTGGAAGGCGCGTCGAGCTGGCGCCGGGTGCGGGTCGTCCTGCCCCCGTCCATCCTCGGCCACCTCGAACGCGGGTCGACCCTGCTGCACGACCCCATCGCGGCCATCGCGCGCGCCGCGCAGGTCCTGCTCTACTGCGATGGCCGCACGCCGCTGCTCGAACGCTGGCCCTTCGCCGGCGGCCAGGTCGGCCTGGCGATCTACAACGACGACTTCCTCCTCGCCCGGCAGATGTCCGAGCGCGGCCTGCCCCTGCTATCCGGCGCGCAGTACGCCCGCGGCGGCTGGAGCCACCGCGTCGCGGTCGAGGTGGCGCTCAACGCCCAGGGCCTGGAAGGCGAATGGTCGCAGCTCGACCTCCTCGCCATGGGGGCGGCGGCAGCCGTCCGCGCCCGCCTCGGCCGGCTGCCCGAGCCGCTGCGTGCCGGCGAGCTGCGCTTCGCGATCTACGGCCTCGCGGTCGCCTCGCCGTCCTCGGACTACCTCGAGCGCCAGGTCGTGCAGGACGGCCAGCGCGAAGGACTCACCTTCGTGCGCGCGACCAACCTGCCGGCCGAGGCTTGCGAGCACCTGGGGCGGCTTTTGGACGGCTGACTCCGTCATCCCGGGCTTTGCAGAGGGCGGTCGCGCCCGCGGGGGCGCTCCGGTTTTATGCGGGGCTCGCCGCCCCGTAGCCCCGCGAGTCAGCCCCCAGCGACCGCGTCGTCGCTTCTGAAATACTGCCAGAACGACGTGCGGCGGCGGATGACCTTGCTGCGCGCGTCCTCGATGTCGGCCAGCGCCTCCAGCACCTCGCGATGGGTCTGCGGCCGCGCCGACGGGTCGGTCGCCAGCATGCGCATGGCGAGATCCGACAGGCCCTTGTCGGCCTCGGCCCAGATCTGCTGCGGATGCGGAGGCAGCTCGCGCAGGCGCTTCACCATCAGCTGGATCGGATCCGGGTCGCTGAAGGGGGGCACGCCGGCGATCGCCTGGTAGAGGGTCGCGCCAAGGGAGTAGATGTCGCTGCGCTGGTCGGCCTTGGCGACGCCGCCTTCGACCAGCTCGGGGGCGATGTAGGTCGGGGTGCCGATGACCGTGCCCTTGCTGACCAGCTGCCCGTGCAGCCCGCTGGCGCCATGGCCGGGCACGCCGGCCAGGCCGAAGTCGGCGATGCGCACCCGTCCGCCCTTGTCGAGGAGGAGATTGTCCGGCTTGATGTCGCAGTGGATGACCCGGCACGACTCGTGGGCGTAGGCCAGGCCTTCGGCGACCTGCGCGAACAGCGGCAGGCAGGTGGCGGCGTCCAGGTGCCCGCGCGAGGTGATCAGCCGCGCCAGGGACTGGCCATCGACGTACTCCATGACCAGGAAGGGGAAGGTCCCCTGATCCTCGAAGTCGAAGATGCGCATGATCGCCGGATGGCCGAGCTTGCTCAGCACCTGCGCCTCGTTGGCGGTCAGCAGCAGGGCGTGCGGAGCGCCGTCGACGCCGGGCAGCAGGACCTTGACCACGACATCGATCTTCAGGGTCTGGTGCCAGGCGAGGAAGATCAGCGAGTTGGCGCCGCGGGCGAACTCGGTGACAAGACGGCAGCGGCCGAGGGTGGCGCCGACCGTCGGCGCCGCCGGGCGCTTGCCGGAACCGTCCCCGCTGCGGCCGGCCCGCGGCGGCACCTTGACGCCGGCGTCGGTCAGCACCCGTGCGATGGACTCGAGGACGAAGGCGGTGTCCTGGTGGATGTTGCGCGATGGGCGGGGTGCGCCGTGCACCAGCTTGAACTCGGCGGTCTCCAGCATGATCGCCCGGGTGAGGGCGGCGGTGCCGCTGAACTCGCCGAAGGTTGCGTGGCGGATCTTGCCGCCCTCGACGTGGATGTCGGCCGCCTGCGGCCCGCTGCTGACGCGCAGCAGGCCGGTCATCTGCAGGTCGCGGAAGGACTCCAGCATCTCCAGCAGGTAGGGCCGGGAGACGTGGCCCTGGAAGGCGCTGGTGCGTATCGCCGAGGCGGATGCTGGTTCGGGGGTGGCTGCCGGCACGGATGCGATCATGATGCCCGGGCGGGCGCCGGGAAGAGCGCTCTGGCGCAGCGCTCGTCGCGCCTAGGCTGTGACGCCCATGCGCTTCCGGGACGCCGCCCATGTCGACCTGGGCTCCTTCTATGCCCGCCGGCCTGGACTGGGCCGGCTGTACTGTCTGGCCGGCTACGGCGCCTGCCTGGCCGCGCTGTGGTGGGCGCATCAGCCCGCCCGCATCGCCGCCCTGCTGGTCGTGCTGCTGGTCGCCTGGCTGATGGCGTGGAAGCGCGAGGTGGGGGCTCTCTTCCGCGCCCCGCTGGTCGCCGCCATCGCCATGTGCGCCGTGCTGGTTACCGCCGACCGCCTGGGCCATCCGCTGCAGTTCCGCGCCGTCGCCGCGGCCGAGCAGCCCCGCGCCCCGCGCCAGATCGAGATCCGCATGCACGGCCCGGACGAGCTGTCGCCCGCGCCGCAGGAGGCCGTCAAGTGATCGCGCACTGGGGCATCGTACCGATCCTCGTCTCGTGGGGCGTCCTCGGCTGGGGAGCCTGGCTGCTGCCGCCCGGCGCCCCGCGCTGGATCGGCATCGTCCTCGCCGCCGGCGCCGGCCTATTCGTCCTCGCCTTCTTCCGCAATCCGCGTCGCGTCCCGCCGCCCGGCGCGCACCGCCTGGTCGCTCCGGCCGACGGCACGGTGTGGGACATCGACGAGATGCCCGAGCCGCTGGTCATCGGCGGCCAAGCGCGGCGCATCGGCATCTTCCTGTCGGTCTTCAACGTGCATGTGAACCGTGCGCCCTGCGCCGGCACCATCACCTACGCCCACTACCGCCCCGGGCAGTTCCTCGACGTGCGGCATCCCGACTGCGCCGAGGTCAACGAGGCCAACACGCTGGGCATCGCCTGCGACGCCGAGGTCGGCAAGGACATCCGCATCATGGTACGGCAGCTCGCCGGCCTGATCGCCCGGCGCATCATCTGCACGCATGGCGTCGGCGACCGCCTCGCCCGCGGCGAGCTCTACGGCATGATCCGCTTCGGCTCGCGCACCGAGCTGTACGTGCCCATGGACCGCCCGCACAAGGTCCTGGTCAAGAAGGGCGATGTGGTGAAGGGCGGAGAGACGGTCCTGGTGGAGTTCGAGACATGAACGCCCAGCTCAACCAGCGCCTGAAGCGCCTGAAGACCCTGCCGGTCTTCCCCACCCTGCTGACCGCCGGCAACCTCGCCTGCGGCATCACCGCCGTCCTCTGCGCCGCGCACTACACGCCCGGCAATCCGGCACACCAGTGGATGCTGTTCATCGGCTGCTGCATGGTCTTCGTCGCCATGGTCTTCGACATGTTCGACGGCAAGGTGGCGCGGATGACCAACACGGCGGGACCTTTTGGCGCCGAGCTGGACAGCCTCGCCGACGTGGTGTCCTTCGGTGTCGCGCCAGCTATCCTGGTCCACCGCCTGGTGCTGGGCCAGCCCGGCGTGTTCGCCTACGGCGAGCGCCTGCTGTGGCTGGTCACCGTGTTCTACGCCGTCATGGCCGCCATCCGCCTGGCGCGCTACAACGTCGAGCACAGCGACGAGGCGACGCCGTGGTTCCGCGGCCTGCCGTCGCCAGGCGCCGCCGCCCTGGTCTGCGGCTGGGTGATGTTCCACCAGTGGGCGGTCCTGCATCCGGAGAAGTCGATGTCGGCCTGGCTGACCGAGTCGGGACTGATCACCAGCACCGCCTGGTCGGGGCTGAGCAGCATGGATCCCTTCCGCTGGTCGCTGGTCGGCATAACCGTGCTCAGCGCCCTCCTGATGGTCTCGACCGTGCGCTATCCGCATGCCGGCAACACCCTGTTCGGACGCATCGGCTTCCGGCCGATGATCCTGCTCATGCTGGTGCTCGGTTCTCTGTGGATGTTCGACTTCCCGCATGTGCTGTTCTTCGGCACCACCGGCTATGTCGCCTGGGGGCTGTTCCGCGGCGCCTATGAGCTGTGGCGCAACTGGCGCCAGGGCCGCAACGTCCTGGAGGACGAGGACGAGGCCGAGGCGGATGACCTCGGCGAGGCGCGCTGAGCGCGCGATGCTGCTCGACCCGGGCGATGGGCATCCCCATGCGCCATGCGTCGGAGCGGAACTCGCCCGCCGCCTGGGCGTCGCGGCAGAGACCCTGGCTTCGTGGCGAGATGCGGGGATGCCGACGCTGCCGGACGGCCGTCTCGACCCCTACGCCGTCACCAACTGGCTGAGCTGGGGCCGTCTCGACCGCTGTCTCGCCCTGCAACGGCGTTGGCGGGCCTGGCTGCGCTGGTTCACCACCGCCGGACGCCCCTGCCGCCTGGAGGTGCGCCGGGCCCAGACCTGCTGGCTGCCCGAGGCCAGGGCCATGCGCTGGCTGGTGCCGGAGCCGGCCGATGCGCCGGGCCAGCGCATCCTGTCCCGGATCTGGAGCGACGGCGAGCCGAGCGGCGGCCATCGCCTGATCGAGCGGCCGATCGCGCGCGAGCACACCTGGAGCTGCCTGGACGAGGTCGCCCTGGAGCCATGTGCCGAGCCGGTCGATGATCGGGCGATGCTGGAGTCCATCGTCGCCGAGCTGGCCGCGTCGTTCACCTACGCCTACCGCCGCCATGTCCCCGCCGATGCCATGGTGTCCACGCGCGCGCAGGGGACCTGCCTGGATCTCGCGCTGCGCTGCGGCGCCGAACTGGCGCGCCGTGGCCGGCGCTGGCGTCTGGTCTCTGGCGTGGTCGCGCACAGGGCGCTGGCCAACGCGCATTTCTGGGTCGAGGCCCAGGGTGCGGGCGACTGCTGGATCCCGCTCGATCCGACCATCCCGGCGGTGGCGCGCATGCTCGGTGCCGATTGGCCTGCGATCGTGCCTTGGGCGGTGGGCCGGCACGACGGACGGCGCATCCGTATCGCGGCGTGTGAAGATGCGGTGAAGCCGGATCTCGGCGGGATCGCCGGACTGCTGGATGCCGGTGGCGACGAGGCGCTCTACTGCAGCGACTGGGCGGTGGGGGAATGCTCCTGGAGCGTTGCCGCCGCCTGAGCGCGCGGCAGCATGCGGACCATGCGCATCCGCCACCTCCTTCTCGCCACCGCCATCCTGCTGCCGCTCGCTGGCTGCGGCGACGCCATGTCGCGCGGCCTGGTCATCACCGGCGATGGCAAGGTCGGGGCGAACAATGCGCGCAACCAGCGCGAGAACGCCCAGGACGCCCTGCGTTCGGCGATCATCGAGGATCTCGGCGAGGAGTGGACGGCCAAGGTCGTGATCAAGGAGCAGCCCATCTGGGTCGAGGAGCGCGGCAGCGACGATGGCCTGTGGCGCTGGGAGCGCATCACGGCCACGGTCGACGTGACGCCTCCCGCGGGGGCGCAGCTGGAAACCGCGAAGCGCGATGAGCTGGAAGCCGGGACGCGCGAGTACTTCATGCGCAAGCTGGCGAAGAAGGATCCTGCGCTGATCGACCTGACCATGCGGATCGGCGCGGCTTCCGCTCCGGTGGCGACGGTGTCCGCGCCGGTGGCCCAGGCCGCAGGCCAGCGCACCTACGTCGTGCAGCCCGGCGATACCCTGGCCGACATCAGCCTGGCCTTCTACGGCAGTGCGCAGCACTGGCGGCGCATCGCCGACGCCAACCCCGGCGGCGCCGAGGCCGGGAAGACCATCGTCATCCCGGCGGCGGCTGCTCCGGCGGCTGCTCCGGCGCCTGCGGCCGCGCCAGCGCCTGCTGCTCCGTAGGCACCTTGCCCTCGTCGTGGCGGTCGAAGCGCCGCCCCCAGCAGAAGTAGTTCATCTGCGCGAACATGCCGCGCAGGGCCTGCACGTCGTTCACGGTCAGGTGCCAGCGCGACAGCATGCGGCTGAGCAGCGGGCGGAAGCGCTCGACGTCGGCGCGGCGGAAGTACTGGATGCGGTCCAGAGTCGACAGCCAGTAGTCGTACAGGGCGTCGACCATCTCGCGCGGGGCGCCAGGCTCGTTCTCGCCGCGCACCGGCGGCACGCCCTGGCTGGCGATGATGTAGGTGATGATCGCCACCGCGTTGGCCAGGTTGTAGCTGGCGTTGGGGCCGAAGTTGTCGAGGTGGATCCAGGTCTGGCAGCAGCGCAGCTCGGGCGTGTCGAGGCCGTCCGCCTCGTTGCCGAAGACGATGGCCCAGCGCTCGGCTGGACGCCGCTGCATCAGCGCGGGCACCTCGTGGGGGGCCAGGCTGCTGCCCAGCTCGGTGTCGCGGAAGCGGGCGCTGGTGCCGATGACCAGCTGGCAGTCGGCGACCGCCGATGGCAGGTCGGGGTAGACCTTCGCCGCCAGCAGCAGGTCTCGTGAATGGGTGCTGAACTTGCGCGAATCCTCGCAGTTCACCTCGCACTGCGGGGCGACCAGGCGGAGGTCGTCGATGCCCATGTTGCCGCAGACGCGGGCGATCATGCCGAGGTTGATCGGCCCCTGCGTGCGCACCAGGACGACGGTGCAGCCGCGCAGGTTGGGCGAGGGGACCGCCTCGCGGTCGTTGGGGTTGCGCGGGCCGGCGGGCTGGTCGCGCGAGCCGTCGCTCAGCGCCATGCCGCACGGACCTTGGTCGCCCAGGCCGCCAACTCGCCGTCGGCATAGGGGGTGGCGGTCCACGCCAGGCGCCGGCCGTCATCGGCGAAGCGCGGGATGACATGCACGTGCGCGTGCGGCACTTCCTGCCCGGCGGCGGGGCCGTCGTTCACCACCACGTTCACCGCCGGCGCCCCGGTGGCGGCCTTCACCGCCGCGGTGAGGCGGGCAAGCCGGTCGCCCAGCGCTGCCAGGGTCGGCGCGGGCAGCTCGGCCAGGTGCTGCGCCTCGGCCAGCGGGATCAGCAGCGCGTGTCCGGGGGCGACCGGCCGGATGTCGAGGATGGCCACCCACAGCTCGTCGCGGAAGACGAACTGGCCGGGTATCTGCCCGGCGATGATCTTCGAGAAGATGGAGGGCATGGCCGCTCAGGCCACGCGCTGGATGCCCGCCTGGTGCATCAGACCCAGGACGACGCGTTGGGCCGCGACGCGGTCCATCCAATGGCGGTTCTGGATCTTCGCCGTGAGGATGTCGACCCGGCGCTGGCACTCGCTGATGTCGAGCGGGGTCAGGCGGGGGCAGCTCTTCTTCAGCAGGGGCTGGAGGGCCGCCCACTTGTCCTCGGGGATCACGTTCATGGCGCGCACGGTACAGGCGAAGGCGCGGACGGAAGGGCTTGCGTCCAGCCCTTCGGCGGCAGCGTGGGCGGCATGACCAATCCGCTGCTCGGCCCGGTCGGGCTGCCCGCCTTCGACCGCCTCGAAGCCTCCCACGTCGAACCCGCCATGCGCCAGCACCTGGCGCAGCTGGAGCGCGATTTCGCCGCCTTCGAGGCCGGCGTGGGGGGCGCTTCCACCTATGACGCCGTGGTCGGGCGGCTCAGCGACATCGCCGAGCCGATGGGCTGGGCCTGGGGGGTGGTCAACCACCTGCTGGGCGTGCGCAACTCGGACGCCCTGCGCGCCGCGCACCAGGCGGTGCAGGGCGACGTGGTGGCGCTGTGGCTGAAGCTGGCGCAGTCGCGCCCGGTCTACCAGGCGCTGAAGCGTCTGTCCGGCCTGGGCGAGGTCGAGGCGCGCGTGGTCGCGGCGCGCGTGCGCGACGCCGAGCTGTCTGGCGTCGGCCTCGATGGCGAGGCCAAGGCTGCGTTCCTGAAGAACCAGCAGGAGCTGTCCGAGCTGGCGACCCGCTTCGGCAACCAGGTGCTGGACGCCACCAAGGCCTTCGCCCTGGATCTGACCAGCCCGGCCGAGGTCGAGGGCCTGCCCGCCAGCGCCCTGGCCGGGGC
>JAFLCQ010000156.1 GCA_017302815.1 Planctomycetota bacterium
CCCGGCGTGCGTGCTCGACGGTCGCCAGCCAGGCCAGGATGGTGGCGATGGCGATGTGGTGCATGTACAGCGCGGCATGGCCGCCGCCGTCCGGCCCCAGCAGCAGGCCGGCAAGGTGCTCGCCGAGCAGCGGCACGCTGCGCAGCACGCCGTCGCAGGCGCGCAGGGCCTGCTGTGCAGCCGGGTCCCCGCGCAGGAGGAAGCCCGACAGCATGGCCCAGGCCAGGGCGGCGGTGCCCAGGGTGGCGCGCAGCCACACCTGCGGCGGCAGCCGGCTGTCGCCGCTGCGGCGGATGTGCTGCACGGCATGCCAGAGCGCCAGGACGAAGGCGGCCTGTGCTGACCACCAGTGCAGCGCCCGGGCGATGGATGCCCATGGGTTGTGCAGGAGGATCTGCGCCAGCGCATCCTCGCCGCGGCCGGGGTCGAAGACCAGGCCGAGCGCCGCTCCGCTGGCGGCGCAGACCACGAAGGCGGCCAGCGCCAGCATCCCCGCCGACGGCAGGGCCGGGATCCTCATGCGTCGATCCGGATGCTGATGGACGTGCCATCGGGATCGGCCTGCGCGGCCAGCCGTTGCAGGCCATCACGGGCCGGTCCACGCCGCAGCGATCCATCGAGGGCGAAGCGCGAGCCATGGCATGGGCAGACCAGTTCACCGCCCTCCAGCCGGTCGACCCGGCAGCCGAGGTGCGGACAGCGGCTGGACAGCGCCTGCACGCCGTCGCCGGGATCGCTGGCGATCGCCTGCTCGGCGAAGGATGCCGAACCACGCGCAGGCAGGGGGATGCGCAACGTGCGCGGCCCGGACGGTCCGAGGCTGCGCTGACGTGCCACCATCGCTGCTGCTGCCGCTACCGGCAGCAGCAGCAGCAGGTCGAATCCGAGACGGAGGAGGCGACGCCGCTGCATGGGTGCATGCTCCACGCCGCATCCCTCCGTCCATCCGCGGTGTCAGTGCTTCCAGCCCAGGCCGATGCCGGCCATGTCCTGGCTCATGGTCAGGTCGGCATCCATGGGCGTGCCCATCGGCGCGATGTTGCCCTTGCCCTTCACGGTGTTCTCGAATGCGTGGGCGTAGAAGGCGCTGATCTCGAGCGAGGAGGTGAGGGCCACGGTGGCGCCGCAGGTGATGTGGTCCTGCACCACGCCTGGGGCGAGCATGTTGAAGTAGGTCTGGCTCTCGGGGATGGGCTGGGTGCAGTGGTTGTAGCCGGCGCGCAGGACGAGGCCCTCGCCGATCTCCTGGCTGATGCCCAGCTTGTACACCGTGACGTCGCGCCAGCCGAAGCCGGGTCCATCGTCCTGGCCGAGGGACATCATGTTGGCCATGGTCAGCTCGTTGCCGACCGCGGCCACCTGGCTGTAGAGGATGCGCTCGACATCGAAGGCGAGGACGGTGCCCGGCAGCGGGCGCAGGGCGCAGCCGACGGCATAGTTGGCCGGGATGTCGAAGTCGCCGTGCTCGGCGAAGAGGGTGTCGTACTTCTCGAAGCGCGACATCCGGGTGCGTGACTGCAGGGTGGCGCCGAGGCTCAGCCAGTCGGTGAGGTCGCCCGCATAGCCGAACCGGAAGCCGGCGCCGGTCGAGGTGTCGTAGCCGGGATCATCGATGCCGAAGTTCTGCAGGCCGGTGGCCTCGAAGCGCTGGTAGGCGAGGACCACCGAGGCGCCCAGCGAATGGCCCGGGGCGATGCGCAGCGAGACGCTGGGCGCCACGAAGAGCTGGCTGAGATCGATGCCGGTGTTGGTGGTGCCGAAGATCGGCTGGTTGTAGGAGGTGTTCATGCCGCCATTGCCGTAGACCGCGATGCCCAGTTGCACCCCGTCGGCGACCTTGGTGCAATAGCCCGCCTCGGGGATCCAGAAGGCGTCGTTGCCGTTGCCGTCGTAGGTGGTGCCCATCAGCGTGCTGGAGCGTTCGGGGGCGAACCAGGTGACGCCGCCGTCGATGCGCGTGCCCACCCCGCACAGGCCGGCCGGGTTGCTGGCCAGCGCCATGGAGTCCTGCGCGAAGGCGACTCCGGCGCCGCCCATGCCCTTCGCCTTCACCCCGTAACCGAGATCGTAGTAGCCGTCGCTGGCGAGGGCCAGCGGAGCGGAAGCGAGGAGGATCAGGGCGGGGGAGAGGGCGTGGCGCATGGGTTCCGTTCCGTCGGGATGACTATTGATTTAAATATCTAAAGACTTATATATCCGAATATGCCTAAGAAGTCAAGCTCTGGTGCCGCAGCGCGTGCAGGGTGTCCGTCCAGCGACCCGTTCGATGGCATCGATCTCGCCCAGGTGGCTGAATGCCTGCGCGCCCTCGCCCATCCTGACCGCCTCCGGCTGGTGGCGATCCTGCTGCGCGAGGAGCTGGCGGTCGGCGAGCTGGCCGAACGCCTGGGACTTGCCCAGCCCAGCGTCAGCGGGCATCTGCGCATCCTGCAGTCACGCGGGATGCTGACCTGCCGCCGCGATGGCCATCGCATGTACTATACGGTCGCCACGCCGGCGCTGAACGACATCTGCACCTGCATCCGTTCGCATTTCGGCAGCTGCAGGATCGGCAAGCCGTCATGAGCGCCAACGTCTCGCGCCGGCAGTTCCTCAAGATCTCGGCCAGCCTGCTGGCCGCCGCCGGATTCGGCGGCGGGGTCTTCGAGCGTGGTGGCCTGCTGGCCGGCGAGCCCGCTGTCGCCGACGGGGTGCGCACCATCCCCACGTTCTGCGACATCTGCTTCTGGAAGTGCGGGGCGGTCGCCCATGTGCGCGATGGCAAGCTGTGGAAGCTGGAGGGCAACCCGCTCGATCCGCTGTGCCGCGGGCGCCTGTGCCCGCGCGGCACGGGCGGCGTCGGCGCGCATATCGATCCCGACCGCCTGACCCGGCCGCTGCTGCGCGCCACGGTGCGCGGGGAGGAGCAGTGGAACGCGGTGTCCTGGGATGACGCCCTCGGATTCGTCGCCGGGAAGATGGAGAAGATCAAGGCCGAGCACGGCCCCGAGGCGATGGCCCTGTTCAGCCATGGCATCGGCGGCACCTTCCTGAAGCAGCTGATGAAGGCCTACGGCACGCCGAACCTGGCGGCGCCGAGCTTCGCGCAGTGCCGCGGTCCGCGCGACGTCGGCTTCCGCCTGACCTTCGGCGAGGATCCGGGATCTCCCGAACGCACCGACATCGCCAACGCGCGCTGCCTGGTGCTGATCGGCAGCCATCTCGGCGAGAACATGCACAACAGCCAGGTGCAGGAGTTCGCCCAGGCGGTCGCCAGCGGCTGCACGGTGATCTGCGCCGATCCGCGCATGTCCACCGCCGCGGCGAAGGCGACGTGGTGGTTGCCGGTGCGACCGGGCACCGACACCGCCCTTGTCCTGGCGTGGATGCAGGTGCTGGTGGCTGAGAAGCTGTATGACGCCGACTACGTCGCCCGCTTCGGGCACGGCTTCGAGCAGTTCGCCGCCTCCATCGCCGGCTGCACGCCGGAGTGGGCCTTCGTCGAGACCGGCATCCGGCCCGAGGTGATCCGCGACACCGCCCGCGAGATGGCCCGGCACCGTCCGGCGACTCTGGTGCATCCGGGACGCCACTCCAACTGGTACGGCAACGACGCGCAGCGCTCGCGGGCCATCGCCCTGCTCAATGCCCTGCTCGGATCGTGGGGGCGCAAGGGCGGATTCTACACGCCGGCAGCCATGGATCTGCCCGACTATCCGCATCCGCCCTATCCCAAGCCGTCGCGGCCGAAGGTGGACAACCCGGGCAAGCGCTACCCCTTCGCCCACGAGACCATCACCACCGGCATCCGCGAGGCGACCATCACCGGGAAGCCCTACCCGATCAAGGGCTGGATGGTCTACGCCACCAACCTGATGCACGCCCTGCCCAACGAGGCCGAGACCATCGCCGCGATCCGCAATCTCGATCTGCTGGCGGTGTGCGATGTCATCCCCAGCGAGACCGCCGGCTGGGCCGACGTGGTGCTGCCGGAATGCACCTACCTCGAACGCTACGACGACCTCAATCCCGAGCTGTTCCGCGAGCCGTTCATCGGCCTGCGCCAGCCGGTGGTGCCGCCGCCGCACGAGCAGAAGCCGAACTGGTGGATCGCCCGCGAGCTGGGGTTGAGGCTCGGGCTGCAGGACCACTTCGCCTGGAACGACATAGAGGACTACCTCGGCACGCGACTGGCGAAGGGCGGCTACGACTTCGCCCAGCTCAAGCGCGACGGCATAATCCGCGGCGCACCCCAGCCGATCTACTTCGCGGACGGGGTCCAGCCGGAGTTCCCCACCCCCAGCGGCAAGATCGAGTTCTGGTCGCAGCAGCTTGCCGACCACGGCTTCGATCCGGTGCCGCGCTACGAGGCGCCGGAGGCGAATCCCCCGGGCACCTTCCGCGTGCTGTATGGCCGCGCGCCCATGCATTCCTTCAGCCGCACCCAGACCAATCCCCTCCTGCACGAGGTGATGCCGGAGAACGCGGTATGGGTCAACGCCGTCGAGGCGCGGCGCCTCGGCCTGCGCTCGGGCGATCGCGTGCGCCTGCGCAACCAGGACGGGGTGCTCAGCGATCCGGTGCCGGTCAAGGCCACCGAGCGCATCCGCCCCGACTGCGTCTATCTGGTGCATGGCTTCGGCCACACCGCCAAGGGCCTGAAGCGCGCCTACCGCAAGGGCGCCAGCGATGCGCAGCTGCTGACCCGCTACAAGACCGATCCGCTGATGGGCGGCACGGCGCTGAACATGAACTTCGTGACGCTGGAGACCGTGTGATGGCCAGACTCGCGATGGTGATCGACACCAGGCTGTGCGTCGGCTGCGCCGACTGCGTGGTCGCATGCAAGACCGAGAACGATGTCCCGGAGGGCTTCTGCCGCGACTGGATCGTCGAGCAGGTGCAGGGGGCCTATCCGACCCCGCGCCTGGAGATCCGCTCCGAGCGCTGCAACCATTGCGACCATCCGCCCTGCGTCGGCTGCTGCCCCACCGGGGCGAGCCATGTGCACCGCTACGGCGGCGTGGTCCTGGTCGACCATGATGCCTGCATCGGCTGCAAGGCGTGCATGGCGGCGTGCCCCTATGATGCGCGCTTCACCAATCCCAAGGGCTATGCCGACAAGTGCACCTTCTGCATCCATCGGGTGGAGAAGGGCCAGAAGCCGGCCTGCGTCTCGGTGTGCCCGACGCACTGCATGCACTTCGGCGACCTCGACGATCCCGAGAGCGAGGTGGCGCAGCTGCTGCGTTCGCGTCCCAACCATGCGCTGCTGCCGGCCGCCGGGACCGGGCCGCGCGTCTTCTACCTGACCTGAGGGGCGCATGGACGAGATCACCTCGACGCGGATGAACCACGGCATCGATCCGGCCCTGCACGTCTGGGGCTGGGAGATCCCGGTCTACCTCTACCTCGGCGGCATCGTCGCCGGACTGATGATCCTGGCCGGCTACCACATCCTGAAGGCGGGGCGGCAGCAGGAGAAGGTGTCCTATCCCTACGCCCCGGTCCTGGGCGTCGTGCTGCTGTCGCTGGGCATGGGGGCGCTGTTCCTCGACCTGGCGCACAAGGTCCAGGTCTGGCGGCTCTACACGACCTTCGCCATCACCTCGCCGATGTCGTGGGGTTCGTGGATCCTGCAGCTGGTCTACCCGGCGCTGATCGCGGCCGCCATCCTGCATCCGCCCGAGCGCGTGCCCTTCGGCCAGGCCCTGCTCGCGCGCGTGCGCGGCTGGTCGGCCTGGCTGCACGACCGGCCGCGCCTGGTGCAGACGATCGGCCTGGCCAACCTCGGCCTCGGCATCGCGCTGGGCATCTACACCGGCATCCTGCTGGGAGCGTTCGGGGCGCGGCCGCTGTGGAACAGCGCTATCCTCGGCCCGCTCTTCCTGTTCAGCGGCCTGTCGACCGCGGCGGCGCTCATGCATCTGCTGGCGATGGTGCAGCGCCGCGGCATCGACGACGACGGCTATGCCGACGCCCTGCTGGCCGGCGTGTTCCGCCTGATGGATCCGACGCATTGCCGCCACATCATGATGCGCTTCGACGCCTCCTTCCTGACCATCGAGCTGGCGATCATCGCCCTGTGGCTGATCGGCCTGGTCAGCGGCAGCGCGGTGCAGCAGCAGGCGGCGGCGTTGATCCTCGGCGGAGCATGGACGGCCGCATTCTGGGCCGGCGTGGTCATCCTCGGCATCCTCATGCCGCTCCTGCTGCAGGGCCTCGAGCTCGCCGGCCGGATCCGCCACACCGTCATCCCCGCCATCCTCGTCCTGGCCGGCGGCTTCATCCTGCGCTGGGTGCTGGTCGGCGCCGGGCAGGCCACCGGCTGGAACTGAACGCTTCGGAGCACGCATGAGCGATCATCCCGATCAACCGTACATGAACCCCTACCTGGCCGGCTTCGGCCTCGGCCTGGCCCTGCTCGCAGCCTTCGTGGTGATGGGCTGGGGCCTGGGCGCCTCCAGCGCCTTCTCGACCTGCGCCGCCACCTGCGTCGCGGCAGCCGCCCCCGGCTACGCCGCCGGCAACGGCTACTTCACCGAGTACGCCGGCAATCCGCTGCAGGACTGGCTGACCTGGGAGGTCCTCGGCGCCATCGCCGGCGGTCTGGTCTCAGGCCTGATCGCCAACCGCAGCCGGCTGACCATCGAGCACGGGCCGCGCTGGACGCGCGGCAGGCGCCTGCTCTTCGCCTTCGTCGGCGGCATGATCATGGCGATCGGCGCCCGCATCGGCGGCGGCTGCACCAGCGGCCAGGCCCTGACCGGCGGCGCGCTGCTGAATCTCGGCAGCTGGGTGTTCATGTTCAGCGTGTTCGGCGGCGGCTACGCCCTCGCCTGGTTCCTGCGCCGGCAGTGGATCTGAAAGGAAGCCATGGAAGCCCCATTCTACAAGCTCGGCGCCTTCAGCGATGACACCTCGCTGCTGGCCGCCTTCCTCATCGGCGGCGCCTTCGGCTTCTTCCTCGAACGTGCCGGCTTCGGCAGCAGCCGCAAACTGGCGTCGCAGTTCTACTTCCGCGACATGTCGGTGCTGAAGGTCATGTTCACCGCCATCGTCACGGCGATGGTCGGTCTGACCCTGCTGTCGCAGACCGGCTTCGTCGACCTGTCGCTGGTGACCCTCAAGGAGACGCGCCTGCTCGCCAACCTGGTCGGCGGCCTGGTCCTGGGTGTCGGCTTCGTCGTCGGCGGCTACTGCCCGGGTACCTCGCTGATCGGCGCCGCGACCGGCCGCATCGACGCCATGCTCTACGTCCTCGGCCTCTTCGCCGGCATGTTCGTGGTCGGTTTCGCCTGGCCCGCGATCCAGCCGCTCGCCGAATCGGCGAGCATGGGCAAGGTGACGCTGCCCGCCTTCCTCCACGTCCCCTATGGCTTGCTCGTCCTTGCGGTCTGCCTGATGGCGGCCGGCATGTTCGTGGCCGCGGAATGGGGCGAGATGAAGGCCACCGGCAGCGATCGCGCCAGCCGACCGCTGCTCGGCGGACGTGGCCTGACCTCGGCACGCGTCGTGGTGGGCGGCCTGATCGCGCTCGGCGCCCTGGCGGCGGTGCTGGGCGATCCCTACCGCGGGCCGACCGCGACCGTGCGCGCCGATGAGCTCGCACGCCTGGTCGGCGGCCAGGCCGACCAGGTCCAGCCGGCGGATCTCGCCGACCGCATCATCGCCGGCGACAACACCTATCAACTGGTGGATCTGCGCGACGCGCAGGCCTATGCAGCCTACCGCATTCCCGGCGCTGAAAGCATCCCGCTGGCGCAGCTCGATCCCGCACGCCTCGACCGCTCCGAGACCTGGATCGTCTACGCCGAGGATGGCGTCGCCGGAGGCCAGGCCTGGGTGCTGCTCAAGGCGCACGGCTTCACCGTCTACAGCCTGCGCGGCGGCCTCGCCGCCTGGCGCGATGAGGTGCTGAACCCGGTGCTGCCGGCCCAGGCCGATGCGGCCAGCGCCAAGCGCCAGCAGGTGGCGCAGCATTTCGGAGGCACGCCGCGTGGCGCCGCCCCCGTCGCGGCACCGGTT
>JAFLCQ010000157.1 GCA_017302815.1 Planctomycetota bacterium
AAAGCCAGCCATTGTCCCTTTTCGGCCAGCGCCGCGTTCAATTCGACGAGCGGCGTGCCGGCACGCGCGCTGATCACCAGTTCGGTCGGTTCGTAAGCGACGATCCCTCGATAGGCCCCGACGTCGCCGCCCCCATCGCCGGCCGCACCGGCGCGGTCGGGGCGACGGTGGGCAACCTGGCGGTGTCCGGCCAGACCGAACTGGTGCGCATCGCCGGCATGCAGCCGATGCACGCGTGGTTCTCGCTGCCGCTGGCGCAGCTGCCGGCCCTGCGCGAGGCGATGCGGGTCGGACCGGTGGCGGTGACCGCCATCCCCGAGGGCGGAGCGCAGGCCGAGGAGGGCACGGTCGAGCTGGTCGAGAACGGGTCGGGCGACGGCACCGGCAGCGTGCGGGTCCGCGCGCGGCTGGCGAACGCCGGCGACAGGCTGTGGCCGGACATGCAATGCCGCATCGAGGTGCGCCTGGGCGTCGAACGCGGCGTCCTCACGGTGCCGGTGCGCGCGCTGCAGACCGGCCAGGACGGGGCCACGGTATGGACGATCGGCGCTGATCGGACTGCGCGGCCGGTGCGGGTACGGGTGCTGCGCGTGGCTGGCGACGTGGCGGTGCTTGAGGGCGGACTGGAGGACGGCGTCCGCATCGTCGTCGATGGGCAGATGCGGCTGACCCCCGGCTGCGCCGTGGTCGAGGCGGGCGGCGAGGCGGCCCGCGCGGAGCGGCGATGAGCCTGGCGTCGCTGTCCATCCGCCTGCCCGTCGCCACCACCCTGGTGATGGCCGGGGTGCTGGCCTTCGGACTGCTGGCCTGGCGCGAATTGCCGGTCAGCGATCTGCCGCGCATCGACTTCCCCACCATCGCGGTCAACGCCAACCTCTCCGGCGCCGATCCCGAGACCATGGCGGCCTCGGTCGCCACCCCGCTGGAGCGCCAGTTCTCGACTATCGCCGGCATCGACTCGATGACCTCGACCAGCCGCCTGGGCGAGACCTCGATCACCATCCAGTTCGCCCTCGACCGCGACATCGACGCGGCGGCGCAAGACGTGCAGGCGGCGATAGCCGCGGCGCAGCGCAACCTGCCCACCGCCATGACCACCGCACCGCGCTGGCGCAAGGTCAACCCCACCGACCTGCCGGTGATGCTGCTGGCGCTCAGCTCGCCGACGCTGCCGCTGTCGCGGGTGCACGAGTACGCCGACACCATGCTGGCGCAGCGCATCTCCATGCTCGCCGGCGTGTCGCAGGTGTCGGTGTTCGGCGGGCAGAAGTACGCCGTGCGGGTACGGGCCGATCCCGACCGCCTGGCCGGCCGCGATCTGTCGCTGCAGGAGGTGGCGGACGCCATCGAGCGAGCCAACTCGAACCGGCCGACCGGCGCCATGCAGAGCCCGTCCAAGGCCTGGTCGCTGCGCACCGACGCCGGCCTGGCCGACGCCGAGGACTTCCGCCCCCTGACCGTGGCCTGGCGCAACGGCGTGCCGGTGCGTCTGCAGGAGGTCGCCACCGTCATCGACTCGGTCGAGAACGACAAGGTCGCCAGCTGGTACGATGGGCGGCGGGCCATCGTCCTGGCGGTGCAGCGCCAGCCCGGCACCAACACGGTCGGCATCGTCGACAGCGTGCGCGCCCTGCTGCCCGAGTACCGCCGCATGCTGCCGGAATCGGTGGGCCTGGACGTCCTCATCGACCGCTCGCAGACCATCCGCGAGTCGCTGGCCGATGTCGAGCACACCCTGGCGCTGACCGCCATCCTGGTCGTGCTGGTGATCTTCGTCTTCCTGCGCCGCCTGTCGGCCACGGTCATCCCGGCGCTCAGCCTGCCGCTGGCCCTCATCGCCACCTTCGCCGGCATGTGGCTGCTCGGCTTCAGCCTGAACAACCTCTCGCTGATGGCGCTGACCCTCGCCACCGGCTTCGTCGTCGACGATGCCATCGTCGTGCTGGAAAACGTCGTCCGGCGCATGGAGGACGGCGAGGATCCGCGCACCGCGGCGATCGAGGGCACGCGCCAGGTCGCCTTCACCGTGGTGTCGATGACGGTGTCGCTGGCGGCGGTGTTCATCCCCATCCTGTTCATGGAAGGCCTGGTCGGCCGGCTCTTCCGCGAGTTCGCCGTCACCATGGTGATCGCCATCGGCGTCTCCGGCGTGGTGTCGCTGACCCTGGTGCCGATGCTGTGCAGCCGCTTCCTGCGTCCGGCCCCGCCGCGCCACGGCGCCGCCTACCGCCTGACCGAACGCGGCTTCAGCCTGCTGCTGTCAGCCTACGAGCGCTGCCTCGACCCGGTCCTTCGCCATCCGCGCTGGGTCCTCGCGGGTCTGCTGGCCTCGCTGCTGCTGACCGCCGCGATGTTCGCCCTGGTGCCGAAGGGCTTCATCCCCAGCGAGGACATCGGCCAGATCAGCGCCGGCAGCGAGTGCGCCCAGGGCATCGCCTTCGAGGACATGGCGCGGCACCAGATGGCGGTGGCCGACATCGTGCGCGCCGATCCGGCGGTGTATGCGGTGATGTCGAGCATCGGCAATGACGGGGGCAACCAGGGGCGCTTCAATATCCGCCTCAAGGACCGGTCGCAGCGTGCGGATGGACCGGACCAGATCATCGAGCGTCTGCGCCGCGCCGTCGCCGCCGTCCCCGGCATCCGGATGGTATTCCAGAACCCGCCGCCGGTGCGCATCGGCGGCCGCGTGTCCAAGGGCCTCTACCAGTACACCCTGCAAGGGACCGAGGCGACCGCGCTCAACGCCGCGGCCGCCGAGATGATGGAACGCATCCGCGACCTGCCCGGGGTGACCGACGTCACCAGCGACCTGCAGCTGGAGAATCCGCGCCTGCTGCTGCGCATCGACCGCGACCGCGCGGCCGCCCTGGGGGTGTCGCCGGAGCGCATCGAGGCGACCCTCGGCTACGCCTACGGTTCGCAGCAGGTCTCGACCATCCTGACCTCGTCCAACCAGTACCAGGTCATCCTCGAAGCCGACCCGGCGCAGCAGAGCGGTCCCGAGCGCATCGGCGCCCTGCGCGTGCGGCCCGATGCGGGCGGCGCCCTGGTGCCGCTGTCGGTGCTGGCGCGGGTGGAGCCGACGGTCGGGCCGCTGACCGTGAACCATCAGGGCCAGCTGCCGGCGGTGACGA
This sequence comes from Planctomycetota bacterium, assembly GCA_017302815.1. GTDB lineage: Bacteria > Planctomycetota > UBA11346 > UBA11346 > UBA11346 > UBA11346. The sequence goes on from JAFLCQ010000157.1 coordinate 3,138, forward strand.
TCTCGTTCAACCTGCTTCCCGGGGCGGCGGTCGGCGAAGTGGTCGGACGCATCGAGGGCATCGCCCGCGAGCGCCTGCCAGCCGGGGTCTCCGGCTCCTTCGCCGGCACGGCGCAGGCCTTCAAATCCTCGCTTGCCGGCATGGGCGTGCTGATCGCGGTGTCGATCGCGGTGATCTACATCGTCCTGGGCGTGCTGTACGAGAGCTTCATCCACCCCATCACCATCCTCAGCGGCCTGCCCTCGGCCGGCATCGGCGCCCTGCTGGCGCTGTGGGCGACCGGCGACGAGCTGAACATCTACGCCTTCGTCGGCATCATCCTGCTGATCGGCATCGTCAAGAAGAACGCCATCATGATGATCGACTTCGCCATCCAGGCGCGCCAGGAGGGCCTGGCCGCCGCCGAGGCGATCCGTCGCGGCGCGCTGCTGCGCTTCCGGCCCATCATGATGACGACCATGGCGGCGCTGATGGGAGCGCTGCCGCTGGCCATCGGCCTGGGCGTCGAGTCGGGATCGCGCCGCTCGCTGGGCGTCGCCATCGTCGGCGGCCTGCTGCTGTCGCAGCTGATCACCCTGTTCATCACCCCGGTGGTCTACCTGGCGCTGGACCGGCTGCAGGAGCGGCTGCGCGGGCGGCCGGCCTAGGCTGCGGCCTGCGCCTGCTGCGCGGCGGGGCGCGGGAAGGCGGCCAGCACCCACTCGGCGGCGATGTGGCGCGAGGACAGGGTCATCACCGCGATGCCGTCACGGTCGATGAGGCGGACCCAGCGGTCGCGGCGCTCGGCGGTCAGCCAGCCGCGGCGAAGCCCCTCGTAGGCGCTCCAGGCCGCCCACATGCGTTCGTGCTCGATGCGCACGATGCAGATGCCGGCGACCACCAGCCCGCCGCAGCAGGCGAGGATGCCGCCGAGACCGGCGTTGCGCATGCCGCCCGCTTCGGCGACGAAGCCGACCACCAGGGCGAGGCCGGCGGAGATGAGGGCGGGGGCGACGACGTTCTCGCAGAACAGGGCGCGGTTGCTGCGCGGGAACTCGTCCATGGCCCTGACCAGGAGGCGGAAGCCGAAATGGCCCAGCACGCGGCGGGCATGCGCGACGGGATCGTAGCTCATGTCCCGAGTCTACATCACGGCGGTGGCATTGTCAGATCCCGACCGCTGCGACCTTGGACGCTCAGCTGCCGCCGAACGCGAGCATGGTCATGCGCAGCACGCCCCAGGTGGTGCTGCGGTGCAGCACGCGGCAGGGGGCCCCGTTGCCGGCGCCCATCGCCACCAGCAGGGGCAGGAAGTGCTCGGGGGTGGGATGGTTGCGGCCCGCCTGCGGGCCCTGGTTGCGCCAGTCGGCCAAAGCACTTCCGTCGCCGGCCTCGGCGCGCTGCACCAGCCAGTCGTCGAAGCCGGCGACCCACTCCGGGGCCTGCTCGCAGCCCGGTGCGACTTCGCCCAGGTTGTGGGTGGCTGCGCCGCTGCCGATCACCAGCACGCCCTCCTGGCGCAGCGGAGCCAGGGCCGCGCCGACCGCGAGGTGATGCGCGCCGTCGCGGCGCGGCTGCACGCTGATGGCGACCACCGGGATGGAGGCGTCGGGGAAGAGCATGGCCAGCGGCGTCCACACGCCGTGGTCGAGGCCGCGCTCGGCCGTGGCCGCCGGGATGGCGGCATCGCGCAGCAGGCCGGCGATGCGCTGCGCCAGGGCGGGCTCGCCCGGGGCGGGATAGCGCATGGCGTAGAGCTCGGGTGCGAAGCCGCCGAAGTCGTGGATGGTCTGCGGGGCGGGGCTGGCCTCGACGTCGACGTCGGGGGTGGTCCAGTGCGCGCTGGCCACCACCACCGCGCGCGGGCGGGGCAGGAAGCGTCCGAAGCCGCGCAGGAAGCGGCTGGCCGGCAGGTCCTGCAGCAGCAGGTCGGGGGCTCCGTGCGAGATGAAGAGGGCGGGCAGGCCCTTCATGCCGGGCGCACGGCGACGCCGCCCGCGGCCATGGCGCGCTTGATGTCGCCGACCGTGTAGTCGCCGTAGTGCACCATGCTGGCGACCAGCGCCGCCTCGGCGCCGCCGCGGGTCACCGCGTCGATGCAGTGCTGCGGGGTGCCGCCGCCGCCGCTGGCGATGACCGGGATCGACACCGAGTCGGCGACCTGGCGGGTGATCGCCAGTTCATAGCCCTGGCGCACGCCGTCGGTGTCGATGGCGTTGAGGCAGATCTCGCCGGCGCCGAGCGCCTGCGCCTCGCGCGCCCACGCCACCGCGTCCTTGCCGGTGGGCGTGCGGCCGCCGTCGATCACCACCTCGTAGCCGGAGGGGATCGTCGCGCTGGCCGCCACCTTCTTCGCATCCATGCCCAGGACCACGCACTGCGCGCCGAAGGCGCGAGCGCCCTGGGTGATCAGGCCGGGATCGCGCACCGCCGGGCTGTTCAGGCTGACCTTCTCGGCCCCCGCCAGCAGCACCGCGCGCATCGCCTCGACGCTGCGGATGCCGCCGCCGACCGCGAAGGGGATGAAGATGCGCTCGGCCACCCGCCGCACCACGTCGACGAAGAGGCCGCGCTTCTCGGCTGAGGCGGTGATGTCGTAGAACACCAGCTCGTCGGCGCCCTGGGCGTCGTAGCGTGCGGCGTAGTCCACCGGGTCGCCGAGGTCGACGTTGCCCTGGAACTTGACGCCCTTGGTGACCTGTCCGTTGCGGACGTCGAGGCAGACGATGACGCGCTTGCTGAGCACGCCGGGATCGTGGACGGCGGTCGCGCGCGGCAAGCCTTGGCGTGGCCACGCATGGCGCTAGGAACCGGCGGCATGGCCCGCAAGCGCTCGTCGATCATGCCCTCCTGGCTGCGCCACCGCCAGATCCTCACCACCGAGGCCGTCCTGGTGGTGGGCGCGGGCATGGAGCTGCTGCAGCGCTGGATCACCGCCCGGCCGGAGGTGCCGTGGTGGGGCAAGACGCTGGAGGTCATGCTGGTGAACGCCGGCATGCTCGGCGGCGTCCTGCTGCTGTTCACCGTCCTGGCGCGCGGCTCGCTGTCCGGAGCCACCCGCGCCGTGCAGGCGGTGCCGCTGCCGGCGCCGCTGCTGCTGCTGCACCTGCTGGTCGGGGCGGGGATCTTCGCCCTCTACGCCTGGGTGTGGGAGTTCTGGCCGGTGGCGGCGCAGGCGGCCTAGGCCGTGCGGGTGGCGGTCAGCGGTTGGCGCCTGGGCGCCAGGGCACGTCGGAGCGGCCGTCGTCGTTGGCGCGGCGCGCCCACACGAAGCACAGGTCGCTGAGGCGGTTGAGGTAGCGCACCAGGTTGGGGTTCCACGCCCGCGCCGGATCGGCGTCGACGGCGGCGATGAGGTCGCGCTCGGCGCGGCGCACCACCGTGCGCGCCAGGTGCAGCCAGGACGCGCCCGGGCTGCCGCCGGGCAGGACGAAGCTGGTCAGCGGCGCCAGGCGGGCGGTGCTGGCTTCGACCAGCTCCTCCAGGCGCGCCACCTGCGCGTCGCTGATGCGCTTGATGTGCTCCTCGTGCGGGCCGCCCGGCGGCACCGCCAGGTCGGAGCCGACGTCGAAGAGGTCGTTCTGCACCGAGGGCAGCTGGGCCGCGATGTCGTCCGGCAGCGACGCCTGGCGCACCATGCCCAGCAGGCTGTTCGCCTCGTCGACCGCGCCGATGGCGCAGATCAGCGGGCAGTGCTTCGACACCCGCGTGCCGTCGGCGAGGCCGGTGGTGCCCTTGTCGCCGCTGCGGGTGGTGATGCGGTCGAGGCGGATCATGCGCGGCACGGTCGCAGCGGGATCGTTGGTGCAAGTGCACGCTGCCCCCGGCTTGTGCCGCGCGCGAGGCTCCTACAGAGTGCGGCATGACCCCCATCGCCCCGCAGCAGCTCGACGAGGCCCTGAACTGGCGCTACGCCACCAAGGCCTTCGATCCCTCCCGCACCATTCCCGCCGACGTGTGGGCGGCCCTGGAGCGCAGCCTGGTGCTGACGCCCAGCAGCTTCGGCCTGCAGCCGTGGAAGTTCCTGGTCATCACCGACAAGGCGCTGCGCGAGCAGCTGCGTCCCGCCAGCTGGAACCAGTCGCAGGTCACCGACTGCAGCCACCACGTCGTCTTCCTCGGCCGCACCGAGATGCGCGAGGCCGACGTGCAGCGCCTGATCGACGCCTCGGCCGCGACGCGCGGCATCCCGGCCGCCAGCCTCGACGGCTACAAGAACATGATGCTGAAGGACGTCGTGCACGGCCCGCGCGGCAAGATCGCCGCCGAGTGGTCCGCCCGCCAGTGCTACATCGCCCTCGGCCAGTTCATGCTCGCGTGCGCCCAGCTGGGCGTCGACGCCTGCCCGATGGAGGGCTTCGAGCCCGCCAGGTACGACGAGATCCTCGGTCTCGCCGGCACCGGCTACCGCAGCGTCGTCGCCTGCCCGGTCGGCTACCGCGCCGCCGGCGACAAGTACGCCACCCTGAAGAAGGTGCGCTTCCCGCTGGCCGAGGTGGTCGAGCGCCGCTGAGCGCCGCTTCCCCGGCGCCGGGCCCCGCGCTAGCATCGCCGCATGCGCACCCGCGCCCTGTCCATGCTCGCCGCCTTCGCGCTGGTCGCGCTGCTGCTGCATGTCGCGGCGGCGGCCGGCGGTTCCGGAGACCGTGCCGGCCAGGATGCATCGTCCGCTCCGACGGTGCAGGCAGAGCAGGTCGAGGCGCCGGCATCGCGAGGGTCCGGACCGCCGTCGTTCCGTGCGGAGCGAGTCCCGCGTCCCAGCGGCCAGGCTGCGCCGGGCGATGCGGAGCGCTTCCTGCCCCCGGGCGCGCGC
>JAFLCQ010000158.1 GCA_017302815.1 Planctomycetota bacterium
TCCGGCAGCCGCGCTCCCGGGCCGACCCGTTCCAGCACCTTCTCGACCAGCGCGGTGTCGACGCGCAGCGCCGGTTGCGACGGTCGCAGGCCCTGCTCGCGCCAGCCGGGCGGCTCGGGCAGGCCCGCCTTGCGGCGGGCCAGGTCCGCTTCCCACCAGCACACGACGTGCTGCGGCTCGATCGGCTGCCCATGCTCGTCCGCGGCCTGCCACCAGGCGTCCCCGTCCGGGTAGTCGCGCACACCGTCGGGTTCACGGGTCATGCGACCCTGCGCGTCGATGGTGTAGGTGCGGGTGCGCCACAGCGTCCCGTCCCAGCGGCCGAGGGGCCAGGTCCCGGCCCAGGTGACGCTGGCGGCGGGTTCGAGTCCGGCCGCCGTGCCGGCGAGGTAGAGCATGCCGGAGCCGGGCATCTCCAGGCGCGTCTCGACGACCGCGGTGGCGACCAGTTCGACCGGCAGGCGCACCAGGCCGGACGGTGCGACCTCGACCTCGCCGGCCCAGCGCTGCACCGGACCGGGCTGATCGGTCTCGACGACCAGGCTGCGGCGGCCGGGCTCGACGGTGAGGCCCTCGGGCCGCACCTGCTGCCAGTCGCCGCCATCGACGCGGGTGCGGATGCGCGGGTTGGCGCACTGCACGATGATCGAGCCGGTGGCGTGCACCGTGGTCCCCGGCTGCTGCGACCCGCCGAGCAGCCACCACGCCAGGCCGCCGCCGCCGGCGAGCGACAGCGCCACCGTGACCATCAGCGCCACCACCCCCACGCGCTGCCGCGCCTTGAGGGCGGTTCCGCCGGAGAGGGCCTCGGCGATCTGCAGCGCCGACGGCCGGCGCGCAGGATCCTTCTCCAGGCAGAGCGCGACCAGATCGGAGAGGGCTGCCGGCGTGCCGGGCACCAGCTCGCGCAGTGGCCTCGGCCGGTCCTCCAGGTGGGCGCGCATGACTTCGTAGGCGGTGGCGCCGTCGAAGGGGGGCTTGCCGGCGACCATGTGGTGGAGGGTGGCGCCAAGGCTGTAGATGTCCGCCGCCGGCCCGATCTGCTGCGGATCGCGGATCGCCTCGGGGGCGCAGTACAGCGGGGTGCCGACGACCATCCCGGTGCCGGTCAGGCGCAGGGCGTCGGGATCGGCGATCTCCTTGGCCAGGCCGAGGTCGGCGACCTTCGGCGTGCGGTCCGCGGCGACCACCATGACGTTGTCCGGCTTGATGTCGCGGTGCACGACGCCGGCGGCGTGGATGGCCTGGATGCCCAGCGCGATGCCGGCCCCCAGTCGCGACACGGTGTCGGCCGGCAGGCCGCAGGGCTTGCCCGCCTTGCGCGAAACCTCGTCCAGCAGGCTGCCCAGGCTGTGGCCGATCACCAGCTCCATCACCAGGTACGGCGAACCCTGGTGCAGCCCGGCTTCGAAGACCTGCACCACGTTGGGATGCGCGACCTTGGCCGCCGACTGGCCTTCGCGCAGGAAGCGCTGGCGGGCGTGGGCGGGATCGCCGCGCGGCTGCCCAAGCACCTTCACCGCCACGTCCTTGTTCAGCACTTCGTGCCGGCCGCGGTAGACGACGCCCATGGCTCCGGCGCCGAGACGGGACTGGATGCGGATCGAGCCGACGAGGGCGCCGATGAGGGGGTCCGGGGCGGGCATGCAACCCCAGTATCGGCATCGGATCGCGCCAGCCAAGGTTTGTGCGTTGCCCCACCGGCGGAGGGGCCCATCCTGCGACGCCCCGCAGCGTCGACACCTGTACAGACAACATGCCGCACCCCCAGCACCTGATTCGCAACTTCTGCTATCTGCCCCGAGGGGGTTCCCGCGCCTGCATGCGGGATGGCTGACGCCAGTATCCCCTGCATTCCGGCGCTCCGCCCCCTCGGACTCCCCCATAGATTCGCCATGCCGCACCCCCAGCACCTGATTCGCAACTTCTGCTGTCTGCCCCGAGGGGGTTCCCGCGCCTGCATGCGGGATGGCTGACGCCAGTATCCCCTGCATTCCGGCGCTCCGCCCCCTCGGACTCCCCCATAGATTCGCCATGCCGCACCCCCAGCACCTGATTCGCAACTTCTGCATCATCGCCCACATCGATCACGGCAAGTCGACCCTTGCCGAGCGTCTGCTCGAACGCACCGGCGCCATGGGCCAGAAGGACGACAAGGAGCTGGAGGTCCTGGACAGCATGGATCTCGAGCGTGAGCGCGGGATCACCATCAAGGCCAAGGCGGTATGCCTGTCCTACAAGCATGAGGATGGCAACACCTACCAGCTGAACCTCATCGACACCCCTGGGCATGTCGACTTCAGCTATGAGGTCACGCGCAGCCTGCAGGCCTGCGAGGGCTGCCTGCTGGTGGTCGACGCCAGCCAGGGCGTGCAGGCCCAGACCGTCGCCAACTACCTGCTGGCCGACACCTTGAAGCTCGCGGTCATCCCGACGATCAACAAGATCGACCTGCCCAGCGCGCGTCCGCAGGAAGTGAAGGCGGAGATCGAGGAGTCGCTCGCTCATCCGGCCGACGAGGCGATCCTGGCCAGCGCCAAGGCCGGCATCGGCATCGACGAGATCCTCAAGGCGGTGGTGCGTGAAGTGCCGGCCCCCACGGGGGACCGCTCCGCCGCCACCCAGGCCCTGGTCTTCGACGCCATCTACGACGACTACCGCGGCATCATCCTATACGTGCGCGTCGTGAACGGCGCGATTCGCAAGGGCGACAAGATCCACATGATCCGCAGCGACCGGACCTACGATGTCAGCGACATCGGCCGGCTGCGCCCGAAGATGGAGAGCAGCGCCGACGGTCTGGCTGCCGGCGAGGTGGGCTATATCTGCGCCGCGATCAAGGCCCTGCACGACGTGAAGGTGGGCGACACCATCACCCTGGCCGACAACCACGCCGCGCCGCTGTCCGGCTTCCGCGAGATGAAGCCGATGGTGTATTGCGGCCTGTATCCATCCGGCGAGACGACCTACGATCAGCTGCGCGAGGCGGTCGAGAAGCTGACCCTCAACGACGCATCCTTCGTCTGGCAGCCCGAGAGCGGCGGCGCCCTGGGCCACGGCTTCCGCTGCGGCTTCCTCGGCATGCTGCACATGGAGATCTGCCAGGAGCGCCTCGAGCGCGAGCACGATCTCGACATGGTGCAGACCGCGCCGACGGTGACCTACCGCGTCAACCTGCGCGGCATCATGAGCGAGGACGGCCAGCCGCGCACGATCGAGATCACCACCCCGGGCGAGCTGCCCAAGGACGGCTACGACTCGATCGAGGAGCCGGTGGTCGACATCCACTTCTTCGTCCCGGCCGATCGCATCGGCTCGGTGATGCAGCTGGTGCAGGACCGCCGCGGCGACTTCCTCAAGCAGGACTACATCGGCCAGCACCGCTGCCGCCTGACCTACCGCATGCCGCTGGCCGAGGTGATCTTCGACCTCTTCGACAAGCTGAAGAGCGTCACCCAGGGCTACGGCACGATGGACTACGAGTTCGCCGGCTACCAGGTCGCCGACCTGGTGAAGGTGGACATCCTGGTGCACAACAACCCCTGCGAGGCGCTGGCCTTCATCTGCCACCGCACCGTCGCCGAGCGGCGCGGCCGCGCGATCATCAAGAGCCTCAAGGAGGAGATCCCGAAGCATCTCTTCGAGGTCGCCTTGCAGGCCGCCATCGGTACCCGCGTGGTCGCGCGCGAGACGATCAAGAGCTACGGCAAGAACGTCACCGCGAAGTGCTATGGCGGCGACATCTCCAGAAAGCGCAAGCTGCTGGAGAAGCAGAAGGAAGGCAAGAAGCGCATGAAGATGATCGGCTCCGTCGAGGTGCCGCAGGAGGCCTTCATGGCGGTGCTCAAGAGCCGCAGCGAAGAGGCCTGAGCGCCATTCAGCCCCGCTTGAGGACGCGCAGCTGCACCAGGGCCTCCTGCAGCTGGGCCAGCCTCCAGGGCTTGGGCATGAACACGACCTGCGGGTCGGCGCCGGTGTCCAGTTCGTGGCCGCCGCCGACATGCCCCGAGCTGATGATGATCGGCAGCTCACGGCTGGTCGCGCGCAGGAAGGCGTAGAGGTCGCGGCCGTTCAGCCCCGGCATGGCGAGGTCGAGGATCACGCAGCGCACGTCGCCCAGGCGGCGCAGCCGATCGCGGGCCTGGCGCGGATCGCCGTGATCCTCGACCTGCAGACCCAGGTTGCCGAGCAGTTCGCGCGCAAGCTGGCGCACCTGGCCGTCGTCATCGACCAGGACGACCAGGGATCCGTCGCCGTGGGTGATGTACGCGGTCGACGCAGCGCCGATCGACGCGCTGCTGTCGCCCTGGAGGGGCAGCAGGACGGATATCGACGTTCCGGCGCCCGGCGAGCTGCGCAGCAGCAGGCCGCCGCTGTGCGCCTGCACGGTCCCGAGGACCGCTGGCAGTCCGAGCCCGGTGCCCTTGCCCGCCGGCTTGGTGGTGAAGAACGGCTCGAAGATGCGCTCGCGCATCTCGGCCGGGATGCCGCACCCGGTGTCCTCGACGTCGATGCGCAGATAGGTCCCCGGCGGCATCACGTCTCCGATCGCGTCGGGCATCGGACCGTCCACGCGATGCACGCTGGTCGACAGGGTGAGGCATCCGCCTTCGGGCATGGCGTCGCGGGCGTTGATGCACAGGTTGAGCAGCGCCGACTGGAGCTCGGCCGGATCGCCGCGCAGTCCGTCGCGCGCAGCGTCGAGCCGGGTCTCGATGCGGATGTCCGGGCCAGCTGAGCGGGCCAGCAGCTCGACGCACTCCCTGACCAGGGTGTTGCCCGCCAGTTCGACCTCCTGCCCCTTGCCCTTGCGGGCGAAGGAGAGCATCCGCCGGGTCAGGTCGCCCGCCTTCGCGGCCGTGCTCAGGACGGTGTCGAGCCGTCTCCTGACCTCGGTGTCCTGGCTGCGCATCTTCGCCAGCTCGGCGGCGCCCATGATGCCGGCGAGGGCGTTGTTGAAGTCGTGGGCCATGCCGCCGGCGAGCTGCCCCAGGGCGTCGAGGCGGCTTCCCTCGCGCACCATGCGGTCCAGCCGGCGCAATTCGCTGATGTCACGTCCTTCGGCGATGAGGTAGGTGATCCGTCCGCTGCGGTCGCGGTAGGGGGTCAGGCTGAAGTCGATGTCGACCAGGCTGCCGTCCGGCCTCGGATGCGTGGTCGTGAAGCGGTCGGACTCCCCGTTGGCCGCCCTGGCCACGGCCTGGGCGATGCGCTTGCGCGCCTCGGGGTCGTGGTTCCACCATGGCGTGTCTGGGAAGCTCCTGCCGATGACCTGAGCTACGGACGTGCCGGCGATGGCCAGGGCGGTGCGGTTGGCGAGCACCAGTCGTCCATCGGGCGTGAGCAGTCCGGACAGCCCGAGACCATGGTCGAGCACAGCCTCGATCTGCGCCCTGCGCAGGGCGATGTCCGCCAGGAACGCCTGCTCGCGCCGCCATAGCACCAGTCCGAGGACGAGGTAGAGGGTGGACATGGCGTATTCGCCGAGCGGGATGCCGGACCACCAGCCGCGGACCAGCCCATAGCCATGCACGACCGGAAGCAGCATGACCGTCGCCGGGACGATCAGCATCACCCCGGCGATGCGGTCGCGCCGCAACTCACCGACACCGAGATGCAGCAGCCGAGCGATGAGGATGGCGTACAAGGCGATGATCAGGGTGTGCAGCTGATCCGGCTCCCCGTGCAGCACGGTGATCGGCCCCCACCAGGACGCGGCGATGGTGTCGATGCGCTGGACCGAGACGAACAGCGTCCCGGCTGGGCTGCAGAGGGCGTAGATGGAACTGGCACCCAGCAGTGCCAGCAGCACGCCGTCGAATCTCCAGCCGCGGGTGCAGGTCAGGGTCCGATACAGGACCAGGGCGAACAGAGCCACCAGGCTTGAGGAGGCGCCGACGCAGCGTGCCGCCCAATCGGCCGTCTCCAGATCGGGACAGGCGTTGCGGTAGATCTGGCTGATGGCGAAGGCGCACATCGCCAGGCTGAGGAAGCTGAACGGCATCGCCAGCCGGCGATGTTCGTGGGTCGAGCGGAACAGCAGGGCGATGACCGTGGTCGCGAATGCTGCCCCCGCGAGCATGGCGCTGAACACGGTCGCCGCTGCAGCCATGAACCGACTATGGAGAGATTCGCCTTGTACGGCAACACCGATGCCGGCGGCCCTGTTCTGCTGCGCGGTGATGCGTTGGCCGGGGCGATGCTGGAGGCCAACGGCCACCATGCATCAGGCCCCATCGATGATGACGTGGCAGCATGGGTCCAAAAGCGCCCAGTCGGCTGGCGCGCGCACTCCGCCATCGGCAGGGCGGGATCGGCTACGACGTTGTCTTGCGGTGCTCAAACTCCGTTCGCAGGAGCCCTGAGCGCCGACACCGCTGCTTCTTGCCTCGGCTCCGCCGGACGGTGCAATGCCCAGATGGGCAGCGACACCTCCCCCGCGACCGACGCCGACATCTCCGCCGCGACCCGGGCCGTGCCCGACGAGCTCGGCGGACTCCTGGCGCAGCATGGGGTGGATCCCTTGGCTGATTCGGGTCTGCGGGTCGCCCGCGGACGTGGCCAGCGCCTGGCCGCAGCCGTCCTCGGCTGGTTCGGTCCGGTGGTGGCCTGCCTGCCGCTGCTGTGGTACGGGCATCGCGATGCCCGGGTGCTGCTGGCGGCGGGGGTGGTCGCGATCGGCAGCCTGGTGACGATCCGGCTGCTGCAGCGCGCAGAGCCCGGCGAACCGCTTGCCGAGCTGGGGGCCGCGGCGGCGATCGCCCTTGTCGGCGCCTCGCTGCCGCTCGGCGTGGCGCTGGGGGATCACACGGCGCTGCTCGCCTACGCCCTCGCCGGACTGGTCGCCTCGATCGCGATGGCGCTGCTGCTGCCGGTGCAGGGGCGCCGCGCCCGCATCGCCTTCAGGGGCGGGATGGCCGGTCTCCCCATCCTCGCCACCGGCCTGTTCGGGACCGCTCTGGCCTTCTGATTCCTGCATGGCGGGTTGGCGGTCTTTGCATTGCCATGACCCCTGATGGTCCGCACCATGCCGGCCCATGACCACGACCGCCCTGACCGACACCGTTGAACGCGAACTGGCGAAGTACGCCTCCACCGTCGAGGCGCTGCACGCCGGCGCCATCGATCCGGACAAGGAATTCAAGCCGTTCCGCCTGGTCCACGGCGTCTATGGCCAGCGCCAGGGCGGCGAGAACCAGATGGTGCGCGTGAAGCTGAAGTACGGCAAGGTCACGCCGCATCAGATGCGCGTCCTGGCCGACGTCAGCGAGCAGTACAGCAACGGCATCAGCCACATCACCACCCGCCAGGCCATCCAGTACCACTACGTCCAGCTCGACCACACCCCGGCCGTGCTGCGCCGTCTCGAAGAGGCGGGCCTGACCACCCGTGAGGCCTGCGGCAACGCAGTGCGCGCCGTGGTCGGCAGCCCCAACGCCGGCACCCGCAGCGACGAACCCTTCGCCATCGAGCCCTACGCCGAGGCCATCTTCCAGCACTTCCTGCGCGGACCGCGCAGCGCCAATCTGCCGCGGAAGTTCAAGATCGCCCTCACCGGCAGCGATGCCGATCCGCTGGGCCAGGTGAACATCCAGGACGTCGGCATCACCGCCGTGGTCAAGGATGGCAAGCAGGGCTTCCGCGTCGTCGCCGGCGCCGGCCTCGGCGCCATGCCGGTCGCTCCGTGCCTGATCGCCGAGTTCCTGCCCAAGGAGGAGCTGGTGCCGCTGTGCGATGCGGTGGTGCGCGTGCACCACAAGCACGGCGACCGCCAGAACCGCGCCAAGGCCCGTCTCAAGTTCGTGCTCAAGGCCAAGGGCGAGGACGGCTTCCGCGCCCTCATCGCCGAGGAGCTGGCCAATGTCCGCGCCGAGGGCATCACCGGCCGCGTCCTCCCCGACGCGCTGCCTGTTGCCGCGTCGACGCCGATTCCGGAGACCGCCGGTCCCGAGGGCGCCTGGCGCCGCCGC
>JAFLCQ010000159.1 GCA_017302815.1 Planctomycetota bacterium
TTCCGATCTTGGCAGCGCTGCTGCGCGAGCAGCCGGACCGCGACTGGCGCACGCCGGCCCTGGCGCGGCGGGTCGGAGTGAGCGCCAACTGGCTGGCGGCGCGCTTCCGCGTCCGCTTCGGCATGACCATCGACCGCTACCGTCTGGCGCAGCGGGTCGAGCTGGCGCGCCTGCTGCTGGGCAGCACCGCCATGGGCGTGCGCGCGATCGGCGAGCGCGTCGGCCTGCCGGATCCGCAGCACTTCAACAAGGTCTTCCGCGCCATCGTCGGCGTCCCGCCCAGCGCCTGCCGCGGCGACCGGGCGCGGATTCCGTCCACCCGACGCGCCATGCCCGACCCTGACTGACGGACGCCTCGGCGTAGGCTGGGGGCATGGCCCTCATCGAAACCGAGTTCATGGACCTCTCCCGCGACCTCGACCCGGAGGCCTTCTGGGCCGAGAACGGGCTCTGCCACCGCATCGGCGAGGACAAGCCGCGCTGCGCCCTGGCCGGCGTGGGCAGCGACGACCACTGGCTGTTCGAGTTCCTGGCGGTGCCCAGCACCCTGCGCTACTACCGCGACAAGGCCTGGCGCGACGGCCTGCACCGCCAGGCCAACGACCTGATGTGGCAGCACCTGCGCGCCCGCCCCTACGACGAGGACTCCTGGGAGCATCAGCCGAAGCGCATCGAGAACCTCTTCGGCTGCGAGTTCGCCTACCATGAAGGCGGCACGCCGTGGTTCGTGCCGGTGACCGCCGATCCCGGCGAGTTCGCGCGCATCCTCGATCGCGCCGAAGCGATCGACATCGAGTCCTGGTGCCTGCCCGACGCCTACCTGGCGGAATGGGAGCGGCGTCGGACGAACGGTCAGCGCATGCCGCATCTGGGCACGGGTTCGCGCGGCCCGGCCACCGTCATCACCTCGGTGCTGGATCCGCAGGTCGCCCTGCTGTGGTGCATCGACGAGCCTGAGCTGATGGACCGCTTCACCCGCATCCTCACCCAGGGCTATCTGCGCCTCAACCGCCGTCTACGCGCCTTCAGCTGCGACCAGCAGGAACGGGCGCCGAGTGGCGGTGACGGCATAGAATCGGCGCAGCCGATGCCGTCACGGATCCGGAGCGGCAGCGACGGATCCGAGCCGCGACAAAGCCCGGGGGTAGGCCCGCAGGGCCGTAGGGGCAAAGCCCCTGAAGCAGGCTGGTGGATCACCGACGACAACTCCTGCCTGTTCAATCCGCGGCAGTACCGCCGTTTCTGCATGCCCGTGCTGCGCACGGTGATGGACGAGTTCGCCCCCCTGCCAGACGGGCACCGCTATCAGCACAGCGATTCGGCGATGGCGCACCATCTCGACGCCCAACGCGAGCTGGGCATCGCCAGCGTCAATTACGGACCCGAGATCGATCCGCGCATCATCCGCGCCCGCATGCCCGAGGCGGTGATCAACGGGCACATGCCGCCCTTCCTGCTGCGCAACGGCTCGCCGGAGGCGATCCGCGCGCGCGTGCGCGCCGACTTCACCGCCGTCGGCGCCGGCGGACGCCTGAACATCGCCACCGCCGGATCGATCCCCGCCGGCACCGGCATCGGACGCCTGCGCTGGCTGATGCGCTGCGTCGAGCTGGAGACCCGCTACCGCGCCGCCTGATCCCGCATCAGCGCTGCGGCACCAGGCGGTAGCGCACGGTGTGCGGCCTGGCCGCCTTCCGCACATCGTCCGCCATCGCGACGACCTGCACGCGCAGGGCGTCGCGCTGCGGCCTGCTGGCGCGATACTCCTCCAGCATGCGCCGCAGGAAGGCGTTCTTCTCCTCGGCGAGACGGCGTTCGACCGCCCGCATCGCCACCGACGGATCGGCGATATCGCCATCGGCCGGGCCGAGGATGCGCCATTCGACCATGGCGATGGCGCGTAGACGCTGCTCGATCTGCCTGCGCTGCTCGTTCAGGCGCTGCACCTCGGCTGCCTGCCGCCGTTGCGGTGTGTCGAGGCGAGCCGTGTCGATCCCGGCGGCCAATTCGGCGGCCGTACAGGTCGCGATCGCCACGCCATCGATCTCCAGGCGCCAGCGACCAGCGGCGAGGCCGGACACCAGCAGCGTCTCGCGATCGAGATCGGCCTCGATCGGCGCCCACGCCAGCGCGGGTCTGGCGTCGGCGGCGATCGGGAAGGGCAGGGCCGCCGCCTGGGCAGTGAAGGAGATCCCCTCCGGGGCGGCTACGAGCCCGGAGACGGCGGCCCCTTCGGCCTCGGCGACGCCGCGCGCCGCATCGATATGGATGCGCGAGACCAGCGACGGGGCCCGCTGCGCGGTGAGGAAGAGCCAGGCCATGACGAGATGGCCGGGCGACCCGGGATGCACGCGATCGGGACCGATGAGGGTGAAGGCTGGATCGGCGGCGCGACGCGACGCGCCCAGTTCCGTCATCGGGGAGTGCAGATCGACCACCTCCGCTCCGGCGTCGGCGGCGATGCGCGGCAATTGCGCGGCGCACCGCCCCAGCGCCGCGTTGGCCCCGGGCAGTTTCGCCTGTGCCCCCGTCGCGCCATCGTCGTAGGGGCTGGGAGCGACCAGGATGAGCCGGCTGCCCGCCTGGCGGATGCGTACGGCCAGGGCGCTCATGCGCTCGCCGTAGGTGGCGATGTGGCGTTCGCGCACCGCCAGGAGCGCGGCATCCGCGGCCACACCGGACTTGTACGCATCGCGGCCGCAGTCGTTCATCCCCAGCATCGCCACCACCACATCGGGCTTCCACACCAGCACGTCGGCATCCAGCCGGCGCATCGCGCCGCCAGCGGTGTCGCCGGAGACGCCGGCATCGATCAGCACCACCTGGCGCTCCGGGAAGCGCGTGGCGTAGTAGTCCGCGACATAGCGGACCCAGCGTCCGTCATGGGTGATGCTGTCGCCGAGGAACACAGCTGTGGTGCCGTCCGCGAAGACCTCGCCACCGGCGAGGCCGGCCGCGAGCAGGACCAGCAGCGCCGCCTTCACGGCGCATCCTCCAGCCGCCATGAGCGGACCCAGTCCACCAGCATGGTGTTGCATGCCGGATCCTGCAGCGATTCAACGCTGGGCAGGCCGTGCCAGGTGAAGACCTCGGTGTCGAAGAACATGTACTGCCGCTCGTCGAAGTCGGCGGGCGGAACCATCTCGGCAACCTTGACCCCGTCATGGTACAGCCAGATCGAACGCGCGTCGCGCCACCACATGCCATAGACGTGGAAGGCATCGGCGGAGCGAGTCGGCATCTCCCAGGTCGTCGGGGTTGTGCGGTCCTTGGCCCAGCCGTCGCGGAAGTAGTGCGTATTCGCCAGCATCAGCCGCGCCTTCTCCGGATAGCGCGCGGAAGCGCCGAACTGCTCGACCACGTCGATCTCACTGAACTTGCCCTGGAACCAGAACGACGAGGTCATCGACAGGCGCGACGCCCGGATCCGTGCCGCATAGTAGCCGTAGTGCGCAAGCGGCCCCTGCGACGAGATGCAGGCGGCGTGCACCCACACGTCGCGTTCCGGGTCCTTGGCCCTGGCCAGCAGCGCTGCATCGGCAGTCGAACGCAGCCGCAGCATGCCGTCGGCGACGGAGACGTTCTCCTCGCGGAAGCGGCTTGGCTCGCGGCCCTTCCAGTAGGCATGCCGGGGCATCCAGCGCGCGGCGTCCAGCTGCGGCCCTGTGAACTCGTCGCTCAGTTCGGCGATGGGCGCCCAGCGCTTGCCGGCTGGCGCCGCCGGCGGTCCTCCACCCGGTTCTGCGGCGACGGCGATGACACAGGCAAGTAGCGGCAGCGCGCTGCGCATGCATCCTCCGTGGTTCATTGCGCCAGGTTCTGCCCAGCGACGATCGCGAGGTACGGCAGGCGGTCGCAGTGCCCGTCGAAGTACAGGACATTGCCCAGCCCGCGGTGACGCGCGTTCGCCTGCGGGGTGGCGGTGTTGTAGGGAGCCCACATGAAGTAGGTGTCGCTATCCCCGGCAAGCACGCGCGCCGACTGCTTCGTCACCCGCGACATGGCGACGTTCACCCCGCCGGAGCTGATGATCAGGTTGCCATCGCCATCCCGCCAGGTGCCATCCGCCTGCTGCGCCGGCATCGGGTTGCGGGTGCGCGAGGTCCAGCCATAGCCGGTGCGCCACCATTCGCCCGCCAGGCTGAGGCGGTAGGCGTCCGTCGAGGTCCACACCGGGCAGGCGCGCACGATCAGGCGGGTGTTGGCAGCGGTGAACTCTTCGTGCGTGGCGGCATCGCCGTCTGGGTCGGAGTCGAGGTACTCCAGCACGTTGGTATACCATTTCACCGTGCTGGTCGGTCCGGTGGTGCCGCGCCCCTCGCACGGCAGCACCAGGCCGTCCCAGTCAGCGCTGTAGGCCAGGCCGGCGGCGCCGAACTGGCGCAGGTTCGAGGCGCAGCGCACGCTCAGGGCCGTGCTGCGCACCAGGCCGATGGCTGGCAGGAGCAGAGCCGCGAGCACGGCGATGATCGATACGACCACCAGCAGCTCGATCAGGGTGAAGCCGCGGTCAGGGCGCATGCTGGACCCGGTCCGGCATGGCGGCGGCGTCCACGAACGACCTCCCCTCGACCAGGGTGCAGGGCAGCAGGATCCGCGCCGGCTCCTCGGCCTCGCCGGCGAGGAGCCGCACCGCCTCCTCGGCCAGCCGCTGGCCCACTGCTGCCACCCCGAAGGCGATGCGCGTGATGGGGATGTCGAGATGGTCGTAGAAGGGCAGGGCGTCGAAGCCCAGCAGCGCGATCTGCCCCGGCACGGCGATGCCCTGGGCGCGCAGGAAGCGGTAGGCGCGCAGGGTGGCGTGGCCGCCGGTGGCGAAGAGCAGGGAGGTCGGGAAGGAAGAGGCCCGATGCGCCGCCAGCAGACCATCGATGACCGCGTCGTCACTGTGGATCCCGTCCGGCAGCAGCGGATAGGACAGCACCGCCACCTGCGCGCTGGGGCTCAGTTCGCGCATGCGGGCGACGAAGGCCGCCGCGCGTAGACCATGGCTGGCATGCGCGCTGGCCAGCACCGCCACCTGGCGATGCCCGCCACGCGCGGCCAGTTCGGCCGCCATGCCTCCGGCGGCCACATCGTCGGGGCCCACCAGCGAGGCGCGTGGTTGGGCGTGGAAGGCCGCCACGCGCACCATCCCGGGATTGAGCGTCGTCACCCGCCGCACGACGTCATCGCCGACCGGCGAGCAGAACACGATCGCGTCCGCCCCGGACACCGCGCGCGCGCCGCGCTCCGGCTGGCGGGTGAGATCGCTCAGCTCGACCTGGCAGCCCGCCTCCTCGAGACGGCGGACGGTGGCCAGGGCGATGCGGGCGTAGAAGTCGTACGCGTCGCGTTCGCCTTCGGCCTCCAGGATGGCATCCACCACCACCGACCAGCTGCCGCTCCCGCCGCCCCGCCGGCTGGCGTTGATGCTGGCGAAACGATCCTTGCGGAAGCCCAGCTCGCGCAGCGCGTCCTCGACCCGCTGGCGAGTGTCCGGGCTGACCGCGCCGCTGTTGTTCACCACCCGCGACACGGTCATGGCGCTGATGCCCAGATGGCGCGCGATGTCGTTCAGACTGCTGCGCGGCTTCATGGCCATGACCGTTATGTTATAGCTAACATTTCCGTGTCAAGGCCAGCCGCGACCCTGCTCAGGGCCACGACCGGTTGCCGTTCAGCGGCGGCCGAGATGCAGCAGCACGGTACGCAGCGACCATGGCGGCAGACGCAGGGCCACCGTGCCGTTGGCGACGGGTAGCGCCTCGCCGGCGTCTTCGAGCAGCGTGCCTAGACTGGCCGCGGCCACCGGCGCACAGCAGCGCAGGCGCAGCGGGGTGGTGGCGCCATGCACCTCCATCAGGCGCACGACCAGCAGATCGCCATCCTCAGAGCGCTTCACTGCCGTCACCAGCACGCCGTCGGCATCGACCTCGACCAGGGGTGCGGCGGCTGTGCCCGATCCGCCGGTGGCCAGACGCAGCGGGGCGTTGAGGTCGTGCGCCTCCTGCGTCACCCGGCCCTCGACATGGTCGCCGGCATGCGGGTAGATGGCATAGGTGAACGCATGCTCGCCGCGGTCGGCCTCGGGATCGGGGTAGGAGGGCGAGCGCAGCAGGGCGAGGTCGAGGACGTCGCCGTCCAGGCGGTGCCCGTACTTGCCGTCGTTGAGCAGGGCCACGCCGTAGCCGCGCTCCGACAGGTCGACCCAGGAGTGGACCGGCACCTCGAAGCGGGCGGCGTCCCAGCTGGTGTTGGCATGGGTCGGCCGGGCGATCGAGCCGACCGCGATCTCGCAGCGCGCCGCCTCGGCATGCACCGCGGCGGGGAAGCGCACGCGCAGCATGCGTCCACGCTCCTGCCAATCGACGCGGGTGCGGAACTCCAGGCGGCGCGAGCCATCAGCCAGCACCACGCGCTGCACGATGGTCGACGACCCGAGGCGCAGGGTGCGCTCGACCCAGGCCTCGGGCCCGTCGATGCCGCAGCGCACGGCGGTCGGCTCGGGCCGCCACTGCGCACGTTCGCGGTAGTCGGCGGGGAAGTCCCAGGCGTCGCCCGGATCATCGAAGGCGATGAGGTCGTTGCCGGGGCCGGACAGGGCCTCGCGGCCATGTTCGAGATCGACCAGGCTGGCCAGGCGGCCGTCGGCAGCGAAGGTCGCACGCAGGATGCCATTGCTCAGGACGTCGGCGGTCGCCTCCAGGCCAGTGGGTTGAGCGCCAGGCGGCGGCAGCGCGACGGCGGCGCAGGGGCCGACCTCGACCCGGTGCCAGCCACGGCCTCCGCGCACCCAGCCGGCGCGCGGCCAGGACAGATCATTCACCACCTGCACCCCCTCAGGCAGGGCCTGCGCATCGGCCATGGCGGTGATGGCGTCGAGTTCGGCAAGCATCTCGGCGCTGCGCGCCTCGGCTTCGACGTAGACCCGGCGGATCGACGATCCCGGGAGGATGTCGTGGAACTGGTGCAGCAGGACGTCGCGCCAGATCGATGCCAGGCGCTGGCCGGGCCAGGCTGCTCCGGCCAGCCAGGCGCGGCTGGCGGCCAGCTCGGCGCGGCGCAGGGCCCATTCCAGGCGGCGGTTGGCCATCTTCATCCGCCCCTGCGAAGTCAGGGTGCCCTGGTGGCATTCGAGGTAGAGCTCGCCGCTCCAGGCCGACAGGCGCTCGCGGTCGGGAGCGATGCGTTCGAAGAAGCGCTCGCTCGATTCCTGCCGCACCGCCGGCATGCCGGCGAGGTCGCGGCAGCGCTCCAGACGTTCGAGATGCTCCTGGCCGGGGCCGCCGCCGCCGTCGCCGATGCCGTAGACCAGCAGGGCATGACCGGAGCGGGACGCGTCCTGGAAGTTCTTCGCGGCCTGGATCGACGAGCGCGGCAGGGCGGAGCTGTTGTAGGTCCCCTCCGGCGGCATGTGCGCCAGCACCTCGCTGCCATCCGGCGAGCGCCAGCGGAAGGTGTGGTGGGGGAAGCGGTTCACCTTGCTCCACGACAGCTTGATGGTCATGAAGCGGTCGATGCCGGCCTGCGCCAGGATCTGCGGCAGGGCGGCGGAGTAGCCGAACACGTCGGGCAGCCAGCAGGTGCGGACGCGCTGGCCGAACCAGCCCTGCCAGGCGCGCTGGCCATAGAGCAGCTGGCGCGCCAGCGACTCGGCCGAGACCAGGTTGGTGTCGCTCTCCACCCACATGCCGCCCTGGCATTCGATGCGGCCGACCGCGACCGCAGCCTGCACCTGGGCGAAGAGGGCCGGGTGGTCCTGCTGCACCCAGGCCAGCTGCTGCGGCTGGCTGATGCCGAAGACGTAGTCGGGATGGGCCGCGAGGTTGCGCATCACCGTCGCCAGGGTGCGCGCCACCTTGCGGCGGCTCTCGCGCACCGGCCACAGCCAACCGAGATCGATGTGGGCATGCCCCACCGCCGACATGGCCGGCGCACGGTCGCCGCCGCGCTCGGCCAGCAGCGGCGCCAGCAGGGCGCGGGCGG
>JAFLCQ010000016.1 GCA_017302815.1 Planctomycetota bacterium
GCCATCGCCAGCGCCGACCGGGTGCTGCTGATGCGCCGCTTCCGGCCGATCGACGCAACCCGCGCCGCCCGCCGCTGCTGCGGAGCGCGCCCGGCAGGGCCCGGCATCCAGCTGCCCGCCCGCAGCCTGGGCGGCGACCCCGACCTGCTGCTGGGCCACGGTCACGCCCTGCGTGTCGATGCCGCCGATCCCGAGCGTCCGGTCTTCGCCGGACGCAGCGTCGACCTGCGCCGGGCCGGCTACGAGCTCGACCAGCCCCTGGCCAGGGGCGCGGCGCTCGGCGCCGCCTGGGCCTGCCGCCTCGCCGCCGGCGGATGCGATCTGGCCGAGTTGGGACACCGCTACCGCGCGCTGCTGCGCGAGCGCGGCCCGGCCGCGCTCGATCCCTTCCATGACGGCTTCCACGCCGTCGCCCCATGGCCGCTGGTCGCGGCCGTGCTGGAGCGCATCCCCGGCATCGCCCTCACTTGCCCGGAGCGGGGGCGTGCGGCAGCGCCAGCAGGTCGGCGGCCATCCGCCCCAGGTTCGAGCGCTCACCGGCGGCCTTGACCATCTGTTCGAGAGCGGGCACCGCCTGCGCCGCGATGGTGGCGTCCTTGACGAAGACCTGCGGGAAGAGCTTGGCGAAGGCGTCCAGCGCCCCGGCCGCGGCCTGGGCGGCCTTGCGCTCCTTCAGCACCGGCGCCATCGCGGCGGTCAGTTCGGCCTCGCGGGCATGGCTCTTCAGGCCCTTGGCGAAGCGGTTGCCGTAGAATGCCGCGAGATGCAGGTCGTTGGCGGCCAGGCTGGTGATCAGCGCGACCTGGGCGGCGGCACGGGCGTCGATGCGCTTCTGCAGGTCCTCGACCGCCTCGGCCGGCACCGCGCCGGGCTTCAGCTTGGCCAGGGCCGTCGCCGCCGCGCCGAGATTGCCGTCGTTGGCCTGGGCGATGATCGGCAGCAGCTGCCGGGGCATCCCCTCGGGCACGTGGATGAAGGGGGCGTAGGCGAGATCTACGCGGTGGAAGAGCTCGGCAGCGGCGTCCACGGCACGGTTGTCGATGCTGTGCCCCACCCCGGGCAGGCAGAGGAAGCGCTGGTCGGGCCCGGACTTGGCGATCGCCGCCAGGGCCTCGCCGAAGCGTGCGGTCTGGGTCGCGCCCAGCTGCGCCAGGGTCCATTCCTGCTGGTTGACGCCGACGAACCAGCCGGTCTCGGGCAGCGGCTGCACCCCGCTGCGGTAGTTGGCACTGTAGAGCGCGAGGGCGGTGAAGGGCCAGGCCGGGCCGCGGTTCCTGGCCGCCTCGGCGTACCACTGGCCGCAGGGCAGGCCGCCGCCCGAGAAGCACGCGACCATCCCGCGTCCGGGGACCACCGGGTAGTCAGCCATGACCTGCAGCACCGCCGCCCGGGCGGCCGCGACCTTGCCGCCGGTGTCCTTCATGTTGTCGCCATCGGCATAGCACATGTTGATGCCGATGAGGTCGTAGGTCTTGAGGAGGCGATCCTCCCACTGCCCGAAATGCTGCGCCCCGCCCTGGCCGTTCTGGCCGTGGAAGAAGACATGCAGGCCGAAGTGGGTGCCGGCCGGGCTGGCCGGGACGTTCACCCAGTAGCTGTAGCCGGCCTGCCCGCACTGGACCTGGTAGGATCCGGCCTTGCCGGCATTGCCGGAAGCCTTGGGCAGGGCGGCAGGGGGCTCGCCGGCGCTGAGGACGACGACGGCCAGCAGGGGCATGATCAGGCGCATCCCATGTATACGCCGGACCATGCATCCGTGTTCTCGGTCCGCCCCGCCCCGGCTTGCCGAGCGCTCCGCCCTCCCATGCTGCCCCGCCTTCGGAGGATCCATGGCCTACCTCGAGCCGCTGATGCGTCGCAACTTCCTCGAGTACGCCTCGTACGTCGTCGTCGACCGCGCCATCCCGGACCTGCGCGATGGCTGCAAACCCGTGCAGCGCCGCATCCTGCATACGCTGTGGACGATGGACGACGGCAAGTTCATGAAGGTCGCCAACGTCATCGGCGAGACCATGAAGCTGCATCCCCACGGCGACGCCTCGATTGGCGACGCCCTGGTGGTGCTGGCCAACAAGGGCCGCTGCCCGGACGACCCGGACCTGGGCTACTTCATTGAGCGCCAGGGGAACTTCGGCAACGTCCTGACCGGCGATGGCGCGGCGGCGGCGCGCTACATCGAGTGCCGCCTGACCGGCCTGGCCAAGGAGACCCTCTTCAATCCGGCCCTGACCGAGATGGTCCCGTCCTACGACGGCCGCAAGGAGGAACCCGAGGCCCTGCCCAGCAAGCTGCCCACCATCCTGCTGCTGGGCACCGAGGGCATCGCGGTCGGCATGGCGACCAGCATCCTGCCGCACAACCTGGGCGAGCTGCTGAAGGGCCAGATCGCGATCCTGAAGGGCGAGCGCTTCCGCCTGCACCCCGACTTCCCGCAGGGCGGGATCATGGACGTCTCGGACTACGCCGACGGCCAGGGCAAGGTGCGCGTGCGCGCCAGGATCGACAACGACGGCGACAAGAAGGTGGTGATCCGCGAGATCCCCCCCGGCACCACCGTCGAGTCGCTGATCGAGTCGATCGAGGAGGCGATCCAGAAGGGCAAGGTCAAGATCAGCGAGATCAGCGACCGCACCGGTTCGGAGGTCGAGATCATCCTGGCCCTGCAGCGCGGCGTCTACGCCGACGAGGTCATCCCGCAGCTGTACGCCTACACCCAGTGCGAGATGTCGATCAACTCCAACATCGTCGTCATCCGCGACGACAAGCCGGTGGAGCTGAAGGCGTCCGATCTGCTGCGCGCCAGCACCGAGCGCCTGCAGGCCCTGATCAAGGCCGAGCTCGAACACGAGCTGGGCAAGCTGATCGCCAAGCAGCACAGCCTGACCCTGGAGCGCATCTTCATCGAGAACCGGGTCTACAAGAAGATCGAGGAGCAGAAGACCGCCGAGGGCGTGCGCAACGCGGTGGTGAAGGGCATGGACCCCTTCAAGGCGCAGTTCATCCGCGACCTCACCGACGAGGACATCACCCGCCTGCTCGACATCCCGATCAAGCGCATCTCCGCCTTCGACATCGAGCAGAACCGCAAGGACATCTCCGCCATCGAGGCCGAGATCAAGGCGATCAAGGCGAAGCTGAAGGATCTGGTCGGCACCGTCATCGCCTGGCTGGAAGGCATCATCGCCAAGTTCGGCGGCAAGTTCCCCCGCCGCACCAAGGTGAAGGGCTTCGAGACGGTGGACAAGAAGGCGGTGGCCAACGCCAATCTGAAGGTGTGCTACGATGCGACCACCGGGTTCATCGGCACCGCGGTGAAGGGCGGCGACCGCGAGCTGAAGGTCAGCGAGTACGACAAGATCATCGCCATCATGGCCGATGGCATGTACCGCATCATGGCTCCGACCGAGAAGACGGTCCTGGAAGGCAAGCTCATCCACCTCGACGTCTTCGACCCCGAGAAGGGCCTGACCATCACCGTGGTCTACCGCGACAAGGATCGCGAGCCCTGGGGCAAGGTCACCACCATCAGCAGCTTCATCAAGGACCGCGAGTACGAGCTGATCAAGGACCGCGCCGGCAAGATCGACTACTTCGCCATCGGCACCGGCGGCATCGCCACCCTGCACTTCGCCCCCGCCAAGGGCCAGCGCGTGCACGAGCAGGTGGTCGATCTCGGCGCCCTCGAACCCTGCGGCGTCTCCACCCGCGGCACCAAGCTGGCCGACAAGGCGGTGCAGAAGGTGGTGGTGAAGCCGCCGGTCGCGCCGGACGCCCCGAAGGCCTGATCGTCCTGGAAGCAGCTTGACCTTTCGGTTGGCGGCCTGCTACCATGCGGCAGGAGTCCCGCCATGCGATTTGCCGACGTGCCGATGATCGGCAAGCTCTTCGTCCTCATCGGGCTCGGGCTGGCCTTGTCGCTGCTGGTGGCCTGGCTGGACTGGCGGGCCGCCCGCGAGACGGCCGCGACGGCCGAGCGGACGATCCGCGACGGCCTGGTGGCCTCGCGCACTGCCGAGCTGCGACACCTCTGCGAGCTGGCGACCGAGGTGATCCGCACGCGGATCACGGGCACGGATGATGCGCCGGCCCGCAGCCGCATCCTGCGCGAACTGCTCCAGGACACCTACTTCATGCGTGGAGCTGATGGCAAGGCCAACGGCTACTTCTTCGTGTATGCCGGCGATGGAAAGACCATCGTGATGCCGCCCTCGCCCAAGCTCCTGGATACCAGCCGCTGGGACCTGAAGGTCGGCGAGAGCTTCATCATCCGCGACATGCACGCGGTGGCCGTCAAGGGCGGCGGGACCTACGCCTACGATTATCCCAAGCCGGATGGCCCCAAGGATGCCGAGGGCAAGCCCATCCCGCTGCCGAAGCTGTCCTGGATCCAGCCGCTGCGCTGGACGATCGGCGATCGCAGCATCGACGATGGCTGGTTCATCGGCCTCGGCGTGTACATCGACGACATCGACCGCGAGGTGGCCGCATTGGCGGCTGAACTCGACCGCTCGGCGCGCGAGCGTCTGCGCTTCGTCCTGCTGGTCGCCGGCCTCGGCCTGGTGGTGTGCCTCGCGGTCGCGCTGCTCATAGCCAGGGGCATCGTGCGTCCCCTCGGTCAGGTCCGCCAGGCTCTCGATGACGTCGCCGCCGGGCGTCTGGACGGGCGGCTGGCGATGCGGCGCGGCGACGAGCTCGGCCGCATGGCGGCCTCCCTCGATCATGCCCTGGAAGGCGTCCGCGGCGCCCTGCGCGCTGATCGCGTCGATTGGACCGAGGTCGGCCGCCAGACCGCGGCGCGGGACCGCACGGTGGCGGAACTCGCCGCCGCAGCCGACCGCTTCGGCGAGATCAGCCGGGTCCTGGCCGATTCGGCCAGGCAGGCCAAGGACGAGGCGCAGCAGGTCTCCGCCGGAGCCGAGGAGGCCGCGCGCGGCCTGGGCACGGTGGCCGCCGGCGCCGAGGAGATGAACTCCTCGATCGTCGAGATCGCCCGCGCCGCGGCCGAGGCTGCGCGCATCTCGCAGGAGGCGAAGGGCCGGGCCGATACCGCCACCGCCACCGCCGGCCGGCTTGCCGAGCGCAGCACCGACATCGGTGGCGTGGCGCAGCTCATCGCCGATATCGCCGAGCAGACGAATCTCCTGGCCCTCAACGCCACCATCGAGGCGGCGCGTGCCGGCGACGCGGGCCGGGGCTTCGCGGTGGTCGCCAGCGAGGTGAAGGAGCTGGCACGCAAGACCCGTGCGGCCACCGAGGACATCCAGAGCAAGGTGAACGCCATCCGCTCCGATGGGGCGGGCATGCAGGCCGATGCCCAGGCGGTCGGCGAGATCATCGCCCGCATCGGCCAGGCGACGACGTCCATCGCTGGCGCGACCGAGGAGCAGACCTCGACGACCAAGGAGATGGCGCGCACGGTCGGCGAGGCCTCGCAGGGGGTCGCGGATGTGGCGCGCAGTATCGCCGGTGTGGCGAAGGAGGCAGAGGCGTCCGCGGGGCAGGCCCAGGCCACGCGCGAGTCCGCCGACGGGCTCCAGCGCCTGTCGACGGAATTGTCCGGCCGCAAGGGCTGATCCGCAGGCCATTGCCAGTGGCGCTGGCGGCGCACCCTGCGCGACGCCATGCCACAGCCAGCCGGATCATCGAGCGTTCGCGGACTCCTGCGCCTCGCCCTGCCGCTGGCAGCCAGCACCGGCCTCGGCTTCTTCCTGCACTACGTCAACCGCACCGTCCTCAGCTGGCACAGCCCCGAGGCGCTCGCGGCCAGCCTGCCGGCCGGGATGCTGGCGTGGACCTTCCAGGGCCTGTTCATCGTCTCGTGCGGCTACCTCGGCGTGTTCGCTGCCCAGCATGTCGCCGCCGGCGAGAGGCGGGAGGCCGGAGCGATGGCCTGGCCCATGTTCGTGCTCGCGGGCGTCGGCCTGGCGGTCAGCGCCATCCTCATCCCGTTGCGGGGCCCGCTGGCAGCGATCTTCGGCACTGAACCCACGGTCGAGACGGGCCTGGCCGAGCTGCTGGGATGGTATCTCGCCGAGGTCGGCCCGCTGGCCGCCGCCTCGGGCATCGCCGGCTTCTGCGGCGGCATCGGCCGCACCGGCATGGTCCTGGGCATGAGCCTGCTGGGGGCGGCGGTGTGCATCGGCCTGAACCTCTGGCTGGTGCTGGGCGGCCTGGGCGTGCCGGCCCTGGGGATCAGCGGAGCGGGGATCGCCAGCCTCGCCACCGCCGTGCTCATGCTGCTGGGCTGGCTGGGCTGGTTCTTCGCTCCGGCGCGGCGGCGCGATTTCGCCACCTGGGAGGCGCGCAACCACGATCCGGCCAGGCTGCGGCGATTCCTCTTCTTCGCCGTGCCGCGCGGGGCGACGGAGATCCTCGAGATGGTGGCCTTCGTCGCCTTCACCGCGGTGCTGACGCGGCTGGGCACCGATGCGCTCAGCGCCAGCAACCTCGCCTTCAACACCTACCTGCTGTTCATGGTCCCGGTGGTCGGGTTCTCCCAGGGCATCAGCATCGCCGTCGGCCAGGCCATGGGATCGGGCGATACCGACGCCGCCCGACGCGCGGTGCGCTCGGCCTTCGCCATCGTGGCGCCGTACATGCTGGTGGTCGCGGCGGCCTTCGCCCTCGTGCCGCGGCTGCTCCTGCAGCCCGCCCACCATGGCGACGACGCCCAGTGGGAGCGCCAGATGGTGATGGCGGTGCCAGTGATGTGGTTCCTGGCCGCAGCCATGCCCTTCGAGATGATGCACTGGATCTGGCGCGCCACCGTGCAGGGGGCCGGCGATACGCGCTGGCCGCTGCTGCTGCTGGTCGGGGTCGCCGCCGTCGTCCTGGCGCTGCCGGCCTGGCTGCTGCTGCCGTGGATGGACCCCGGCCTGGGCGGCCTGTCCATCTGTTATGGGCTTTTCATCGCATATCTGGTCGGCATCGCCGCGGCGATGCGCTGGCGCTACGTCCGTGGCCCCTGGCCGAGCATGAGCGTGCGGGGCTCTTAGCTATGGGGGGCCAGAGCCCCCCACGCCCCCCGGCCTCGGTCGTGGCTCGGTGTGTTCGGCTGCGCTCTTAGCTATGGGGGGCCAGAGCCCCCCACGCCCCCCGGCCTCGGTCGTGGCTCGGTGTGTTCGGCTGCGCCTCCACACCGCGGGGGGATGGGCTTCGCCCATGATATCCCCCCGTCGCCACGTCCTCGGCCGGTCGCGCTGACGCGCTCCGGTTGCACGCGGGGGCCAGGCCCCCGCACCCTGCCATCGGGGGCTGCCGCCCCTGCGACCCCGCGACACCGAATGTACGTGGAATCACAGTAGAAACGACGAACCCCAGGCGGCTGCCTGGGGTTCGTTGCTTCCGCTTGTGCGGTATTTTCAGGCCTTGGCGGCCGACTCGGTCTCGAGCAGTTCCTTGACCTTGGTCGCCTTGCCGACGCGGCCGCGCAGGTAGTAGAGCTTGGCGCGGCGCACCTTGCCGGTGCGGGTCACTTCGACCTTGGCCAGGCGCGGGCTGTTGGTCGGCCAGGTGCGCTCGACACCCTCGCCGGCGACGATGCGGCGCACGGTGAAGGTGGCGTTGACGGCGTCGTGCTTGTTGGCCTTGGCGATGACGGTGCCGTTGAAGATCTGGATGCGCTCCTTGTCGCCTTCCTTGATCTTGACATGCACGTCGACGGTGTCGCCGACCTTGAAGTCGCCGAGCGGCTCCTTGCGCAGCGAGGACTTGGTGGCGATTTCGATCAGGTTCATGGTGCGCTCCGCGGAACTGCAGCTTCGGACAGCTTCCGACTGATAGGGGCCGGGAAGGGTATGGCGGCCCGTGTCCTGTCAATCACCTGTGGCTCCAGTGCCGCTTTGCGACACTGAACAGTGGACCCCCCTAGTAGAGAATGCATGGATGGGCGACCCCACTTGACTACCGGCGCATCGGTTGGAACTTCCCCGCGCGCTCAAGCGCAGCCCCCTGATGAACCTGGACCTGGCCATCGTGAACGACCCCAAGCGCAGCCGCGGATCCGCCCAGCGGATGTGGCTGCTCGCGAGCTCGCTTGCGGGCTGCGTCGCTGCGGGGATCGCGCTGGGCCTGTGGCTGGACAGCCGTCATGGCACCGCGCCCCTGTGGCTGGCGGTGTGCGGCCTCGGTTCCGTCGCCATCGCCATGTATGGCCTCATCCGCGAGGCCAGCCGATGAGCCCCGGATTGCTGGCCGTCGCGATCATCGGCACCGCCGCCCTGCCCGGGCTGGGCGCCGCCGCCGTCGCGACCCTGATCCCGGCGTGGGCCGCCATCGTCCACGGAGCGGCCATCGGCGGCCTGATCGCCGCCCTCGCCGCCGCGGCTGGCGTCTTCGCCGCCCGCCAGGACATCCTCGGATCCATCGGCTGGCGCCTTGGCGCCGTGCTGATGCGCATCGCCGGCACGGCGCTGGCGATGGCCATCCTCGCGAAACTCGAAGCCCCGCGCGCAGCGGTGGCGGCGCTCATCGCCGCCGTCGCGGCCGGCTGGCTGGTGGAGATGGCGGCGCTGACCCTCCGCCTGGCCCAGGAAAGGAAGCCTGTCCGTGGCTGAGACGACCGGCAGCACCCCCGTTGCACAACCCGCCGTCGAGCACGACGTCCACGTCGTGGCGTCCGGCCATGGCGCGGCGCATGCCGAGACCGGCGGTCACGACGCCCATCATGGCGGCCATGTCTTCAGCTTCACCGCCCTGAACGAGAGCCATAACTACCCCTCGCCCGCGATCGCCTGGGGTCATGGCACGCCGCAACTGGTGCTGAACGCGCCCACGTACGCGCTGAAGAACTTCGACGTCCTCAGACAGAAGCCGGCCTTCGCGACCGTGACGGTCAAGGACGGCTATGCGCAGTGGGCACAGGACGTCGCCGCCGAACCCGGTTACGCCGGCCCCGCGCCCGAGTCCCTGGCCCGCGCCATGACCGTTGCCGACCAGTCCGCCTGGCTGGGCTCGCTGCCGCGCGCGCTGTCCTTCTTCAACCACCAGACCTTCTGGTCGACGGTCGCCCTGTGCCTGCTGGCGGTCGTCCTGCTGGTGACCCATCGCCGCCGTGCCGACCAGCTGAAGCCCGAGGGCCGCATCCAGCACCTGCTGGAATCGGTGGTCCTGTTCGTGCGCGACGAGATCGTCCGTCCGAACTTCCAGCACTCGCCCAACCAGGGCGCCGCCTGGGTGCCCTTCTTCGGCGCCATGATGCTGGCCCTGCTGACCTGCAACCTCTTCGGCCTCATTCCCATCTTCGGCACCGCCACCGGCGGCATCGGCACGACCGCCGCCTTCGCCGGCGTCGTTGCGCTGCTCATGCTCGTGCTGGGCATGAAGGAGAACGGCATCGTCGGCTTCTGGATCAGCCTGGTCCCGGTGCACTGGAAGTGGCACCCCGGCACCATGGCGCTGTGGATCTTCCTCTTCGTCTCCGAGCTGATCTCGCTGACCACCCGCCCGATCGTCCTCGCCGTCCGACTCTTCGCCAACATGTTCGCCGGCCACATCGTGCTGCTGGTGTTCGCGAGCCTCGGCTTCATCGTCTTCGCCTCGCAGCCCGACAACGTCGGGATGTCGGTCGGACTCGGCGCCTTCGGCTGGGTGATGGCGTTCGCGCTCTACGCGCTCGAACTCCTCGTCGCCCTGCTCCAGGCCTACATCTTCACCCTGCTCAGCGCCGTGTTCATCGGGCTGTGCATGCACCCGGAACACTGACCCGCGTCACCGCGGAAGGATAGACCATGACCGACATCGCCACCATCGTCCAGGCCGTCGCCAACAGCGTTCCCGCTGCCGAGGCCGCAGCCACCGCCATCAACGTCGCCCCGATCGGCAAGGGCCTGGTGTACGGCCTCGCCGCCGCCGGCTGCGGCGCCGGCATCGGCCTGGTCGCGGCCGCCGCGATCAACGGCACCGCCCGCCAGCCCGAGCAGAAGGGCACCCTGCAGACGATGATGTTCCTCGGCATCGGCTTCATCGAAGCCCTCGCCCTGATCGGCCTCGTCGCCATCTTCCTGATCTGATACCCGGCCGGCCGCGGGCATCCGTCCGCGGCCGTCCACCCCCGAGATCCGGACCCGCCTCGCCATGGAACAACTGCTCTCCAGCTTCACGGCCCAGTTCTTCTGGGGACTGTCGGCGTTCATCGTCTTCGTGCTGGTCCTCTACCGGCTCGGGGTGACCAAGATCCTCGAGGCGGTCGACGCCCGCGACGCCAGGATCAAGAAGGATCTGGCCGACGCCGAGGAGGCCGCCGCCAAGGCCAAGTCGATGCAGGCCGAACTGGAGAA
Organism: Planctomycetota bacterium; assembly: GCA_017302815.1. GTDB lineage: Bacteria > Planctomycetota > UBA11346 > UBA11346 > UBA11346 > UBA11346. The sequence continues at coordinate 10,278 of JAFLCQ010000016.1, forward strand.
GAAGATCCGCGCCAGCGAGGAGCAGGTCACGGTCACCGCGACCCGCCTGCGCGTCGAGGCCGAGCAGGCCAAGGATGCCCTGATCGAGAAGGGGCGCGCCGAGGTCGAGGCCATGCGCGTCCGTGCCCTGCAGGACATCGAGGCCGCCCGCCACAGCGCCATCGTCCACCTGCGCCAGGAAGTGGCCGACATCGCCACCGACGTCGCCGCCAAGGTCATCACCGCCAAACTCGATGACGCGCGCCAGGGCGACCTGGTCAAGAACGCGATCGAGGCCTACGAGGCGAGCGGGAAGCGCTGATGGCCACCCCCGCGACCGTTCCCGGCGTCTACGCCCAGTCGCTGCTCGACGTCGCGTCCGAGCGCGGTACGCGCGCGGCGGTGGTCGAGAGCTGCCGCGAGCTCGCCGGGGCCCTCGCCCCCGCGGCGCTGGCAGCCCTCGACGATCCGCGCATCGGCAAGGTCAAGGCGAAGGATGCCCTGCGCTCGGCCCTCGCCGGTCAGCCGCGCGAGATCCTCGACCTGCTCCTGCTGCTGGTCGACCGCAACCGCCTCGCCGAGGCTCCCGCCATCCTCAAGGAGGCGGTGAAGCGCGCCGAGGTCGCGGACGGCATCGTCCGCATCAAGGTGGTCAGCGCCCGTCCGCTGTCCGATGAACTCTCCCAGCGCCTGGCCGCCTCCGTCGGCGGCAAGGCCGAGGTCACCGTCGCCGTCGAGCCCGCCCTTATCGGCGGCGCCACGGTGCGCGTCGGCGACCGGCTCGTGGATGCCAGCGTCAAGCGCCAGCTCCGCGAGATGCACAACCGCATGATCAACGCGCCCGTCAGCGATGCGCTGTGGGCGAAGGAGTGAACCAGGTGAAGATCCGCGCCGATGAGATGACCAGCGTGATCCGCGCACAGCTTGCCGGCTACGGGGCACAACCCGTGGTCGACGAGGTCGGTACCGTCGTGATGGTGGGCGATGGCATCGCCCGCATCACCGGACTGGCCGGCGTCATGGCCGGCGAGATGGTCGAGTTCGAGACCGGCGCCTACGGTCTGGCCCTCAACCTCGAGGAAGGTGTGGTCGGCACCGTGGTCCTCGGCGACTACGTCACCCTCAAGGAGGGGATGGTCGCCCGCCGCACCAAGCGCGTGCTTGAGGTCCCGGTCGGCCAGGCCCTGCTCGGCCGCGTGGTCGATCCCCTCGGCCGTCCGCTGGACGGCAAGGGCCCGATCAAGAACGAAGGCACCCGCCGCGTCGAGAGCCCGGCCCCCGGCCTGGCCGACCGCCGCAGCGTGCACGAGCCGCTCCAGACCGGCCTGAAGTGCATCGACGCCATGATCCCGGTGGGCCGCGGCCAGCGCGAGCTGGTCATCGGCGACCGCAAGACCGGCAAGACCGCGATCTGCATCGACACGATCATCAACCAGAAGGGCAAGGGCGTCGTCTGCGTCTACGTCGCGATCGGCCAGAAGGAGTCGACCGTCGCCGCGATCGTGAAGCAGCTCGAAGAGATCGGCGCGATGAGCTACACCATCGTGGTGAACGCCTCGGCGTCGCAGCCCGCGCCCATGCAGTACCTCGCGCCCTACACCGGCGCGGCCATGGCCGAGTACTTCATGTACAACACCTGGCTGCATGAGAACGGCCAGCCCAAGCTGGTCGACGGCAAGTACGTGCAGTGCCCGGTGAAGGACGGCGGCCGCGGCTTCGCCACCTTCTGCGCCTACGACGACCTGTCGAAGCAGGCTGCCGCCTACCGCGAGATGTCGCTGCTGCTGCGCCGTCCGCCCGGCCGCGAGGCCTACCCCGGCGACGTGTTCTACCTGCACTCGCGCCTCCTCGAGCGCGCTGCGAAGCTGTCCGACAAGCTCGGCGGTGGCTCGCTGACCGCGTTCCCGGTCATCGAGACCCAGGAAGGCGAAGTTTCGGCCTACATCCCGACCAACGTGATCTCGATCACCGACGGCCAGATCTACCTGCAGCCTGACCTGTTCAACGCCGGCCAGCGCCCTGCGGTCGACGTCGGCATCTCGGTGTCGCGCGTGGGCGGCAACGCCCAGATCAAGGCGATGAAGAAGATCGCCGGCACCCTGCGCCTCGACCTCGCGGCCTTCCGCGAGCTGGAGGCCTTCGCGCAGCTCGGTACCGAGCTGGACCCGGCGACGCAGAAGCAGCTTGACCGCGGCGCCCGCATGGTCGAGCTGCTGAAGCAGGGCCAGGGCGTGCCGATGGACGTCGTCGACCAGGTCATGGTGATCAAGGGCGCCGGCGAGGGCATGCTGGACGACGTCGCCGTCGACCAGGTCGCCCTCTTCGAGTCCGAGTTCGTCAAGTTCCTGCACACCGAGCAGGCCGCGCTGATCGCTGAGATCGTCAAGGCGCGCGAGATCAGCTCCGAGAACGACGTCCGCGTCAAGGACGCCATCAAGCGCTTCCGCACGATCTTCAAGGAGAAGCACGCGGCCAAGGCCTGAGAGCCTGACCACGGAAGCACGCCATGGCCAATCTCCGCGACATCCGCAAGCGCCGCCGCGGCGCCAGCAACACGCGCAAGATCACGCGCACGATGGAGCTGGTGTCGAGCGCCAAGCTCAAGAAGGCCCAGGACGCCGCCAACGCGTCCTACCCCTTCGCGCGCACGCTCTACCACCTCATGGCGACCCTCACCGGTTCCATGAGCGAGGCGGACAAGCACCCGTTGATGAAGGAACGCGCGGTCAAGACCGTCACCATCTACCTGATGGCGTCGGATCGCGGCCTGTGCGGCTCGTTCAACGGCAACCTGGTGGCCAAGGCCATCGAGCGCGCCAAGCACCACCGTGCGCAGGGCCGCACGGTGCGCTTCATCGCCCTGGGCAAGAAGGGCGCGACCACTCTGCAGTTCTTCGGGGAGGAGGTCGCCGCGATCCACACCAAGATCGTCGGCGCCGCCAACTACGAGGCCTGCGAGAAGATCGCTGCCGAGGCCATCACCGACTTCCTGGGCGGGAAGAGCGACCTCGCCGAGGTCGTGTTCAGCCGCTTCCTCTCCGCCGGCAAGCAGGAGGTCCGCGCCCAGACCCTGCTTCCTGCCGGCGCCGGCGACGAGCACCCCGAGCAGAAGGGGCCGCGTCCGGACTACATCTTCAACGAGGACCCCGAGGTCCTCTTCGCCGCGCTGGTGCCCCGTGCCGTGCGCGCCGAGTTCTACGCATTCTCGCTGCAGACCACAGCCGCCGAGCACGCCGCCCGGCGTCTGGCGATGAAGAACGCCAGCGACGCCGCCGGCGACATGGTCCGCAGCCTCACCCTCGTCTACAACCGCGGTCGCCAGGGGAAGATCACCCAGGAGATCGCCGAGATCACCGGCGCCGTCGAGGCGATGGCCTGAACGGCAGGAAAGACACATCCATGAGCAACACCGGCACCGTCGTCCAGGTCATCGGCTCCACGCTCGACGCCGAGTTCGACCAGCTTCCCGCGGTCTACAACGCGCTCGAGATCGACGTCGTCGATCCCGCCACCAACCAGGCCACCCGTCTGGTCGCCGAGGTGCAGCAGCACCTGGGCCGCAACCGCGTCCGTGCGGTTGCGATGTCCACCACCGACGGCCTGGTCCGCGGCCAGAAGGTCCGCGATACCGGCGCGCCGATCAGCGTCCCGGTGGGCGATGAGACCCTCGGCCGCATCTTCAACGTCCTCGGCGACGTGGTCGACAACGGCGACCAGGTCACCGCGGCCTGCCCGCGCCGCGCCATCCACCAGAAGGCGCCGGAGTTCAAGGACCTGAACCCCGAGACCGAGGTCTTCACCACCGGCATCAAGGTGGTCGACCTGCTCGCGCCCTATGTGAAGGGCGGCAAGATCGGCCTCTTCGGCGGTGCCGGCGTCGGCAAGACCGTCATCCTGATGGAGCTGATCAACAACGTGGCCAAGGCCCACGGCGGCTTCTCGGTGTTCGCCGGCGTCGGCGAGCGTACCCGCGAAGGCAACGACCTGTGGAACGAGATGATCGAGGCCGACGTCATCAAGGTGCAGAAGGACGAGAAGGGCCACCCGAAGTGGGACCCCCGCGGCTTCCCCATGGTGATCCCCGGCGCCAGCCGCTGCAGCCTGGTCTACGGCCAGATGAACGAGCCGCCCGGCGCCCGTCTGCGCGTCGCCCTGTCGGCCCTGACCCAGTGCGAGCACTTCCGCGACACCAGCGGCAAGGACGTGCTGCTCTTCGTCGACAACATCTTCCGCTTCACTCAGGCCGGTTCCGAGGTGTCGGCGCTGCTCGGCCGCCTGCCCTCTGCGGTAGGCTACCAGCCGACCCTGGCCACCGAGATGGGCCAGCTGCAGGAGCGCATCACCTCGACCCGCAAGGGCTCGATCACCTCGATCCAGGCCGTGTACGTCCCGGCTGACGACTACACCGACCCGGCCCCGGCCAACACCTTCGCCCACCTCGACGCGACCACCAACCTGTCGCGCGGCATCGCTGAGAAGGGCATCTACCCGGCCGTGGATCCGCTGGCCTCGACCAGCCGCATCCTGCAGCCGCACATCGTCGGCGAGCGCCACTACCGCGTCGCCCGCGGCGTGCAGAAGGTGCTGCAGCGCTACAAGGATCTGCAGGACATCATCGCCATCCTCGGCGTCGACGAGCTGTCCGACGACGACAAGCGCCTGGTGGGCCGCGCCCGCCGCCTCGAGCGCTTCATGTCGCAGCCCTTCGCGGTGGCGGAGCAGTTCACCGGCATGAAGGGCATCTTCATGAAGCTCGAGGATACCATCCGCAGCTTCGAGTCGATCCTGGCCGGCGAATACGACCACCTGCCCGAGGCCGCGTTCATGTACGTCGGCACCATCGAGGACGCGGTCGCCAAGGCCGAGAAGCTCAAGGCCGCGAAGTAAGGACCGGCCATGCCCGTCACCCTCAAGCTCGTCACCCCGGTCAAGGTGCTGCCGCCCGAGCAAGGCGTGCAGGTCACCGTGACCGCCAGCGACGGCGAGATCGGCATCCGCCAGGGCCACGCCCCGCTGGTCGCCCTGGTCGGCCACGGCCGGGTGTCGGTCAGCGGCGGGAAGACCTTCGCCGTGCGCGGCGGGGTCGCCCAGGTCCTCAAGGACGAGGTCAACGTGCTGGTGATCGAGGCCCTCGAGGCCTCGGCCATCGACGCCGTCAAGGTCCAGGCCCGTCTCGAGGCGATCGCCGGCGGCACCGCCGCCAGCGCCGAGGACGAGGTCGCCTGGCTCAAGGCCCAGCTCGCGGTCGCGCACCGCGGCAAGGCCGCTGCCGCGCACTGAGACGGCCGGCATTCGAACGTATGAGCGTACGCCGGGGCATCCGCCCCGGCGTCGTCGTTGCGGGCGGCGTCCTGAGTCCGAAGGTCGTGCGCATGAACGATGTCCCCTGGATCGACACCCCCGCCGGACTCGCGGAGGTGGCGTCGGCCTGCGCCTCGGCGGCATGGATCGCGCTCGATACCGAGTCGAATTCGATGCACGCCTACAAGGAGCGCTGCTGCCTGGTGCAGATCAACGCCGGCGGTCGGATGTTCGTCCTCGACCCCATCGCCCTGGGCGCGGCCGCCTTCGCGGCGCTGAAGAAGCCGCTGGAGGATCCCGCGGTGACGATCTGGCTGCATGGGGGCGAATACGATGCGGCGGTGATGCGCCGCGATTTCGCCATCCAGCTGCGCGGCGTCTTCGACAGCCAGCAGGCGGCCTCGCTGCTGGGCTGGGAGAAGACCGGCTACGGCTCGGTGGTGGAGCGCCTGCTCGGCGTGCATCTGGCCAAGGACTTCGCCCAGTACGACTGGGGCCTGCGGCCGATCGAGGCCGGAGCGCTGGACTACGCCATCGATGACGTTCGCCATCTGCCGGCCGCCGCCGAGCAGCTGCGCGCGCTGGTCGCCGAGGCCGACCTCGCCGAGGAGGTCGCCATCGCCTGCCGCGCGGTCGAGGACGCGGAATGGGGCGGCGGCTTCGATCCGGGCGGCTTCTACCGCGTGAAGGGGGCCCGCGACCTGCCGCGTCCCTGCCTGCCGGTGCTGGCCGCCCTGTGGACCTGGCGCGACGGCATGGCGCGCGAGATCGACAAGCCGCCCGGCCGGGTGATCAACAACGAGACCATGCTCGCCCTGTGCCGCAAGCCGATCGTCACCTGGGCGCAGCTCAAGCACGCCGGGGTGAAGAACTCCGTGCTCAGCACGCATGGCGATGCGCTGCTCGAATGCCTGCGCAACGCCAACGCGAATCCGCCGCCATTGCCGCCGCCGGTGAAGCACCGCGAGGTCGAGCCGATCGAGGAGGAGCGCGAGCGCCGGCTGAAGGACTGGCGGAGGGCCGAAAGCGAGCGCCGCAAGCTGCCGCTGCAGGCCATCCTGCCGGCCAAGGCGCTGGAGCACCTCAAGCGCTACGGCGCCGGGGATCTGGCCGCCGTGCCGCAGCTGGGCGACAAGCGCATCCGCCTGTATGGGGACAAGCTGCGCCAATTGGCCTCGTGACGCCGCGCGCTAGCCTGCACGCGTGAGCACCCTGTCGCAGCTCGTCCCGCCGGCGGAACTCGCCCGGGTCCACCGTCTGGAGGTGGTGGCGCGGATCATCGTCGAAGGGCTGCAGGCCGGAGCGCACCGCAGTCCGCTCAAGGGCGCCAGCGTCGATTTCGCCGACCACCGGCCCTACGTCGCCGGCGACGACCTGCGCCACCTCGACTGGAAGGTGCTCGGCCGCGCCGACCGCCTGGTGCTGAAGCGCTTCGAGGCCGAGACCGATCTGGGCTGCATCCTCGCGATCGACGGCTCGGGCAGCATGGCCTATGCCGGGACCCGGGCCGGCATCAGCAAGTACCGCTATGCCGCCATGCTGGCTGCCGCCCTCGCCCACCTCACCCTGCAGCAGCAGGACCGCGCCGGCCTCATGCTGTGGCACGAGCAGGCGGTCGCCGAGCTGCCCGCGCGGCACCAGGGCCAGCTGGAACGCATCTGCCGCGCCCTCGACGCCCACCAGCCCACCGGGCACACCGATGCGGCCAAGGGGCTCGAGCACCTGACCGCGCCGGCCGCCCATCGCGGCCTGGTGGTGCTGATCTCCGACCTCATGGCCGATCCGGCCGAGCTCGCCGCCGCCGCCGACCGGCTGCGCTCGCGCGGGCATGACCTCGCCGTGCTGTGGGTCCTCGATCCGGACGAGACCGACCTGTCCGTCGGCGGCGTCAGCCGCTTCCAGGGCCTTGAGGCCGATGGCGAGCTGCTGGCCGAGCCGCGCGCCCTGGCCGAGGCCTATCGCGCCCAGGTGGCCGCCCACCGCCACGCCATGCAGGCGATGTGCCGCAGCCGAGCCGCCGCGCTGGTGGAATGCCGCACCGACGAGCCGATGCATCTGCCGCTGAACCGCCTGCTGGTGGCGCTGACCGAACGCGCCCGCTGAGGGTTCAACAGGACGCGACGGTCGTGCAGCCGGTCGGCATCTCCAGGCCGTACTGCGCAGCCGCGGTCGACCAGAAGGCCGGATCGGTGCCGGCGCTGGTCAGGTAGTTGCCGACCATGACGCAGTTGATGCCGGTCTTGAACACCTCGCCGACGCGATCGCCCAGCACGACCTCCTTGCCGCCGGCGACCATCAGGTTGCGGTCGGGCAGGGCGTAGCGGCACACCGCCAGGGTGGTCAGCGCCTCGTCGGCGTCCATCGGCTTGAGGTGCGCCAGTTTGGTGCCCTGGAGCGGATTCAGGAAGTTCAGCGGCACCATGTCCGGGGCGATGAATGCGACCTGCTGCAGGAACTCGACGCGCTGGTCGCGGGTCTCGCCCATGCCGAAGATGCCGCCCGAGCACAGGCCCATGCCGGCCTTCTTGATGTACTGGATGGTCTTCATGCGCTCATCCCACGAGTGGGTCGAGCAGATCGAGCCGAAGTGGCTGGAGGCGGTCTCCAGGTTGTGGCCGTAGACCTTGGCGCCGGCCTTGGCGATCTCGTCGGCGCACTTCTGGCTTTCGAGGATGCCGAGGTTGACGTCGGGGCGGACCTTGCCGTTCTGCGAGAACTGGCGGATCGAGGCGGTCACCATGTCGAGCTGGGTGCCCTCCTTGACGCCCCACCAGGCGGCGACCAGCGAGACGGCCTGGGCGCCGTTCTCGGCGCTGGTCTCGGCGGCGCGCTGGATGTCCTCGGCCGGCAGCCACTTCGATTTGCGGTAGTTGTCCGCCTCGGAGTCGCTGGCCTGGGCGCAGTAGCTGCAGTTCTCGCTGCAATTGCCCGCCTTGACGTTGATGACCGAGCACGCCTTCAGCTTCATGCCGACGAAGCGCGAGCGGATGCGCTGCGCTCCGGCGAACAGGGCGTCGGCGGCAGCCGACCCGGGCTGCACGTCCAGCAGCGCGCGCAATTCGGCTGGCGTCGCGGCGGTGCCGTCGCAGACGCGGTCGGCGAGGGCGGCGATAGCGGCAGGGTCCTGGTGCAGCGGCAGGGGGGGCTGGGCCATAGGCGCGGCAGCCTATGGCGCTTCAGCCCCGTGCCAGCCGAACCAGCAGCTCGGCTCCGGCCTTCAGCTTGGCGTCCGGCACCGTGTAGCAGATGCGGATGTGGCTGTCGCGCTCGCTGAACACCCCGCCCGGGATGATCAGGCAGTTGTTGGCGATGGCCTTCTCGACGAACTGCTGCCCGCTGAGGCCGCCAGGGACCTTGGCGAAGAGGTAGAAGGCGCCGTCCGGAGGCGACAGCTCGAAGGCCTGCGACAGGATGCCGACCATGAGATCGCGCTTGGCGCGGTAGGCGGCGATGTTGGCGGTGTGGTCGACCTGCGGGCCCGCCAGGGCGGCATACTGGGCGATCGAGGGGGCGCAGACGAAGGAGTACTGCTGCACCTTGGTCATCGCCTGGATGATGTCCTTGTGGCCGCAGGCGTAGCCGAGGCGCCAGCCGGTCATGGCGTAGCTCTTGGAGTGGCCGACCAGGGTGACGGTGTCCTCGTGCCAGCGGCTGATCGACGGGCAGGGGCCGTAGGCGAAGAGGCGGTAGATCTCGTCCGAGATGACGGTGATGCCGTGCTTCGTGCACACCTTGGCGATGCCCTGCAGGACGTCCGCCGGGACGATGCGGCCGGTGGGGTTGGCCGGCGAGTTGAGCAGCAGCAGGCGGGTGCGCGGGGTGATAGCCTTCTCGATCGCCTCCGGCGTGGGGACGAAGCCGCTGGCGTAGGTGTCGATATACACCGGGGTGCCGCCGAAGAGGCGCACCAGATGCTTGTACATGACGAAGTATGGGTCCGGAATCAGGACCTCGTCGCCGTCGTCGACCAGGGCGAGCAGGGCCAGGAACAGGCCGCCGGACACGCCGCTGGTGACCAGGATCTCATCGGGGGCGTAGGTGCGGCCGGTGTGCGCCTTCTCCTCGGCCAGCGACAGGTCGCGCAGCTCAGGGATGCCCTGGGTCTGGGTGTAGCTGTTGCGGTCGGCGCGGATGGCCGAAACCGCCGCCTCCTTGACCTTGTCGTCGACCGGGAAGTCGGGCTGGCCGATCGACAGGTTGATCGGGTCCTTGAGGGACTTGGCGAGGTCGAAGATGCGGCGGATGCCGGAGGCATCGATGCGCGAGACGCGGGAGGCGAGCTTCATGGCTGGGTTGGGCATGGTGGGTTCCGGGGGTCGCCGTCCAGGGCGCTTGGCGTCCGTCCACGCGGGAGGCTCAGCCGCAGGCCGCCATCGCGTATGCGGGTCGGTCACGGACATGGAATACCATCGTTTGTAGTCAGGAGAGACACCATGGCATCCCGGACCGACGCCAGCCGCCAAGCAGCCTTGTCCGCCATCCTGGCGTCCACCGTCGCGGTGGCCGCGTGCGCCGCGGGCGATGCCGTCAGTATCACCTTCGGCGATGGCGGCAGGCAGGATGGGATCACCACCAGGGTGTGGAATGCGCCTGGCGGCGAGTCCCTGGCCACCTACGGCGGCCGGCAGGGCATGCAGACCGACCTGGTCAAGGGCGCCTGGGGCTGGTGGGGCGACGTCAGCGACGCCTTCATCCATGGCGGTTCCCATCGCGTCATGGTCTCGATCGAGTACTGGGACCGCAAGACCGACGGCGAGCAGGGCTTCAAGTTCTGGTACGACTCGGCGCAGAAGCCGGTGTCGCGCGCGCCCACCATCTTCTTCGAGGGCAGCGAGACCTGGAAGACCGCCTCGTTCATCCTCGAGAACGCCGCTTTCGGCGGACGCCAGGAGCAGGGGGCCGATTTCCGCCTCTTCTGCACCGACACCGCGTTCTGCGTCCGCCGCATCGCCATCGAGCGCGTGCCGGCGGCCGTCCCGACCACGGCGCTGACGGTGGTTCCGGCTTCGGCGTCCATCGCCCAGGGTGACCGGCTGAACCTGTGGGCTGCCTACATCCCCGGGCACGCCACCGACACCTTCGTCACCTGGTCGTCGAGCGATCCGGCGGTGGCGACGGTGAATCCCCTCGGCCAGGTGGTCGCCGTCTCGGGCGGGAGCGCGGTGATCACCGCCGTCCATGAGGGCGGCACGCTGAAGTCCGCCTGCACGGTCATGGTGGCGCCGGTTCCGGGTAGCGGGACCATCGCCGTCCGCGCCTCCAGGTTCCTCGACAGCATCGGGGCCAATACCGCGATCAATGATCGCGGCGAAGAACTGGCGAAGACCATCGCCTGCGTGAAGTACCTCGGATTGCGCTGGATCCGCTCCGGGCTCGGCCTGGCGATGCAGGACTACGTCGATCTCAACCAGGCGACCGGGGTCCGCTACTCGCTCGGCTTCGGCGGCGACATCAACCGCTTCCTGCGCGGCGCGCGCCGCTTCGCTGCTCGCGATCTGCTGCTGGCCTTCGAAGGCCCCAACGAGCCCAACAACTGGGGTTTCACCTATCAGGACGTGAAGGGCGGCCAGGGCGACAGCTGGGTGCCGGTGGCGCGGATGCAGCGCGATTTCAATGCTGCGGTGAAGACCGACCCCGTCTTGCGCACGTACCCGGTGTGGCATCTCAGCGAGGGCGGGGCCCAGACCGACAATGTCGGCCTGCAGTTCCTGGCCATCCCCAAGGGCGCGGGCATCGCGATGCCCGACGGGACGCGCTATGCCGACTACGCCTGCTGCCACAACTACGTCAGCCATCCGGGCTGGAACGGAGGGGCGCTGCATGACGACCAGGCCTGGCTGAGCTCGGATCCCAGCGCGAAGTGCCCGGTCGATGGCCTCTATGTCGAGTATGGCCGCACCTGGGGCCGCAAGCACATCGGCTACTCCGAGGCGGATCTGCTGAACCTGCCGCGGGTCACCACCGAGACCGGCATCACCCTGGAGAAGCACATCAGCGAGGAGGTCCAGGGACGGCTCTACGTCGACATCTACCTGTCGCAGTTCAAGCAGGGCTGGTCCTGGACCGCCATGTACCTGCTGCGCGACCGGGTGGACGAGGGCGGCAACCAGACCTTCGGATTCTACAGGCCCGACTACTCGCCGCGCAAGGCGGCGACGTACCTGCACAATCTCACCACCATCCTCGCCGATCCGGGCTCCAGGGCGGTGCCGGGGCGCCTCGACTACGCATTGCCGGATCGTCCGGCCGCCGTGCACGACCTGCTGCTGCAGAAGAGCGATGGCCGCTTCTGCCTGGTGGTCTGGGGCGAACGCTACGCCTCGAAGGACGAGGTGGATGTGCAGGTGCGGCTGGGTGCGCGCTTCAAGACGGCGCGCATCTACGACGTCATGGCCGGCACCGACCCGGTGCGGACCGAGGCCGACGTCGAGGCGGTGACGCTGAAGATCGGCACCAACGCCATGATCATCGAACTGTGAGGGGGACGACCATGCACAACGCCATCCGCATCGCCTGCTCGCTGCTCGGACTCGCCACCGGCGCATCCGCCGTGGAACTGACGCTCCTGTCGCATGCCCTGCCCGAGGCCTCGTACACCGGCCACAAGACGGCGCCGCTGGCCTTCGACGGTCAGATGAAGACCGCGTTCAGCCCGGGGCCGGTCTTCCCGACCTGGGTCATGGTCGACCTGGGCGCCGAACGGCGGGTCATCAAGACGATGACCTTCCTCGAGAAGTCCGACACCTGGTACGCCTACCGGATCGAAGTCTCGGTGGATGGCCGTTCCTGGGCCCCGTTTGCCGACCAGGGCGGCAACCGCGAGGCCTCCGAGGATCCCGCCTACACCGACATGGGCGGGGCGACCGCGCGCTATGTGAAGCTGACGATCACGGACGCACCGCACCGCGACAAGAACCCGCCCTGGTTCTGGCCGGTCGTGCGCGAGTTCCAGGTCTACGGGGTAGCGGTCGAGGCGGCGGCAGGAGCGGCCAGGTAGCCGTATCAGCGCCGCTTGACCATGGTCAGGCGGTTGTGCCGGCCGGTCTCGTGGTGGTAGTCGACCACATCCATGATCTTGCGGATGAGGAAGACGCCGAGCCCTCCGGACCTGCCTGCGGCGACGTGACGTTCGATGTCCACGTCGGTCATCGAGCGCGGATCGAAGGTCTCGCCCTCGTCGATGATCGAGATGGTGAAGGTCTCGGGTTCGACCTCCATCACGACATCGATATGGCCCTTGCCGGTGGCCGTGCCTTCGTAGCCGTGCTCGATGATGTTGGTCACCGCCTCGTCCACCGCGATCAGGATGCGGTTGGTGTAGACCTCGGGGAAGCCGCCGGCCTTGATCGCGGCGGTGACTTCGGCCCGGACGCGGACCAGTTCATGCGGCTCGTTGGCGATGCGCAGCTCCTGGCGATGGAAATTCACGCGCGCCTCACGGTGAGGATGGTCAGGTCATCGCTCTGCTCGGCATCGCCGCGGTGGGCTGCGATGCCGGCCACCACCGCCTCGACCAGCGCGGCCGGATCGAGATGGCCGTTGGCGGCGATCAGCTTGTAGAAGTTCTCCTCGCCGAACTCCTCGTTGCTGCCGTTCATGGCCTCGGGGAAGCCGTCGGTGTACAGCACCAGGGCGTCGCCGTGCTCAAGCCGGGTCTGGGCGACCTGGATGGTGCGGTCGAAGATCGGGCCCTCGTTGAAGCCGAGGGCGATGCCCTTGGTCGTCGCCAGTTCGGCGGTGCGCGTCTTCGCCCGGTAGATGACCATCGGATTGTGGCCGGCGCTGGCGTAGGTGAGGACGCCGGAGGCCTCGTCGAGGACGCAGTAGAAGGAGGTGACGAACATGCCGCGCTTGATCTGCTTGGCGATCAGCCGGTTGGTGTCCTTCAGCGTCTCGTCGGCGTGGACCGCGCGCTGCGGCGCGACCAGACGCACGACGGTGCGGGTGACCGCCATGACCATCGAGCCGGGGATGCCCTTGCCGGACACGTCGGCGATGACGAAGCCCCACAGGCCGTTGCCCAGCGGGATGAAGTCGAAGTAGTCGCCGGAGACCGCCTTGGCACCCTGGTAGAACGAGTGGCATTGCCAGCCGGTGATCAGCGGCGGCTGCGCCGGCAGCAGCTGCTGCTGCACCTCACGGGCGAGGGACAGCTCGTAGGCCGCCTTCTCCTGTTCGATCACCGCCGCCTGCGCCTCCTCCAGGCTTTCGGTCATGCGGTTGAACTCGGTGGCCAGCAGGCCGACCTCATCGCTCGACGAGGCGCTGGTGCGATGGTTCAGCATGCCCTTGGACACCACCTGCATGTCGCGCAGCAGGGTCTCCAGGGGGCGGGTGATGCTGGATGCCAGCCAGTGCGCGATGCCCAGCACGACGGCGATGGCGACCACCACCGAGATGCCGATGGTCAGGGCCAGGTTGGCCTTCACCTTGTCGATCGACGCCATGGCGATGTCGACGCGGACGTTTGCCGGCTCCATCTGGTTGTCGTTGTTGCGCACGCGGCCGAAGCCCTTCGGCGGGGCGTCGGCGGGGAGGGCGATCTTGAAGCGCAGGATGCTGACCATGCCGGCATTGGTCTGCTTCTTGCCCTCGTAGATGGTGATGCCTTCGGGCACCGAGATGCTGAGATCCTTCTTGGGGATGAACAGGTAGTCGACCTTCTTGCCGATGCCGGTGCGCAGGTCCTCGCCGACGCCGGCGGCGGCGAGCTCGGGCAGCTCGGGGCAGTCGAAGAGGATGCCTTCGACGTCGGAGTTGGACTTGCTGCCGCCCCAGGTGATGGCGTCGTTGAGGTAGCGCTCGACGTCCTTGCGCAGGCCATCGCGCATGGCGATGAAGTCGCGGTTGTTCTCCGCCGTCCTGGCGAGGTCGTTGAGGTGGTTGATGCGGTCCTTGACCAGCACGGCGATCTGCGTCGCCATGCGCGCGGTCTCGATGCCGTCGAGGGTCTTCTGGCCGTAGAGGTACTTGTTCGCCGTGCCGCCCATCGCCAGGCCCAGCACGATCATCGTCACCGCGGTCACGCCGGCCATGACCAGCATGAACTTCATCTTCAGGGCCATCTTCGGCCCGCCGCGGCTGCGCGGGCTGGCCTTGCCGACGGCCTTCCCGCCCTGGCGGTCGGAGGTGTTCTGGCGCGCCGGGGCGGGCGCGTTCTGGCGTACCGGGGCGTGCTCGCCGGTGCGTCCCTTGGCGCCGCCCGAAGCCTTGCTGCCGCCCTCGCCGCCGGACGTTTTCGGCGCGGCCCCTGCCCTC
>JAFLCQ010000160.1 GCA_017302815.1 Planctomycetota bacterium
ATCTGCGCGTCGTCGATGCGCCGCTGCAACCGGTCCTCCAGCTCGACACCATCACCACCCACGGCAACCGCGCCTGGCGGGGCTACACAAGCAGCCTGACCGGCGACGCTTTCGATTTCGCCCGCCGCCGAGGCCGCGGTGCGGGATGCGCAGGCCCGGCTGGGACGCCTCGACACCGTCGTCCTCAACGCCGGCTATGGCCTGGCGCGGCTGGCCGAGCTGACCAGCGATGCGGACTGGCTCGCGATCCTGCGCACCAACCTGCTGCGTACGGCGGCAGGCCTGCGCGCCGCCGTACCGATCATGCGCGGCCAGGAGCTGCGCGACGGCTGGCGCGGGCAGATCATGATCGTCTCGTCGTCGCTGGGCCGGCGCGCCGCTCCCGACACCGCCGCCTACAGCGCCAGCAAGGCGGCGCAGCTGTCGCTGGCCGAGGCCGCACGCGTCGAGCTGGCGGCGGACCGCATCATGGTCACCAGCGTGCATCCGGTGCGCACCACCACACCCTTCTTCGCCACCTGCGAGCAGACCTCGGGACGAGCGATGGAATTCCGCGGCCGGGTGCCGACCCAGGCGCCGGAGACGGTCGCACGGCGGATGGCGGATGCGATCGAGCGGCCCAGGCCCGAAGTCTGGCCGCACCGGCTGTCGCGATTGCTGCTGCTGGCAGCATGCGCCTGGCCGAGCCTGGCCGACCGCATCATGGCCGGGCACCGGCGCTGAATGTCAGAAGTGACGGGGACGGAAAGATAGCAGGATGCGCCACGTAGCGCCGACTTGAGTCGGCACGGTAGTCGGGCTTTAGCCGGCCTCGGGGCAACGAAGGGAGTGCCATTGCCACTCGGCGGACTGAAGTCTGCCGTCCGTGCCGGCTGAAGCCGGCGCTACGGGCATTGCCACGCCCGAGCTGTACGCCATCGGGCGAAGCCCCCGAGCAAACAGCTCAGAACCTGGTGCCGTAGAAGACCGAGGCGCCGATGCCGTACCACCACAGGCGCACTTCGCTGTCCAGGGTGCCGGCGTCGCCGGAGTCGTGGAAGGTGGTTTGGGCGTAGCCACTGCGGTAGTCGAGCGCCGCGCCGAGATGCCAGGTCTGGGTCGCCGCCGGATGCCACAGCAGCGAGGCGCGGGCGCCGCCTTCGATCACCGGACCGGTGCTGCTGCGGTTCTCCGGCTGCGGCACCGAGAGGTCGAGGAGGTCGAGCTCGTTCCACATCACGCCGGCGGACACGAAGGGCTCGAACTCGAAGCGGAAGCGCTCGGTCAGGTACCAGCCATAGCCCATGCCCAGGCGCGCGGCCAGGGTGTGCAGGGTCAGCTCCGAGGAGTTGGTGCCGAGGGCGTAGAGGATGCGGTACTGGCGGAAGGTGTATTCCAGGCCCAGGGTGTAGAACCAGCCCTGGTCGGCGCGCTCATAGTCGCCCAGCACCCACTGCAGGCCGATCTGCGGCGAGAAGGTCGGTTCGCTGACCACCTTGTCGGTCTCGATCGCCGGATCGCCGGGGTAGGGCGCGCCGTTGAGCTTGCTCTTGAGCTGGATGCGGTCGAGGTTGGGCGCGGTGCCCAGGTGCAGGCGCCACTCGTCGAACTCGCCGTCGCTGGCGCTGCCGTAGATGCCCTCGTGGATGTCGCGGCCGTCGGCGACCTCCTCGAAGCTGTACCCGCTGGTGATGTCGGCCGCAGCGCACGCGGAGGCGGCGGCGAACAGCGTGACGGCAGCACTGACCAGGCGACGTGAGGGCATGCGCGGGTTCCTGGCCGCGGCGGTGCCGCAGCGTCTGGGCAGGCTAAACACGAGGGCGACCGGCACAGGCGGGCCGGGTACGCCCCCGTCCACCTGTGGCACTCACCCGTTAGCCGGGGGATGGGCTCGGCGCCTACGCGGCGGGGCGGACGACCGCCAGCTTCCCGCCGCTGCGGCGTTCGCCCCTCCCCCGTACCCCCACCGCTGTGCCGGGGGATGGGCTCGGCGCCTACGCGGCGGGGCGGACGACCGCCAGCTTCCAGCCGCTGCGGCGTTCGCCCCTCCCCCGTACCCCCACCCGGGCGCCTCTCAGGCCGTGCGGATGGCCCGGATGGCCTCGGCGATGCGCTTGAAGACCTCGGGGATCTGCTCTTCGGTCAGGCAGCTGAAGGCGACGCGCAGCTCGGTCTGGCCGAGGGCGATGGTGCCGACGCCGTGCTTGGCCAGCAGCTCCTGGCGGACCGCCTCGGCGGTCGTCTTCTTCACACGCAAGCACATGAAGTAGCCGGAGTTGAACGGGTAGACATCCCAGCAGTCGGCGTATTCGGGCTTGCGGCAGTGCTGCGCGGTGACCGCGGCGCGGCTCTTGAGGACGGCGACCTTCTGCGCCTGCTGGGCGCGGAACTGCGGGTCCTGCAGGGCCTTCAGCACGATCGACTGCCCGGGCATGCTGACGTTCGAGATGTAGGCGCGGACGATGCCGCCGGTCTTCTGCTCAAGGGCGTCGTAGGCGGCCTTGGTGCCGTTGGCGATGCCGTAGGTGACGAAGCCGACGCGCAGACCCCAGACGAACTCCTCCTTGGTGGCGCCGTCGACCTTCACCGCCAGCAGATTGGGATGCGCCTTGGCCAGGCGGCCGAAGAGCGACTCCTTCTCCACGCCGTCGTCGAAGAACATGCCGTAGTAGGCGTCGTCGCACACCACCACCAGCTTGGTGCCGGCGGCGGCAGCGGCGGTGAGGGCGGACACGATCGCGCCGGCCTCGGCCCTGGTCGGCGAGTAGCCCGACGGGTTGTTGGGGAAGTTCAGCCCGACCACCAGCTTGCGCCCCTTGCGCTCGGCCAGGGCCTGGGTGAATGCGGTGATGTTGAAGCCGGTGAGGTTCCGGTCGAAGAACGGGTAGGTGCTGATGCGCGCACCCAGCCGGGTCTCCCACGACAGGTTGTAGTTCTCCCACATCAGGTCCGAGGACAGCGCCTCGTCGCCCGGATCGAGGAAGAGGTCGCCGACCAGCGACAGGCCGTGGGTCAGCGCATTGGTCACCACCGGCAGGCTGGTGGGGTGGTCGCCCAGGCTGGGGGTCTCGGCGCGCTGCTTGGCGGCCCAGGCCTGGCGCAGGTCGGGACGGCCGAAACTAGGGGCGTAGTCGTAGATCTCGGCCGGCTTCAGGTTGTTGTAGTACTGGTTGATGCAGGCGAGGTGCATCGGCTGGCCACCTTCGGTGGCGATGCCGACCGTGGCGTTGGCGAAGTTCGCCTTCTGCTTGGCCTCCGCACCCTGGGCGAGGATGCCCTTGGCGGGGAAGAACATGCGCTTGCCGCGCTCGGACAGCAGGTCGAGGACGACCGGGGTGTCCTTGGCGAGGGCCGCATTGGCGGCTTCGGCGAGCGGGTGGAGGGAGGTGGAGGCCGGGGTGGCAGGCATGTGCGACTCCGTCGAGGGCGGGGCGGACGATGCTGGTTGTCCGCCGCTGCACAAGCACAGCCTGTGCGCCATGTCCCTCATGGCACCCTTCCTGCGCCCGCTCCTGGTCGCCGGCGCATGCCTCGCCCCGCTCCTCCTCACCGGTTGCGGCGGGGTGCAGACCCGCACGCAGCCGCTGACCCGCTCGCAGGCCTCCGCCCGCACCGAGGTCCTGGAGATGAAGGTGGTCGAGGTGTGGGACGTGGTCGCGGACGCCCTCGACCACGATCGCGAGCCGGGGATCAGCCACCTCATCGAGGTCGATGTGCTCAGCGGCTCGACCGCCGGCAAGCAGCTGACCCTGCCCTACGACGAGTGGAACGTCGGCAAACCGCCTCCGGCCGAGGGCTCGGTGGTGGTCGGCGCGCCAGCCGACTGGGTGAAGCGCGGCAAGGACTCGCGCGGCCGGCCCTTCAGCGGTTGGTAGGCGCGCAGCGCCTACCAACGCGGCCTTTGTCGGGGTTCGGTTTGCTCGCTGACGCTCGCAAACCGTGGGCGGATGGCCTGCGGCCATTGTATCCGCCCACCCCCGGCATCGCTTGCTCCTCGGCTCCGCCTGCGGGGCTACGCTCGCGCTGCGCAGGCCCGCAGGCCACCCTGTGGCCTGCTGCCGCCTGCGGCGGCACCTGCTCGCCCCCTCGGCGGCCGGTCGCGCTGCGCGCTCCGGTTTGACGCGGGGGCAAGCCCCCGCAGCCCCCACGAGCCACGCCCCTTCCATGCTTCCCCGGTGGTGACAGGGGATTACCGTGCCGCCCCTCCGCGCCGACGTCCAGATCTCGGACCTCGGACCTCGGACCCCGGACCCCGGACCTGCCCATGACCATCGACCTGCCCAAAGCCTACGATGCCACCGCCGTCGAGCCCGACGTCTATGCCCGTTGGGAGGGCGCCGGCTGCTTCGCCGCCGGCGCCGGCAAGCGCCCCGGCAAGCCCAGCTACGCCATCGCCATCCCGCCGCCCAACGTCACCGGTGTGCTGCACATGGGCCATGCCCTGAACAACACGCTGCAGGACACCCTGATCCGCTGGCGGCGCATGCAGGGTCACGACACCCTGTGGCAGTGCGGCACCGACCACGCCGGCATCGCCACCGAGTCGGTGGTGGCCAAGCAGATCCAGGACAACCCGCAGTTCCTCGCCGACCTCGCCGCCGCCGGGATCACGCCGGAGAACCCGCCCGACCAGGCCGCCTCGCGCACCGCCACCGGCTACGACCGCGACCGCTTCGGCCGCGCCGCCTTCATGCAGGCGATGTGGTTCTTCAAGGAGCGCAGCGGCGGCACCATCGTCAAGCAGCTGCGCAAGCTCGGCTCGTCGTGCGACTGGTCGCGCGAGCGCTTCACCATGGACGACGGCCTGTCGCGCGCCGTGCGCACCATGTTCAAGTCGCTGTTCGACGCCGGCCTGATCTACAAGGGCACCCGCATGGTGAACTGGTGCCCGGTCCAGCGCACCGCCCTGTCCGACGACGAGGTCGAGTACGTCGAGAAGAACGGCCATCTGTGGAAGATGCGCTACGACCTTGAGGACGGTTCGGGATCCATCGTGGTCGAGACCACCCGCCCCGAGACCTTCTTCGGCGACACCGCGGTGGCGGTGAACCCGGCCGACGAGCGCTACAAGGACATGATCGGCAAGCGCGTCCGCCTGCCGATCATCGGCCGCCTGATCCCCATCGTCGGCGACGAGCACGCCGATCCCACGAAGGGCTCGGGCGCGGTGAAGATCACCCCGGCGCACGACCCCAACGACTACGAGGTCGGCAAGCGCCACAACCTGCCGCTGGTGCAGTGCATCGGCTTCGACGGCACGATGACCAAGGAGGCCGCGCACTTCGCCGGCCAGGACCGCTTCGTCTGCCGCAAGGCCCTGCTCGCCGAGCTGGAGGCCGCCGGCATCATGCTGGGCAGCACCCAGATCGTGCACGCGGTCGGCCACAGCTACCGCAGCAACGCGCCCATCGAGCCGATGGTGACCGAGCAGTGGTTCGTGAAGATGGCACCCCTGGCCGAGAAGGCCCTGGCCGAGACCCGCGAGGGCCGCGTCGCCTTCCATCCCGAGCGCTGGGCCAAGGTCTACGGCTACTGGCTCGAGAACGTCCGCGACTGGTGCATCTCGCGCCAGATCTGGTGGGGCCACCGCATTCCCGCCTGGAAGTGCGCCTCATGCGGCAAGCACACGGTCGAGATCGACGCGCCCACCGCCTGCGCGCACTGCGGTGCGACGGACATCAGCCAGGATCCCGACGTCCTCGACACCTGGTTCTCCAGCGCCCTGTGGCCCTACAGCACGCTGGGCTGGCCGGCCGCCACCGCCGAGATGGACCGCTATTTCCCCACCAGCACGCTGGTGACGGACCGCGGCATCATCTTCTTCTGGGTCGCGCGCATGGTCATGACCAGCATGTTCACCCTGAAGAAGCGGCCCTTCAATGACGTCTACATCCACGGCACCGTGCTCGACGAGCGCGGCGACAAGATGTCGAAGTCGAAGGGCAACGGCATCGACCCGATCGTGATGATCAGCGGCGGCTCGCAGAAGTACCTCGGCAAGGACTACACCTGCCCCGGCTACGGCGCCGACGCGGTGCGCTACACCCTGCTCGACATGACCACCGAGGGCCAGGACCTGAAGCTGTCCCCGGCCAAGTTCGAGACCGGGCGCAACTTCGCCAACAAGGTGTGGAACGCCGGCCGCTTCCTCCTGATGAACGTCTCCGAGCGCCCGCTCGCGGCGGCGCCCACCGCCGCCGACGCGGCGAAGGCAGCCATCGGCTTCCCCGAGGCCTGGCTGCTGGATCGCCTGCAGACCACCATCGCCGCCTGCACCGAGTCGCTGGAGCGCTTCCGCTACAACGACTACGCCAACGGCGCCTACCGCTTCTTCCGCGACGACCTGTGCGACTGGTACGTCGAGTGGGCGAAGCGCCGCTTCAAGGCCGGCGGCGCCGAGGCGCAGGCCGCGGCCACCGTGCTGGCCTACGCCTTCGACCAGGTGCTGCGCCTGCTCCACCCGGGCATGCCCTTCCTGACCGAGTACCTGTGGCAGCACCTGCAGGGCTGCGTCGGCGGCACGGCCTGGAAGCCGGGCAGCTACCTCATGCTGTCGCCCTGGCCCGAGCCGGTCGCCGCCCTGCGCGCACCCGGCGCCGAGGCGCGCATGGCCGAGCTCCAGGCCGTGGTCACCGCGGTGCGCAACGTGCGCAACCTCGTCGGCCTGGCCGACGGCGTGCAGGTCGCGGCGATCATCGCCACCCCCGACGCGGCCAAGGCCGCGGCCATGGCGACCGACCGCGACTTCCTGCTCGACCGCGGCAACCTCAGCGGCCTCGACATCGCCGCCGGCGCAGCCAAGCCGCCACAGTCGGTGACCACCGTGGTCGGCGCGTTGAAGGTGCACATCCCCCTCTCGGGGCTGGTCGACCTCGGCAAGCTGAAGGTGCAGCTGGAGAAGCGCGCCCAGGCCCTGGCCAAGTCGATCTCCGGCAAGGAGGGCCGCCTGGGCAACGCCGACTACGTCGCGCGCGCCCCGGCCGAGCAGGTCGCCGAGACCAAGGCGATGCTCGAACGCGAGCGCGCCGAGCTGGTCAACGTCAACGAGACCTTGGCGACGCTGTAGGTTGCCCTGGGCGGTGCGGCCGTACCACGGCCGCACCATGCTGACCAAGACCGAGTTCCTCGCTCTCATCGAGCGCGAGCTGTCCATCCTCAAGCACCTGGCCGGCAAGCTGCGCCCGCAGGACCTGGCGTTCCGCTTCACGCCCGGCCAGCGTTCCACCGGCGAGCTGCTGGAGTACCTGGGCACGCAGTATGTCGGCGGCGTCGGCCACGCGCTGGATGGGAACTGGGACGCCTGGGAGGCCTGGGAGTCGCAGCTGGGCCCGGTGACGCCCGAGACCTTCCCCGGCATCCTCGACCGCCAGCTCGCCGAGGTGAAGGCGCGCCTGGCCGGCGTCAGCGACGCCGATTTCGCCAGCCGCGCCTCCTGCGACGCCCCCGGCAATCCGATGCCGCTTGGCCAGGCCCTGCTGGTGACCATCGTCGCCTGGACCTACGCCTACAAGATGCAGCTCTTCCTGCAGGCCAAGGCCGCCGGCAACGCCGACCTCGGCTCGTCCAACCTGTGGCACGGGGCCGACAAGTCGAAGGCCTGAAACGCATCGGGGAGGCGCTGCCGCCTCCCCGATGCCGTCGTCACCTGCGCCGCATCATCCGCAAACCCGGCGGCGGTCCGAGGATCTCGCGCACCACCAGCGCGTCGCGGATCTGCGCGGGATCGCGCATGGCGGCGCGGATGCGTGCGGCGGGCGCACGCCCCATCTGGTGCGGCGCCATCGCCGGCGCGCTGTCGACGGTGGTGCGGACGGGCTCCGGCTCGGGGGCCGCGACCGGCTGCTCCGGCACGCGGCGCGAGGGGATGTGGGGGGCGTGGCTGGGCCGCGCCTCCTCGTCCTCCTCCCATTCGGCGCCATCCTCGTCGGTCTC
>JAFLCQ010000161.1 GCA_017302815.1 Planctomycetota bacterium
AACCCCCAACCCCCAACCCCCAACCTCGGGGGCAATGAGACCACATGCGCCAGATCACCTTCCAACGCGGCTTCCAGGCGAAGCCGGCGGGCTCCTGCCTGGTGTCCTTCGGACGCACGCGCGTGCTGTGCAGCGCCTCGATCGAGAACGAAGTGCCGCAGTACCGCCGCGGCAAGGGCGGCTGGCTGACCGCCGAGTACGCCATGATGCCGGGATCCACCAGTCCGCGGAAGAAGCGCGACGGCATCAAGCAGGATGGCCGCAGCGTGGAGATCCAGCGCCTGATCGGCCGCGCCCTGCGTGCCGCCGTGGACATCGACAAGATGGGCGAGGTGACGATCGCGATCGACTGCGACGTCATCGACGCCGACGGCGGCACCCGCACGGCGGCCATCACCGGCGCCTGGATCGCCGTCCACGACGCCCTCGCCGAACTGGCGTCGCGCCAGAAGCAGAAGGCCGGCGCCGCCCACTACCTCCTCGGCCAGGTCGCCGCGATGTCGGTCGGCATCGTCAAAGGCCAGGTCGAGGTCGATCTCGACTACGCCAAGGATTCCACCGCCGAGGTGGACATGAACCTGATCATGCGCTGCCCCCTGGGCGGCGGGGCCGGCGACTTCGTCGAGGTGCAGGGCACCGGCGAGCACGGCGTCTTCCCGCGCGCCAAGCTGGACGAGCTGCTGGCCGCCGGATCGTCGGCGATCGACGAGCTGTTCCGCCTGCAGCGCGCAGCCCTGGCCTGATCAGCCCGCGGCGCGCCGCAGTTCCATCGCCACGGCGTCGGCCAGGTGGTCAAGCCGGCACGGCTTGGCCAGGATCGGCACGCCTTCGGCTCTGAAGGCCTCGATCTCGGACTCGACGCCGAATCCCGTCATGACCACCACCGGCACGCGGGGGCGCACCTCGCGCATGCGGCGGAAGGCCTGGCGTCCGCCGAGGTGGGGCATCATCGCATCGAGCATCACGAGCGAGAACCTGTCGGGCGCGAGCAGGAAGCTGTCCAGGGCCGCCTGGCCGTCGGCGACGGGGACGACCTCGTAGCCCAGGCCGGACAGGAACTCGGCGACCGTCCGACGCAGCTCGGGCTCGTCCTCCGCGACCAGGATGCAGGCCCCCGGCACCGGAGGCGCGTGCTCTTCCTGCCTCCGCTCGACCGCGCATCCGTCCTGCACCGGCAGGTGGATGATGAACATCGTCCCGTTGCCGACCGAGCTTTCGACGCGCACGGTGCCATGCATGCCGGTGACGGTGCCGTAGACCGCTGGCAGACCGAGCCCGTTCCCCTTGCCTGCCGCCTTGGTGGTGAAGAACGGCTCGAACAGCCGCGCCTGCACCTCCGGCGACATGCCCTGGCCGGTGTCGACGACACGGAGTTCGATGCAGTCTCCTGCATCCGCCGTGGAGAAGCTCAGCCTGCCCCCGTCCGGCATGGCATCGCGCGCGTTCATCGCCAGGTTCAGCAGCGCATTCTGCAGCAGCCCGGCGTTGCCGAGCACGACCGCACGCGTGGCGGCCGGGTCGAAGGACATGGCGATGGATGGCCCGAGCGTGCGCTCGGAGACCAGGATGACCTCCGGGATGAGGGCGTGCAGGTCCACCGGGCCCAGTTCGATGCTGCCGCGCCGGGCGAAGGCGAGCAGTCGCGAGGTCAGTGCGGATGAACGCTCGGCAGCCAACCTGATGCCGTCGAGATGGCGCAGCAGACGCGGGTCCGCCAGCCTGGGCCGCATGAGCTCGGTGGATCCCAGGATCACCGCCAGCTGGTTGTTGAAGTCGTGCGCGACCCCGCCGGCGAGCCTGCCAAGCGAATCGAGGCGATCGGCATGCGATAGGCGCAGCCGGAGGTCCTCCGCCTCCATCTCGGCGCCGACGCGGCGCGCGACCAGGCCGAAGACCTCGCGCAGCCTCGCCGGCGGCTGGCGCATCGGGGTGGACCACATGCAGGTGAGCACCGCCCGCTGTCCGGCGATGGCCGCCCCGACGTAGCTGCGCATGCCCGACCGCGCGAGATCGGCCCGCTGCGGGAAGAGCTCCGGCAGGCCGTCCTGGACCAGCAGCCAGCCGTCGCGCAGGACGACCTCGCACGGCGACCCGGCGATCCGGCCGCAGTCGACCTGATGCACGGAACCCGCACGGGTGCGCATGACGATCGCCTGCAGCCGCTCCCCCGACGTCCGCGAAATGCTAGCCGTATCGCAGTCCAGCCAGTGGACGAGGCTGTCGAGCACGGAGTCGTACAGGCCGCCGCCCGCCGCCGCCGCCATCGTCTCGACCAGGGCACGGAAGGCCTCCTCCTCGCGCCGGTGCTGGGTGAGGTCGGTGCCGACCGAGAGCATGCCCACCAGGTTCCCGGCAGCGTCGCGCACGGCCCGGTTCGCCCACGACATCCACAGCCTGCTGCCATCGCGGGTCACGTTCTCGTTGGCATTGCTGCGCAGGGAATCGGGATCGTCCAGCGCCCGCTGCACCATGATCGAGAGATCCCTGCCAGCCTGGTCCGCAGCAGGGACGATGGTCCCCAGCGCGGGGCGGCCGTGCAGTTCGGCATTGCTCCAGCCGAAGAGGCGCTCGCCTGCGGGATTGATATAGAGGATCCGACCGGCAGCGTCGAGGCGGACGATCGCCGAATCGACCCCCTCGACGAGATCGCGGAATTCCGCCCGGCTGCGCCGCAACTCGCCCTCGCGCGCGGCGATCTCGGCCGCCATGTCGGTGAAGCTCGCCGCCAATGGCCGGAATTCGCTGGGATGGCGGTCGAGGGTCGGCTGCTGCCCGGCGGCCACGCGGCCCATCTGCCCGGCGAAACCATCGATCGCCCGCCGCAGCATCCCCCGCAGGAGCAGTCCGAGGACGATGATCAGCGCCACCACCCCCAGCAGCACGCCGGCCGATAGCAGGGCGCCGCTGCGGGCGACGGCAAAGGCATGGCTGGCGGGCTGGAAGACGATCACCGACCAGTCCGTCCCCTCGATGGCTGTGCGGCACAGCAGCCCGTTCTCGCCACGCCAATCGACCATCGCATGCCGTCGCGGGGCGTCCACCGGCAGCAGCAGGGCCAGATCGCGCAGGTTCTCGCGCTGCCTGGCTTTGCCGGGATCGATATGTCCGATGACGACGCCCTGGCTGTCGACGACGGCTACGAATCCGCCCTCGGGCGCCGTGACCACGCCAGCCAGCCGGCTCAGCAGCGCCAGATCAAGCCGGAATACGAGCACGCCGCCCGACCAGGCCTTCGCCAGGCTGACCCCGGGTTCGCCTCGGTCGGGGGACAGGAAGGTGTTCGACCAGCGCTGGCCAGAGCCGCCTCCGGCGAAGGGCTGACGCGACCAGTCCAGGCCCAGCAGGGTCGGTTCGGGTGGTTCGACCGCCGTCACCGCGCCGCCATGATCAAGCAGGATAGCCTGCACCACCAGCGACGATCCGTGCGCATAGCGGTCCAGTTCGAGCGTGCCCTGCCCAGCTTCGAGCCGGCGCACGGCGCGATCGAGATCGACGCTCGGCTGCCGCAGCACGATCGCCGCCTGCCCCGCCAGCACCTCGGCGATATCCACCGCATGGTCGACCGCATCCGCCCGCAGCCGCTGATCGAGATCGCGCCACATCAGCACATCGATGGCCAAGGCGGCTACGGCGATCGCCGCCACCGCTGCCAGCAGCCTCCCGCCGAGGCTGTCAATCCGCCTCACCGGCCGACCTCGTGCTCGGCCTGCAGGTGGCCGTCGGCGTAGCGGTAGCTCTGCACCGGCCGCATCGGATCGCCGAACCGGTCCAGACCGCAACGCGGCGGCGCCCCCGGGATCGCCGCGCCGTCCGTGAGACGGCGGCGCAGCACGTCCGGATCGCTGCTGCCGGTGTCGCGCATGGCGGCCGCCAGCAGCATCACAGCCTCGTAGTGGAGGACGGCGACATGGGTGATCGGCTCGCCGAAGCGTGCGAGGTAGCGGGTGGCGAGCTCTGATCCGTCGGCATCGTAGACCCCGGCGGGAAGCACGGTGCGCATGCCGTCGATCGCCCGTCCGCCGTTGGCCACCAGTTCTTTCGATACCGCCCACGAGGCGCAGTACAGCCGGCTGCCTGCCAGCCGCTGGGCGAGAGCGGCGGCGTCCACCGAGGATGCGACCAGCAGCACCTGCGCTGCCGGCGGCACCTGCGCCGCGATGGTCGACAGATCGGGCCTGCGGCGGCTGTCGAAGGAGACCTGCACCACCTGCCGTCCCGCCGCCGCCTCGACCACGCCGGCGACGGTCGTCTCCAGGAACGGACCGTTGGCCGCATCGCCGACGATGCAGACCGCGTCCGCCGGTTCCGCCGAGAGCATACGGCCCAGGACGGTCCCCATCTGTCGGGTCGAGGGATAGAGGCGCAGAAACCAGTCATCCTTGCCGGTGAAGTTGTCGCCTGCGACGGTCGGGGCGATGGTCAGGATCCGCTCCCGGTCGATGGTCGACAGGGCCGCCGTCGCCGGTCCGGTGGCGAAGGGGCCGATGACTACCCGGCAGCCGGCCGCAGCCAAGGCGCGATAGGCGGCGATGCAGGTATCGCCATCGCTGGCATCATCGTGCATGACGAAGCGGAGTTGGGCGCCAAGCACGCCGCCGCCGGCGTTGAGCTCCTCAAGGGCCAGGATCGCACCATCGCGACCGGTCGTCCCCAGCGACGCGAACCTGCCACTGAAGCTGCCGACCAGACCGACGTCCAGCACGGGACTCGGCCTCGACCTCCACGCCATGATGCAGACTGCACCGGCGATGATCAGCACCGCCAGCACGAGCCACGGACGCAAGGGCATACCCATACTGTAGCACGGCCTGCCGCCGGCTTCCACCCCATCTCCTGTGGCACCCCTGCGATGCGTCGACGGCACAGCCCTCGACTGCACCCGCCCGTGCATGATGGCGGTGGCCGGCGAGGCGAGACAAACGGAACCGCACGACTTACAACTGCCCATCTACGCAGCACTCCGGACTGGGCATTCTGCTGCAATCAGCAGCAGCCCTGGGGGATTGCGTCTCGCCGCAGCAATCGGGTAGGGTTATCCCCGACATGGACCCCACCCCCCACTACCCAGCCCTGGCCTGGCTGCTGATATCCAGCGGCCTGGTCTTCTTCATGCAGGCCGGCTTCCTGGCCGTCGAAAGCGGCATGGTCCGCTACAAGAACTCGATCAACGTAGCCCTTAAGAACGTCGTCGACTTCTGCACCTCCTTCGCCGCCTTCCTGGTCCTCGGCTACTCGCTGATGTTCTCGCCCAGCGCCGATCCGATCGGGCTGATCGGCATGCCGGTGCCATTCCTCTCGGACCTGTCGCTGCTGAACACCGCCGGCACGGACGTGTTCACCATCTTCCCCTTCGCCTTCTTCCTCTTCCAGGCGACCTTCTGCAACACGGCGGCGACCATCGTCTCCGGCGGCGTCGCCGAGCGCTGCCGCTTCATGGCCTACGTCCTGGTGTCGATCGGCATCGGCCTGGTGATCTATCCCGTGTTTGGCCACTGGGCCTGGGGCGGCGGCTGGCTCGCCCGCCTGGGCTACCATGACTTCGCCGGATCCAGCGTCGTGCACCTGCTGGGAGCCGGCATCACGCTGGCCGGCGTGATCGTGCTGGGCTCGCGGGCCGGCCGCTTCGGCCCCGACGGCAAGCCGCGCACGATCCCCGCCTCGTCGATGCCGCTCGTGGCCCTCGGCGTCATGTTCCTCGCCTTCGGCTGGATCGGCTTCAATGGCGGGTCGGCCCCGCTCGGGGCGCAGACCGCCACCATCGTCATCAACACCCTCAACGCCGGAGCCTTCGGCGCGATCGGGGTCATGATGCTGGTGTGGGCGCTGCGCGGCGTCCCCTCCGCCGATCTCATCCTCAACGGCGTCCTCGGCGGCCTGGTCGCCATCACCGCCAGCGCCAACGTCGTCTCGATCCCCGCCTCCTGCGTCATCGGCCTGCTCGGCGGCGCGGCGGTGGTGGTCGGCACCAGGCTGCTCGACCGCTGGCGCCTGGACGACGCCGTCGGCGCCATCCCGGTGCACGGCTTCGCCGGCGTGGTCGGGGTGGTCTGCACCGGCCTGTTCGCCGACGCGACCTGGCTGGCGGAGACCAAGCAGATGACCCGCGCCCACTTCACCACCGTGCAGATCATCGGCTCCATCGCCTGCATCGCCTGGGCCTTCGGCTCGGGCTGGCTGCTGTGGAAGCTGGTCGGCAAGGGCACCTCGCTGCGCATCGGCCCGGACGAGGAGGCGGTGGGCATGAACTACTCCGAGCACAAGGTGGAAGAGCCGCTGCAGCAGTTGACCCAGGCCGTCGTCGATTCGGCGAACGGTCGCCGCGATGCGCAGGTCCTGGATCTGGTCCGCGACGGCGAACTCGCCCCCCTGGCGCGCTCGATCCAGGCGCTGATCCGGCGCCAGGCCGAACAGCGGCGCGAATCCGCCAACTGGGCGGTCACCCTCGGCGAAGTGCGCAGCATGCTGACCCAGGAGCAGCACGCCGGCGGCACCGCCGCACGCGAGAGCCGCTCCGAGCTGACCGACGCCCGCGAGGCCATCGCCGACGTCGGCAAGCTGCTGGAGCGCCGGCGGCTGGAGGACCCCACCGCCGCGGTCCTGCTGGATCTGGTGCGCATGCTCGAACGCCGTCTCGATGCGGCTCTGGCCGCCCTGCCGCGCATCGATCGCAGCCTCGAACGCGTCGCCGCCGGCACCGGCCGGCTGGACGATCTGGCCGCCGCCATGCGGGGGCGGGCATGAGCGAGCTCGCCGCCGGACGGGTGCTGGGGCCCGCCGTCCTCGAACG
The DNA here is from genome assembly GCA_017302815.1 of Planctomycetota bacterium. Classification (GTDB taxonomy): domain Bacteria; phylum Planctomycetota; class UBA11346; order UBA11346; family UBA11346; genus UBA11346. Next base: position 6,788 of record JAFLCQ010000161.1, read on the forward strand.
CTTCCTCGGCGAAGGCATGGTCGGGACGGTGTGGCTGGGCCGCCACCGCTCCCTCGACATCCCGGTCGCGGTCAAGGTGCTGCGCGACGACAAGATGCGCACCGACGGCCGCTACCGCGAACGCTTCAAGCGCGAGGCCCGCCTCGCGGCCGCCCTCGACCATCCCGGCATCGTCCGCGTCCTCGACTTCGGCGACGAGGAGGGCATGCCGTTCATGGTGATGGAGTACGTCGACGGGGCTTCCCTCGACCGCCACATCCGCAAGCGCAAGGAGCCGTGGACCGACCATACCGTGCTGCGCATCATGCTCGCCGCCGCCCAGGCCCTGGGCGCGGCCCATGCCCAGGGCATCGTCCACCGCGACCTCAAGCCGGCCAACATGCTGCTGTCGAGCAAGGGCGTGCTGAAGATCGCCGACCTCGGCCTGGCGCGCATCGAAGGCGGGGTCTCCCTCACCCAGGAGCGCGTGGCGGTGGGATCGCCTGCCTACATGGCGCCGGAATGCTTCCAGGAAGGCAACGTCGCCGACGCGCTGTCGGACATCTACAGCCTCGGCGTCATCGGCTACATCCTCGCCTTCGGCCGGCTGCCCTACGACGGCAGCCTGCAGGACGTCATGCGCGGCCATCTCGCCGGATCAGCCGACTTCACCCTGCCCACCCGCTGCACCCCGCGCACCATCGCCCTGGTCCGCAAGGCGATGGCGGTGGAGCGGCGGATGCGCACCCAGACCGCCAACGAGATCGCCAACGAGGCGCGCATGCTGCTGCAGGGCGGGGACACCACCCGCATCGGCCGCCGGCCGGCGGGCAGCAGCAGCGATCTGGCGAATCTGTCCAAGTACCTGGCCAGCTCCTCCAGCGAGGTGGATGGGCGCACCATCGTGCACACCACCACCGCCGAGCGCCGGCTGGTCTGGCTGATCCTGGCCGGGGTGGTGGCCCTGGCCATCGCCGGACTGGTCTACTTCGGCGCCTCGGCCCCGACCGCGGTCAGCAAGCTGCCACCGCCGGAACCCG
>JAFLCQ010000162.1 GCA_017302815.1 Planctomycetota bacterium
TGCGAGTGGTCGCCGCCGGGCGGGAGGATGCCGAACAGCGAGCACGCCGCGCCCTCCAGCCACAGGTCGATGCGTTCGCCGCCGCGCGCCGGAGCCATGATCGGCACCAGATGCCGGGTGGCGGTGGGATCGAAGACCGAGCCGCTGGTGATCGCCTGCACCGCGCTGCCGTCCGGGCGGTAGAGCAGGCCCTCGCCGGTGATGTCCAACCACAGCTGCACCTCGCGGCCGGCCCAATCCGCCGGCACGGCTCCGGTCAGGTGGAACCAGCCGGTCTGCCAGTCACGCCCCCACACCGCGCCCTCGGCGACCGGCATGCCGGCCTGCGGCCGCTGCGCGAAAAGCGGCCTCCCCTCCGCCAGCGCCAGCGTCGCCTGAAGCGGCATCGAGTCGGCGACGTGGCGCAGGCGCAGCCGCTTCAGCGCCTGCTCGGCGCGGACCAGATGCAGGCGTTCGTCGCTGGCATTGTGGAAGAGCATGCGTTTCTCAGCGGATGGCGAGGTGAGTGGCGACGTAATCCTTCACCCCGTCCTCCAGGCTGGTGAAGGGGGCGGTGTAGCCGGCACGGCGCAGCTTGGCGGTGTCGGCCTGGGTGAAGTACTGGTACTTGCCGCGCAGCTGCTGCGGCATGTCGATGAGGCGGATCTGCGGCTGCTTGCCCACCGCCGCGTACAGCGCCCGCGCCAGATCTATCCACGACCGCGCCTGGCCCGTGCCGCAGTTGTACAGCCCGCCGGGAGTGCCGCGGGCGCTGAAGTGCAGGGTGACATCGACGACGTCGCGCACGTAGATGAAGTCGCGCTGCTGCTCGCCGTCCTTGTAGTCGGGGTGGTAGGACTTGAACAGTTCGACGTCCTGGCCGGCGCTGATGCGGCCGTAGGACTTGTGCACCACCGAGCGCATGTCGCCCTTATGGTCCTCGAAGGGGCCGTAGACATTGAAGAACTTCAGACCGACGATCTGGCCGAGCAGGCCGTTTTGCAGCGCCCACAGGTCGAAGAGATGCTTCGAGTAGCCGTACATGTTGAGCGGCTTCAGCGTCGTCGTGACCGGGTCCTCGTCGCAGTAGCCCTGCGCGCCGTCGCCGTAGGTGGCGGCGCTGGAGGCGTAGACGAAGCGGGCGCCACGGGCCAGGCACCATTCGCAGAGAGTGCGGGTGTAGCGGTAGTTGTTCTCGAGCAGGAAGGAGGCGTCGCGCTCGGTGGTGGCGCTGCAGGCGCCCATGTGGATCACCGTGCCGGCCTTGACCGCGGTTCCGGCCTTGACCTGGGCGAGGAAGTCGGCGCTGTCGATGAGATCGTCATAGCGCAGCCCGACCAGGTTGGACCAGCGCTCGTCGGTGCCGAGATGGTCGACCAGGACGATGTCGCTGCGTCCACGGCGGTTCAGCTCGGCGACGATGTTGCGGCCGATGAAGCCGGCGGCGCCGGTGACGACGATGGGTCCGGCGAGGCTCACGACTTCGCCTCCTGCGCTGCGGGGCCGTAGGCCTTGAGGACCTTCTCGATGGTGCCGGTGGTCGACTTGCCGTCGACCATGTCGGCCAGCACGACCGTGCCGCCATTGGCCTCGACCACCTCGCGGCCGCTGACGTAGTGGGCCCAATCCTTCCCCTTCACCAGCACGTGCGGCAGGATCTCGGCGATGAGGTCCTTAGGCTCCTTGGCGTCGAAGATGACGACGTAGTCGACCGCGCGCAGCGAGGCGAGGACGTAGGCGCGGTCGTCCTGGGCGTTGATCGGGCGCAGGTCACCCTTGTTGCGCTTCACCGAGGCGTCGCTGTTGACCCCGACGATCAGGGCGTCGCCCTGCTCACGGGCGAAGTTCATGTAGGTGACGTGGCCGCGGTGGAGGATGTCGAAGCAGCCGTTGGTGAAGACCAGCTTGCGGCCGGCGGCATGCAGGCGGTCGCGCTCGGCGCGGGCCTGGGTGGCGGTGAGGATCTTGGGGGAGAGGTCCATGGTCATGTCCTTCAGGCGAGGCCGATGTGGGCGAGGAGGGTCTGCTGCTGCGCGAAGTCGCCGACCACCAGGTCGGCCCCGGCGCGGATGACGCGCGCGCGCTTGGCCGGGTCGAGGCCCCAGCGGCGCGGTTCGTCGCTGGCGATGCCGATGCACAGGGCGCCGCGCCGGCGGCCCTCGCGCATCTCGACCGGACCGTCGCCGACCACCAGCAGCGCCCGGCCGTCGATGCCGTTCTGGCGCATGATGCGGTCCATGACATCGCGTTTGGCCTCGACCGCGAGGTTGCCGACCGCGCCGAAGATGCCGCCGGTGAACAGATCCGCATAACCCATCACCGCGGCTTCTGCTTTGACGTCGGCCTCGTCGGTTCCGCTGGCGAGGTACAGGCGCACGCCCTGGGCATGCAGCCGCTTCAGCAGACGGATGGCGCCCTTCATCTCGAAGTCGCCGGGTTCCAGCTCGCCGCTCTCCAGCCGGGCGGTGCGCGTGCGCACCTGCAGCATCAGCGCGTCGTTGTAGATGCGCTTGTAGCCGTGGTTGTCGAGGATCTCGGCTTCGGGCACGCAGCCGAAGCGGCGCACCAGGCCGATCAGCTCCTGCATTTGCGCCAGGGTCTGGATGCCGGTGGTGCGGTCGATCAGCTCGCGCACCGCCGCCCGCACCGCGCTGAACAGCGCGGCCGGGGCGTCGTCGTGGCGGGCACCCAGCACGGCGCGGAGCATCATCGGTTCCATCACCGTCTCCCAGCCCTGGCGTAGGGTCGAGATGGTGCCGTCGTGGTCGAAGATGGCGTGGCGGATCTGCCCCGGCGCGATGGACACCTCGCGCACGACCTCGATCAGCGTGCCGGGCAGGAAGCGGGCGCGGCGCGCGTCCTCGGCGACCTCCGGGGCATGCAGGTGGTCGGCATTGGCGGCCAGGGTGCGGATCTCCGAGGCGCTGGCCGTGCCGGTGGTGTGCAGCTTGCGCACGGTGACGGCGGCAGCGAGGTTGGCGAGGCGGGCCGCCTGCGGCGGCGCGACTCCGAGCGCCAGGGCGGCGGCCAGGGCGGCGACGATGGTGTCGCCGGCGCCGACCGGATCGACCGCACCGCTGCACTGGATGCCGGGAATGGCGGTGATGGTGCCGCCGTCCGCGACCAGCAGGCCGCGTTCGCCGCGGGTGAGGAAGACGGTGGTGCCCAGGCGATGGTGCAGTTCGCGCGCCAGTCCGGCCGCCTCGTCCTCGGGCAGGGATGTCTGCGGCGCCGGCCGGCCCAGCAGGCGGGCCGCCTCGCTGGCGTTCAGCTTCACCGCCGCGCCGTGGAAGCGGTCGGCCCCGGCGCGGGCATCGACCACGAAGCGCACGCCCGGGTTGGCGGCGATGACGGCGTTGATGCGCTGGATCAGCGCCGGATGCGCCAGCACCCCGCCGACCTGCTGGTTGATGACCACGGCGGCGGCGGACGCGGCAGCGCGGGCGAAGGCGTCGCCGACCGACTCGATGGCTCCGGCCCGCAGCTGGTTGCAGCCGCCGAAGTCGAAGCGGTCGCCTTCCGTGCCGCCGCGGATCGGCTTGGCGTAGACCATGGTCTGCCAGGCCGATCCGGCCTCGATCAGTCCGGTGGTGCCGATGCCCTGCTCGGCGGCCAGGCGTCGCAGCACCGCGCCGAAGGGGTCGGAACCGGCGAGGCCGACCAGCTCGACGCGGGCGCCGAGTGCAGCGAGGTTGGCGGCGACGTTGGCGCCACCGCCGAGGCTGTAGACCTGCCGGGCGACGTGGTTGACCGGGCGGCCGGTCTCCAGCGAGGTCTCCTGCGGGCCGTCGTCCAGCCACCAGTAGGCGTCGACGCAGCAGTCGCCGAGGACGGCGACGCGGGCGCTGGGCAGGGCGGCGAGGATGGGTTCCAGCCAGTCGGTGGCGGCGGCGGGCAGCGGGGCTGTGCTCATGACCGCGAGCATGCGCCGCGGCAGGCGGCGGTCTTGTCCGCCCCGCCATCATTGTCATGACAAACTTACGAGCGGCGCCGCAGCTGCACCAGCACCGCTCCGGCGATCACCAGGCCGCCGCCGATCGCCATGGTCACCGTCGGCGTCTCGTCGACGTAGGGCACGCCGAGCATCCGCGCCAGCAGCGATGGCAGCACCAGACTGGCCGCGGCGGCGAACAGCGCCTCGCTGCAGTAGATGATCCCGGCCTCGGTGCTGCTGACTTCGCGCTGCCAGCGGTTCATGATCGCGTAGGGCAGGCAGGTGCCGACCAGCACGATGGCCGCCAGCGGCCAGGCGCTGCCTGGGACGGACAGGCAGGCAGGCAGACCGGCGAGGCCCGGACCGGTGCAGGCGACCAGCGGCAGGGCGAGGAGCGCCATCACCATGAACATCGCAGCGGTGATGTGCAGGCCGTTGCAGCCGGCGAAGCGCGGCTCCTCCAGCGCCATGATCTGCACGGTGAAGATCGCCGAAGCGGCCAGGACCATCATCTCGCCCGCGCCCGGACGCAGATCGGACGGGCTCATGCCCGACAGCACCGCCACGCCGGCGAGGGCGAGGATGACGCTGGCGATGGTCAGCCAGCCGGGCGCGCGTCGCGTGCGCACCGCAGCCACCAGCGGGATGACCAGGACGTAGAACTGGGTGATGAAGCCGACGGTCGAGGCGGGGGCGCGGTTGAGGGCGTCGATCTGCAGCTGCATGCCGATCGCGCCGGCGGCGCCGCAGATCGCGCCCAGGGTCCATTCGCCGCGCGTGGGCAGCCGGCGGGTGGCCAGCCAGGCCATGCCGGCGAGGACGGCGCCGGCGCAGACGTAGCGCAGCAGCTGCAGCTGCGCCGTCACCCAGCTTCCGGACGCGCCGGTCGCCTGCGTCTGCGCCGCCATCACCGCCTTCATCAACGGGAAGCCGACGCCCCAGCCGAAGCAGGCGATGACCAGGAGGATGCGGGCCTTGGCGGCGGTGCTCATGCTGCGGGGCGGGATGGTGGGCTCGCGCGCCGCCATGCCACACTCGCAGCGGGTTCCACCGCGACGGGGAAGAGCACTGGAGATCCGGCCTGGCTCCGCCATAGTGCCCACTTCACCCTGGAGCATCGACCATGCCTGCCAAGAAGAAGCCCGCCGCCAAGAAGACCGTGAAGAAGGCCGTGACGAAGGCCAAGCCGATGAAGAAGGCCTGCGGCTCGCGCTGCAAGAAGTGAGCTGAGGCTTGCCCTGGGCGTGGGCCGGGCTGACGATGGCGTCATGCCCGCCACGCTCGCCGCCCTGCTCGATCCAAGCCGGCCGCCGCAGCTGCAGGCGGCGGCGCGGGTCGCCCTGGCGCGTGAAGTCCTCGGACCCGGCCGGCGTCAGGACTGCCATCTCATCTGGCTGCTCCACCGTGGAACCTACGCCGGCACGGTCGAAGGCCGTCCGGTTGTCCTGGAGCCCGGCGAGGCGCTGTGGATCGCGCCTGGCCAGGAGCACCACCTCGTCGCCAGCCGTCCGATCGTCAAAACCATACTCCGCCTCAGATTGGATTCCGGAGCTCCCGGCGGCGCGCCGGTGCGCCGGCTCGGCGTCTCGGCCCCGGCCTGGTTCGCCGCCCTGGTGGGCGAGCGGCGCGCTGTCGACCTCCATCGCGACGAACGCATCCGCGCGCTTTTCATCCTGCTGCTGACCGACTGGCTGCGCGCGGCCGCCCCCGAGGCTGGCGGTCTCGGGCCGCAGATCCGCGAGCGCCTGCTACAATTGGTCCACGCCGATCCGCGTCGACGCTGGAATCGCGCCACCCTGGCCCGCGAGCTGGGCATCGCGCCGGCGACGCTGGCGCGTCAGGTCCGCGTCAGCTGCGGCATGCCGTTGCGGCGCTGGCTGGTCGAGCAGCGCATCCGCGCCGCAGCCGAGGAGCTGGCGGCGGGCGACGAGCCGGTGGCCGCGGTCGCCCGTCGTCACGGTTACGGCGAGCAGTTCCTGTTCAGCCGGCAGTTCCGCGCCGTCCTCGGCACCACTCCCAGCGCCTGGCGCGCCGCTCAGGGCTGAGCCGGATCCTCGGGATCCCACAGCGCCGCCAGGGTCCAGCCGAAGCGCATGGCCAGCAGGCGCACACCGGTGGTGATGACCACGGTCAGGATGCCGACCAGGTCCATGCCCAGTCCGGCCGCCCGCGCGGCCAGGCCGCAACCGCCGCCGATCAGGCAGGCGGTGATGAACAGGGTGGACTGCTGCATCACGGTGGGCATGCGTCCCAGCAGGACATCGCGGATCACCCCGCCGCCGGCGGCGGTGACCGAGCCCAGCAGCAGCACCAGCGCCGGATGCGCGCCTTCGGCCCAGGCGATGGCCATGCCGGCGGCGTTGAACAGGCCGATGCCGATGGCGTCGAGGACGTCGACCACCGTCGTCCAGCGCGCCAGCGCACGCGGCAGCAGCATCGCCGCGGTGGCGGCGATGAAGATGGTCAGCAGCACGATGGGATCGCGCGGACCCTGCGCCGGGATGCCGAGGATGGCGTCGCGGATGACGCCGCCGCCCAGGGCGGTGGCGGCGGCGATGATGTAGGCGCCGATGATGTCGGGCCGGCGGTGGCGGCTGGCCACCACCGCGCCGGCGGCGATCGCCGCCACGCTGGCGATGTTGAGGCCGCGGAGGAGCTCGTCCTGCATGTCTGGCCTACGATGGTGGCGGCATCCGCGTCGCTGTCGACGGCACCGTCCGTCCTGGGAATGCTCCTGCCGGTGCAAAACAATTCAGCCGCTGCGGCCGGGATGCCGGTTGCCTGCCTGCCTGGCGCCCATCAGGGTGGGGACGCGACCGCGTCCGATGCCACCCCTCCGTCCAGCCGAGGATGCGCCGGATCCGCGCATAGGAACGACCGTCGCCGGCTACCGCATCGAGGGGCTGCTCGGGCATGGCGCGACCGGCAGCGTCTACCGCGCCGTCCGCATCGCCCTGGACCTGCCGGTGGCGCTCAAGCTGCTCCGGCCCGAGGCATCCGATTCCGGGTTCCGCGCCCGCTTCGAGCAGGAGGCCCGCTGCGCGGCCGCGATCCGCCATCCCGGGGTGGTCCAGGTCTACGACGCCGGGATGTGCGAAGGCTGCCATTACCTCGCGGTCGAGCTGGTCGAGGGCAGCACCCTCAGCCAGGTCCTGGCCGACCGCCTGGTGCTGCCGCCCGACGAGGCCGTGCGGGTGATGGTCCGGGTCCTCGACGCCCTGGCGGCCCTGGCCGATGCCGGGCTGGTGCATCGCGATGTGAAGCCGGACAACATCATGATCGGTCGCGACGGCCAGGTGAAGCTGATCGATCTCGGCCTGGCGCGCAGCCGGTGGTCGGACGTCTCCGACGGGCGCATCGTCGGCACGCCCGCCTACATGCCTCCGGAGCAGTGGCTGGGCTCGGCCATCGACCATCGCGCCGACCAGTTCGGCCTCGGGGTCACCGGCTATCTCGCCATGTCGGGGCAACGGCCCTGGGCAGGCGCCTCGCCGCTGGCGCTGCTCGAGGCGATGCGCGCCGGCCGTCCGCTGCCGCTGCATCGCGCGGCCGCCGGCGTCGGCGAAGCCCTGTCCGCCGTGCTCATGCGCATGCTCGCCTTCGAAGCCGCCTTGCGCTGGCCGGATCACCGGTCATGCGCTGCCGCCCTGGTGCAGAACGCGGGCACTTCGCGCACCCCGCGACCAGGCCGCCTGGTGACCGTCCCGGTGCAGAATCCCGAGACGACCCGCATCACCCGCCGGATCCAGCGCACCCCGGCTCCCTACGCCACGCCGCGCTCCGCCCTGGGCGCCCCGGC
>JAFLCQ010000163.1 GCA_017302815.1 Planctomycetota bacterium
ACGCCGCCGCCCGCGGCGAGGGGGCCTGGGCCGACGAGCGGCCCGTGCGCTGCGCGCCGGGCGGGCTGTCCGACCGCAGTCTGGTCATGCTGACCTGCAACCTGGTGCGCCCGGACGGATCGCTGCCGCCGTGGTTCCTGCGCTGGACGAAGCAGGTGTGGAAGCTGCGCATGCTGGGATCCGCCGCGCTGGAGGCGGTGCAGGTGGGCGCGGGTGTCGCGCACGGCGCGATCACCATCCACGGCAAGCTGTGGGACCTCGCCGCCGCCGCCGCGGTGGTGATCGAGGCCGGCGGCGTGGTCACCGATCTCGCCGGACGTCCGGTCTTCCCCATCGATTTGGCCGGCTACGCCGGGGCCAAGGTGCCCTTCCTCGCCGCCGCGCCGGAGGCGCATCGGGGCTTGCTCGCCGAGCTTGCTGATGAGAATGCCTCTCATGAAGCCAGATGACATCATCGCCATCGCGGTCGTCGCGGCCTGTCTCCTGTGGGTGGGCTGGATGGCGTGGCGCCGCCTGCGCGCCAAGGGCGGCTGCGGCTGCGAGCACTGCCCGACGGCCAAGCGCGAACCGTAGCATCAGGCGTAGACTGCTGCGCCATGCGCACTTGCCTGGCTTGCCAGGCGCGATCCAACTATCGCCGTGATCGAGTGGTACCCCTGCTTCATTGATGTCGAGGCCTCTGGCTTCGGCCCGGGATCCTGGCCAGTGTCCATCGCCTGGTGCGACAACCAGGGCGAGATCCGCAGCGTCCTCATCCGGCCCGATCCGACATGGACGCATTGGAGCCCCGAGGCCGAGCGCGTGCACGGCATCAGCCGCGAGCGGCTCATGCGCGAGGGGCTGCCCCCCGCCGAGGCCGAGGCGCGCCTGGCCCTCGATCTGCGCGGGGCCCTGGCCTTCAGTGACGCTCCCGACTTCGACTCCGCCTGGATCGGCACCCTCTATGGGGCGCTTGGTCGGCAGATGCCCTTCCGCATCGACCACGCCGACGACCTGCTGGTCGGGGCGATGCTGCGGGCGAACGAGATGATGTGGCAGGGCCAGGCCCGGCTGGAGACGGCCAAGGAGGATCTGCGCCGGACCGCCAGCCACCGCCATGACGCCGGCTACGACGTCGGCTTCCTGGTCGCCCTGTGGCGCCGGGCCCTGGGCGAGAAGGTCAAGGTCAACCATGGCGTGGGTCCGGTGCCCGACCTCACCGCCACCGGCAGCTTCCGGCGGGTGCAGCAGGCGGAGGGCTGAAGGTTCCCCTGGCGTCCCGGCGGCTACACCTGCGGGGATGCCCGTCATCCCCGTCAGCCCGACCCGCCAGCGCCTGCCCGGCTGGTTCAAGCGCAGCCTGCCCGCCAACGCCGAAAGCGCGGCGACCGACGCGGTGGTGCGCAAGCACGGCCTGGTCACCGTGTGCGAGGAGGCGACCTGCCCCAACCGGCAGGAGTGCTGGAGCAAGAAGGCCGCCACCTTCATGCTGATGGGCGAGGCCTGCACCCGCACCTGCACCTTCTGCGACGTCGCCTACGTCAAGAAGCCGCCGGCCCTGGATCCCACCGAGCCCGAGCGCACCGCCGCCGCCATCGCCGAGCTCGGCCTCAGGTTCGCGGTGGTCACCAGCGTCAACCGCGACGACCTGCCGGACGGCGGCGCCGCCCACTTCGCCGCCACCGTCTCCGCCATCCGCGCGCGCTGCCCCGGCACCCTGATCGAGATCCTGACCCCGGACTTCTGCGGCAACTGGGACGCCCTGGCGGTCGCCGCCGCGTCGCGGCCCGATGTCTACAACCACAATCTCGAGACCATCGGCCGCCTCTACCCGACGGTGCGTCCGCAGGCCCGCTACACGCGTTCGCTGGAGCTGCTGAAGCGGCTCAAGCAGCTGCAGCCGGCCATGCTGACCAAGAGCGGGATCATGGTCGGCCTGGGCGAGACCGACGACGAGGTGCGGCAGATCATGATCGATCTGCGCGAGGTCGGCTGCGACATCATGACCATCGGCCAGTACCTGCGGCCGTCCCTGCAGCACCACGACATCATCCGCTTCGTCCCGCCCGAGACCTTCAGCCGGTACGAGGACTGGGGCCGCGAGCTGGGCTTCCGCTATGTCGCCGCCGGGCCCTATGTGCGCTCATCCTACTTCGCCGAGTCGGTGATGGCCGGGGCGGTCGCCGCGCTCTGACGCGGGCGGATCCACAGCGAGGCGAGGATCGCGGCGGCGAGGATGCCGCCGATGATGCCCAGGCTCCAGACGATGGGGAACTTGCCGCCGAAGGCGTCGTTCAGCCACACCATCTTCAGGCCGACGAAGACCAGGATCAGCGCCAGGCCGTACTTCAGCAGGTGGAAGCGGTCCATCACCCCCGCCAGCAGGAAGTACATCGCGCGCAGGCCGAGGATGGCGCAGATGTTCGAGGTGAAGACGATCAGCGGCTCGTCGGTGAGGGCGAAGATCGCCGGCACCGAGTCGATGGCGAAGATGATGTCGCTGAACTCGACCAGGGCGAGGCACAGCAGCAGCGGCGTCGCCATCCAGCGCCCATCCACTCGTACGGCGAAGCTCTGGCCGTGCAGCTCGGGGGTGATGGGCATCAGCCGCCGCAGCAGCCGCAGCAGGGGGTTGCGGCCGGGATCTGCGTTGCCGTCGCCGACGATGGCCATCTTCACGCCGGTGAGGATGAGGAAGGCGCCGGCGGCCAGCACGATCCACTGGTACTGCAGCAGGACCGCGCCGAGGGCGATGAAGAGCGCCCGGAAGAGCAGCGCGCCGATGATGCCGTAGAACAGCACCCGGTGCTGCAGGTGGGCCGGGATGCGGAAGTAGGCGAAGACCATGGCGATGACGAAGATGTTGTCGACCGCCAGGGCCTTCTCGACGACGTAGCCGGCGAGGTATTCCATGCCCACCGTGTCGGCCAGGGCGGCATGGTCGGCCCCGGCCAGCGCAGGCACCTGCGGCAGCCGCCAGTGCGCGTACTGCCACAGGCCCAGACCGACCAGCAGGGCGAAGACGACCCAGGCAGCGCTCCAGGTGGCGGACTCGCGCAGGGTCTGCACGCGCGGCTCGCGATGCAGCACGCCCAGATCCAGGGCGAGGACGGCAAGCACCAGGGCGGTGAAGCCGCCGTAGAACCACCAGTATTCGGCGAAGGGGAAGAGGATCTGCTGTTCCATGCCCCAGGTGTCGCCGGAGATGGCATCCGTGCCCAGTGCAATCGGTGTCCGCCATACGGACACGCGTGTCCGGCCGCGCCGGACGCCAGGTCAGCCGCCCTGCGCCTGCGCCGCCGCCCCGTGCTCGAGGTAGGCGGCGTCGGCCGCGCTCAGCTCCACCGCCAAGCCGGCGCAGCAGCTGGCGACCTCGGCGATCGTGCGCGGTCCGATGAGGGGGAAGGTCGGGAAGGGCTGGCGCAGGACCCAGGCCAGGGCGATGTGGATGGGCAGCACGCCACGCGCCGCTGCCAGCTCGCGGGTGCGCTCCAGGCGGGCGAAGTTCTCCGGGCAGTACCAGCAGCGGGCGAGTTCCGCGTCGCCGGTGAAGGCCGGATCGCCGCGCAGGAAGAAGCCGCGCGCCTGCGACGACCACGGCAGCAGGGCGACGCCCGAGGCCGCTAGGGCGGCGCGGCTGGCCTGGTCGCCGGCTGAGATGCAGCCTGCCCACACCGGCGCCACCATGCGCGCCAGCGACAGCTGGTTGGACAGGGCGGTGAAGGCGTGTTTGCCGTTGGCGACGGCATAAGCGTTGGCGGCCGCCAGGCGCTCCATGCTCCAGTTCGAGCCGCCGAAGGCGCGGATACGCCCGGCGCGCGCCTCGGCGTCGAGGGCGTCGACGAACTCGCCCACCGGCACCGCCGGGTTGTCGCGGTGCATGAGGTAGACGTCGGCGTAGCCGGTGCGCAGGCGATCGAGCGATACCGCCAGCTGCTGGCCGATGCGCTCGGGCAGGCAGTCCGGGGTGTGGGCGCCCTTGACCAGGACCACCGCCTGCTCGCGCACCCCGCGGGCCTGCATCCACAGACCGAGGTTCTTCTCGATCTCGCCGCCGGCGTAGATGTAGGCGGTGTCGAAGGCGTTGCCGCCGCGCTCGAACCAGTCGTCCCACACCGCCGAGCCATGGCGGATGTCGCGCTGGTTGTCGCAGCCCAGCACCAGGCGCGAGACCGGCTTGTCCAGGCCGGGGATGCGGCCGTAGGGCATGGCCGGACGCTTGGCGGAGGACGGCAGCACGCGCAGGGCGCCACCGCGCACGGGCGCGTTGCCAGCCGGCTTCTCGCAGGGATAGGTGAGGCCGATCGCCTCGCGCCAGCGGTCGAGGGTGCGCGCCTGGCCGAGCGAATCGCTCCACGACATCGCCGGTGCGGCGGCCTCCTGGCTGCCCTGGGCGACGCAGGTCGCGACCACATCGATTTCGCAGGCGTAGGCATCCACCGCATCGCCGACCGGCTCGCTGCGCGGCTCCTCGCCCTGGCGGCGGATCTCGATGCGCGCGGCGGGCTTGGGATGGTGGGTCCAGGGATGGTCGAGGTGGATGGTCCCCTGGGTGCCGACGATGGTGGCGTCGTTCTCGCGGTTGAGGCGCACGCCGGTGGCGACCTCGGCGACGATGCCGCCGGCGAAGCCGAGGACCGCCGAGGCGTGCTCGTCCACCCCGGTCGCGCCGATGTGCCCGGCTCCGGAGACGCTCAGCGGTTCGGCGATCCCGCAGCCCAGGGCGGCGCCGGCGACCAGGCGGGCGAAGCTGACGGGATAGCCGCCGACATCGAGGATGCCGCCGCCGCCGAGGTCGGCCGCGAGCAGCCGCCCCTCGGGGTTGTCGCCGCAGCGGAAGCCGAAGGAGGCCCGGATCGCGCGCACCTCGCCGATGAGGCCGGAGCGAACCAGCTCCAGCACCCGCGCGGTCTGCGGGTGGCAGCGGTACATGTAGGCTTCCATCAGGAACACGCCGTGCTCGCGCGCCGCCTGCTGCATCGCCTCGACCTCCCAGGCGTTCATCGCCAGCGGCTTCTCGCACAGCACGTGCTTGCCGGCGGTGCAGGCGGCGATGGCCCAGCGCGCATGCAAGGGATGCGGGGTGGCGATGTACACCGCGTCGACGCCGGGATCGGCGAGCAGCGCCTCGTAGGAGCCATGCGCCTGCGCGCCTGGCGCATGTTCGCTGGCGAAGGCTGCGGCCTTGGTCTGATCGCGGCTGGCAACCGCGATGACGCGACCGTGGCGGGCCTTGGGCATCGCCTTGGCGAACTTGCGGGCGATGCCGCCGGCTCCGATGATGCCCCAGCGCAGGGTGGGGATGCTGCTCGTGGTCATGTCGCCTCCGTATGCTGTGCGTTATTCACCGCCATACGGCGAGGCGACATGTCAGGAATGGTCACCACCATGTCCTGCATGGGCGGATCAGTGGCGCTGGCGGTAGGCCTCGGGCGATTCGCCGACCTGGCGCTTGAACTGCACCGAGAATGCGAAGGCGTTGGCATAGCCCAGCTCGTCGGCTATCGCCGCCAGCGGCCGGGCATCGACCACCAGCAGGCGGCGCGCGCGGTCGATGCGCCGGCGGATGCGGTAGGCAGCGGGCGAGACGCCGGTGGTCTCGCGGAAGACCTTGCGGAAGCGTTCGTAGCTGAGTCCGAGCTCGCGGGCGAGGCGCCGCAGGTCGCAGCGCGGCTCATCGCCGAGGCGGCGGCAGGCCGTGTCCATCAGCCGTCGCCGCGGCGATTCGCCGACGTGGCCGTCGCGGGCCAGCACGCAGGCCAGGATCTCGGTGAGGCGGGCCATCAGCCGTGGCAGGTCGCTTTCGCCGGCGGCCAGCAGCTCTTCGCGCAGCGCGTCGAGGTCGGCGAGGATGGCGAGATCGATGCCCGGCTCGACCACCGGCCGGCGCGGATCGATGACGCCCGCCCCCATCATGGTGTCGACGATCCCGGCCGGCAGCACGATGAAGACCTCGGCCCAATGGCTGGCCGGATCGAGGACGCTGCCATTGGGGCGATCGTGGAAGCGGTGGAACAGCGAGCCGGCGCGCACCGGATGCCGTCGCCGGTGCTCATCGATGTACGTGCCTGAGCCGCGCAGGCACCACACCGCGGAGTAGGTCGGCAGGCGTCGCCAGGGGATGTCCTCGCTGCGACCGGACTTGAGCAGGAAGCCGGTGCCGATGCGCATCCCCTGGCCGCCGCCCAGGGTGCGGTAGGCCACCGCCTGGCGGAGCAGGCGTAACGGGACCGTCGCCGGCGTGGATGCCATGCCGACGATGCTGGCGGCGGCCCGAGCGGGGACAACGGCCGGGCGCGCCTGGTGGCGCCGCCGGCAGGGCATCGTACCCTGCAACGCAGTGGGGAACGGAACGGATATGCGCTTCACGAAAATGCACGGCTGCGGCAACGACTACGTCTATGTCGACGCCTGGTCCGAGAGCCTGCCGGCGGACATCCCCGCCCTGGCGATGGCGGTCAGCGACCGCCATCGCGGCATCGGCGCCGACGGCCTCATCGTCATCGGGCCGGGGCGGGACGGCGGCGATGCGCGCATGCGCATGTGGAACGCCGACGGCAGCGAGAGCGAGATGTGCGGCAACGGCATCCGCTGCGCCGCCAAGCTGGCCTGGGACCATGGTCGCCTGGGCGGCAACCGCGCGCCGCGGGTCGAGACCGGGGCCGGACTGCTGCGCGTCGAGCTGCGCTTCGCCGCCGGTGGTGGCTGCGATGGCGCGAGCGTGTCCATGGGCCGGCCACGCCTGTTGCCGGCGCAGGTGCCGGTGGCCCTGCCCGGACCAGACCTGGTGCTGGAGCGCCAGGGCCTGCGCCTGCGCGCGGTGGGCATGGGCAATCCGCATGCGGTCGCGGTGGTGCCCGATCCGGACGCCTTCCCGGTCGCCGAGGTCGGGCCGCGCATCGAGCACGACCCGGTCTTCCCCCGCCGCACCAACGTCGAGTTCACCGCCCGCCTGCCCGACGAGGGCGGCCTGCCGGTGATCCGCCAGCGCACCTGGGAGCGTGGCAGCGGCATCACCCTGGCCTGCGGCACCGGTGCCTGCGCCGTCACCGTGGCCTGGATCATCGATCGCGGCATCGCCGCCCGCGAGGTCATCGTGCGCCTGGACGGCGGCGATCTGCGCATCGCCTGGCCGGCCGACGACGCCGAGGTGCGCATGACCGGCGAGGCGGTGAGCGTCTTCGAGGGCGCCTGGTGACGCCGAAGGTCGCTCGCGCACGGGGCTTGGCAGGCCGGTCGCCGTCCTAGGCTGGCGGACGATGGCCGACGAGCGCGATGACAGTCCGGATGACCGCCTGATCCAGGAGGCGGAGGAGCTGATGCGGCAGCGCCGCTTCCGCGATGCCGCACGCCGCTACCAGGATGTCCACCGCCGGCAGCCCACCGACCTGTGGACCTCGCTCGGCTTCGCCTCGGCCCTGGAGTGCGCCGGCGAGGTCGACGCGGCCGAGCGCGTGCTCGAGGACGCCACCACCCGCCACGGCCTGTCGGCGTCGCTGCACCGCTTCCGCCACCTCTTCTTCGTCCGTCGCGAGGACCTCAAGCGCGCCTCGGCCAGCCAGCAGGCGCTGCGCCGCCAGGCCCTGGACGCCGGCGAGAGCGACCAGCTGGCCGATCTCTACTTCAACCAGGGCCGCTACCATGAGGCGCTGGCCGAGCTGGAGCGCCGCCTGGCCGAGCTGGAGCCGGCCTCGCCCGAGCGCGGCGGCCTGCTCGCGCGCTCCGGCGCCTGC
>JAFLCQ010000164.1 GCA_017302815.1 Planctomycetota bacterium
CGAGGCCGGCCACCTCGCCGACCCCGATCTGCGGCACCGGCACGGCGAGATCGCCGCCGAGAGCGCGGGCGCTGGCGGAGAGATCCTCGATCGGCCGGGCGAAGCGGCGCGCGAGCAGCCATGCCACCACCGCGAAGGCGATGCTGCCCAGCGCCGCGACCGCGAACGTCGCCACCAGGAGGGTGCGCCGCGCCGCGGCATAGCGCGGCGTGCGGTAGTCGACCTCGACCGATACCGGCCCCTCGCTGACCACGATCCATCCTTCGCGCGCAGCGACCAGGCCGTCGAGGATGCGGAAGTCGTGGCCGGACAGCTCGCGCATGCGCGAGAGGACATGCTCGTCGGTGCTGAAGCCGCCGCGCGCCAGCACGCGCCCCACCGAGCGGGCGCTGTCCTCGGCCTGCGCGCGCAGGGCCTGGTCGACCCAGCGCCAGGCCAGCATCGCGACCACCGCGATCAACAGCAGGTGCGCCGCCACCAGCGCGACCGCCAGCCTGCTGCGGAGGCGCATGGCCGCTCAGCCGGCGGTCAGCCAGGCGACGAAGGCGCGCAGGGCCTGGCCGCGGTGGCTGCGGGCGTGCTTGTCGGCGCTGGACAGCTCGGCGACGGTGCGGCCCAGCTCGGGCACCAGCACGTAGGGATCGTAGCCGAAGCCGCCCTCGCCGCGCGACTGCGCGACGTGCTGGCCGGGGAAGACGCCAGACCAGGTCAGCGGCGCCTCTCCTGGACGGGAGAGGGCGATGACGCAGCGGTATTGCACGTACTTGTCGGCGTGGCCGGCCAGCTCGGCGCACAGCTTGCGGTTGTTGGCGGCGTCGTCGCAGGGCTCGCCGGCGTAGCGGGCGCTGATCACCCCCGGACGCCAGCCCAGGGCGCGCGCCTCGATGCCGCTGTCGTCGGCCAGGGTGGGCAGGCCGGTGGCGGCCAGGCCGGCCACCGCCTTCTTGATCGCGTTGGCCTCGAAGGTGTCGCCGTCCTCGATCACGTCAGGACGGTAGCCGACCGCGGCCGGCGGCAGGACGTCGATGCCGAATGGCGCAAGGATCTCCACGACCTCGCGCAGCTTGTGCGCGTTGCCGGTGGCCAGCAGCAGGCGGCCCGACAGCCGGGTCACTTCGCCTTGGGCACGATCAGGGTCGAGCCGGCCTCGAGCGTGTTGCTCTGCAGGTCGTTGCGGCGGATCAGCCAGCCCTCGCTGACGTTGTGCTTCTTCGCCAGCACCTTGAGATTGTCGCCCTGCTGCACGGTGATGATCTGCTCGTCGCCGTAGGGGAACTTCGCGCCCGAGGGCAGCGGGCGCTCGGCGCCGGCGGTGCGGTAGGCGTGACCGCCACGGTCGGGCAGCTCGCGCATGTTGGAGCGCTCCTTGCAGCCGGTCGAAGCGAGGGCGACGACGGACAGGGAGGCGAGGGCGATGACGGGCAGGTGGCGCATGGGCTGGACGCTACGGCACAGGAAGGGACCGGCAAGGCCTGGGCATTGCGGCGCATGGAGATTGCAGCGCATTGCCCCCGGGGGGTCAGAGATTGCGGCGCATTGCCCCTGGGGGTCCGGAGATTGCAGCGCATTGCCCCTGGGGGTTCGAAATACGGAGATTGCACCCCCCAACCCCCAACCCCGGGGAGGGTGGGCAATGACATTCACTTCGCCACTGCCGCCCGCAGCATCTCGCGCATGTTCCGCAGCGCCTCGCCGGTGGGGTAGGCGGTGTACACGTTGTCCCCGATGCGGTTGGCCTGCTCGGGATCGCCGGCGGCCCGGGCCAGGTCGAGGATGCGCCAGCCGGTGCGGTCGGCTTCGGCCACCAGGGCCTCGCGCCGGGCGTCATGGGCCGCCGCCAGGCGCTCCTCGATCGGACGCGGCGGCAGCGCCAGCACCAGCAGCGGCATGCCGCCACGTGCGGCGCAGTGCTCGCGCACGGCACCCAGCAGGCGCACCTCCTCGGGATCCGCCTCGCCGGAGCGGATCGCTCCGCTGCCCGGGCACCAAATGATGGTGCGCGGCAGCGGCTCCGGCAGGCGGGCCAGGGCGACCAGGCAGGCGTGGTGCGGCTTGATCAGGTCGGTGGCGGGCCGGTTCTCGGCGTCCAACCCGTCCCAGGGGCTCTCGTGCAGGGCCTGGAGGGGATCTCCCACCAGCAGCGGACGACCGGATGGACGGGGGAGATCGGCGCGCAGCAGGGCCCAGGTGCGTTCGCGGGCGGGCTGCGGGCGGCTGGCGAGCAGCACCACCGGCACCCCGGCCTGATCGACCGGGTAGCCGTCGACCAGGCGGACGATGCCCCAGGCGGGGGCCGCGGCGGGCTCGACGCGCAGGGGCAGGCGGGTCTCGCCCTCGGGCAGCGCCACCCGCAGGATGCGCTGGCCGGGCGTCAGGGCGAGGTCGACGAGACCGCTGGTCTGGTCGACATCGTCGGGCAGCCGCAGCGGGATGTCCGCGCCGCCCACCCAGCCCCAGGCGGCCTTGGCGCCCCGCGTGCGCACCGGCAGGCCAACGGCGGCGTTGCGGTTCTCGTCGGGATAGGCGATGGCAGGCCAGTGGGTGAAGGCGGGTGGCGGCCAGATGCGCACGCCCGGCACATCGGCAGGGCTGGGCGGCAGGTCCAGACCGGCGGCCAGGGCCGCGAGCAGCAGGAGGACGGACCAGCGCATCGGCGGCAGCATCCCGGTTCTACGGCCGATGCCAGCGGCCCGCTGCCGCTTGGACCTGGGCGACGGCCCCTAACCTGCCCGCCCTCCCATGAGCACGTTCGCCAAAGTCCCCGCCCAGGTCCGCCTCCCCGAGGTCGAGGAGCGCATCCTCGCGCTGTGGAAGGAGCTGGACGCCTTCCACGAGTCCAACCGCCGGCGCAAGGCCGCGGGTGCGCCGGAGTTCGTGTTCTACGACGGCCCCCCCTTCGCCACTGGCACGCCGCACTACGGCCACCTGCTGGCCGGCACCATCAAGGACATCGTGCCGCGCTTCTGGAGCATGCGCGGGCACCACGTCGAGCGCCGCTTCGGCTGGGACTGCCACGGCCTGCCGATCGAGAACCTGGCGCAGAAGGAGCTGGGCTGGGCCGGCGCGCCGGAGATCCGCGCCAACGGCATCGACCGCTTCAACGAGCAGTGCCGCAGCATGGTGCAGACCTACGTCGGCGAGTGGCGCAAGACGGTCACGCGCATGGGCCGCTGGGTCGATTTCGACCGCGACTACAAGACCATGGACCTGCCGTTCATGGAGTCGGTGTGGTGGGTGTTCAAGCAGCTGTGGGACCAGGGCCGGGTCTACAAGGCCCACCGCATCATGCCCTACAGCTGGAAGCTGACCACGCCGCTGTCGAACTTCGAGGCCGGCAACAACTACAAGGACGTGCAGGACCCGGCGATCACCATCCGCTTCAAGGTGCAGGGCGAGGCCAAGCGCTACATCCTGGCCTGGACCACCACCCCGTGGACCCTGCCCGCCAACCTGGCGCTGTGCGTCGGCCCCGAGATCGCCTACTGCTGGGTCGAGGACGCCGCCACCACCGACGTCTACCTGGTCGCCAAGGACCGTCTGGCCGCGATCTACAAGAAGCCCGAGCAGTACCGCGTGCTGGAGGAGGTGCAGGGCAAGACCCTGGTCGGCACCCGCTACGAGCCGCTCTTCCCCTACCACGCCGGACGCGCCGGCGCCTTCCGCGTCATCGCCGACGGCTTCGTCTCGACCGGCGACGGCACCGGCATCGTCCACATCGCCCCCGCCTACGGCGAGGACGACTACCGCGTCGCGCGCGCGCAGGGCATCATCAGCCCGCCCGCGACCATGCGCATCAACGTCGCCGACATCCAGGCGGCGCTGGCGGGGCGCAAGGCCGGCAGCTCCGCCGTCGACCTCGGCGACCTCCTCGACGAGCAGGCCGCCTTCCTGCCCAGCGTGCCCGAGTACGCCGGCCGCTTCTGCAAGGACTGCGACAAGGACATCATCAAGCGCCTCAAGGACGAGGGGAAGCTGGTCCACCAGGCGACCATCGTCCACAGCTACCCCTTCTGCGAGCGCACCGACACCCCGCTGATCTACCGCGCCATCGAGGCGTGGTACGTCCGCGTCGAGGACATGCGCGACAAGCTGGTCGCCAACAACCAGCAGATCCGCTGGATCCCCGAGGCGGTCGGCGCCAACCGCTTCGGCAACTGGCTGAAGGAGGCGAAGGACTGGAACATCAGCCGCAACCGCTTCTGGGGCAGCTGCATCCCGGTGTGGGTCAACGTCGCCGACCAGAACGACATGATCTGCGTCGGCTCGGTCGCCGAGCTGGAGCAGCTGTCGGGTCAGAAGGTCGCCGACCTGCACAAGCACTTCATCGACCGCATCGAGATCCGGAAGGACGGCAAGACCTACCGCCGCACCCCCGAGGTGCTGGACTGCTGGTTCGAATCCGGCGCCATGCCCTACGGCCAGAAGCACTACCCCTTCGAGGCCAAGTCCGCCTTCGAGGCGACCTTCCCGGCGCAGTTCATCGCCGAGGGCCTCGACCAGACCCGCGGCTGGTTCTACACCCTGCTGGTCCTCTCGACCGCCCTCTTCGGCAAGCCCTCGTTCCAGAACGTCGTCGTCAACGGCCTGATCCTGGCCGAGGACGGCGCCAAGATGTCGAAGTCGAAGAAGAACTACCCCGACCCCAACCTGGTGCTCGACCAGTACGGCGCCGACGCCCTGCGCGCCTACCTCATCGACAGCCCGGTGGTGCGCGCCGAGCCGCTGCGCTTCTCCGAGGCCGGCCTGAAGGAGATCGTACGCACGGTGGTGCTGCCCTACTGGAACGCGCTGTCGTTCTTCACCACCTACGCCGAAGCCGACGCCTACGACCCGCGGACGTGGAACGCCCGCCCGGTCGCCGACCGCGCCCCCTTCGACCGCTGGATCCTCTCCAGCCTGCAGTCGCTGATCCGCGACGTGAACGCCGAGATGGAGGGCTACCGCCTCTACAACGTGGTGCCTCGCCTGTGCACCTTCATCGACGACCTCACCAACGGCTACATCCGCTACACCCGCGCACGCTTCTGGAAGGGCACCGACCGCCTCAGCCAGGCCGACGCCTTCGCCACCCTCTACGAGGTGCTGACCACCTTCGCCAAGGTGCTGGCCCCCTTCATGCCCTTCCTCACCGAGGAGGTGCACCAGCGCCTGGTCCGTCCGGTCGATCCGGCCGCCCCGGCCAGCGTGCACTGGTGCGACTACCCGCGTCCGGACGCCGCCCTCATCGACGCACAGCTGGAACGCGACATCGCCGTCGCCTTCAGCGTCGCCTCGCTGGGCCGCAAGCTGCGCGAGGACGCCAAGCTGAAGGTGCGCCAGCCCCTGGCGGTGCTGACCGTGGTCTCGCGCGACCCGGCGGTGCGCGCCGCGGCGCAGCGCTTCTCGGCGCAGATCTGCCTGGAGTTGAACGTGAAGCATCTGGCGGTGTCCGAGGACGAGGCCGCCTTCTGCGCCATCGCGGTGAAGCCCAACTTCGCCGCCTTGCGCGCCCGCGCCGGCGCCAAGCTGAAGGACATCGGCGCCGCCCTGGCGAAGTGGTCCTTCGCCGAGGTCGCCGAGGTCGAGGCCGGCCGCACGGTCGACATCGCCGGCGTCGCCATCGGCGCCGCCGACCTGCTGCTGCAGCGCCAGCCCAAGGCGGGCAGCGTGGTCGCCAGCGCCGGCGCCGTGTCGGTGGCGCTGGACACCGCCACCACCCCCGAGCTGGTCGCCGAAGGCCACGCCCGCGAGTTCGTCAGCATCCTGCAGCAGGCGCGCAAGGACGCCGGCCTGGACATCAGCGACCGCATCCGCGTGAGCTGGGCGAGCGATTCGACCGAGCTGTCGGCCGCCATCACCGCCCACGCCGCCTACATCGCCGACGAGGTGCTGGCCACCGCCTTCGCCCCCGGCGACGGCGCCCAGACCGCCGACGTCAACGGCCACGCGGTGCGCTTCACCCTGGCGAAGGCCTGACGCCGAACGTTGCGCCGAACGTAGCGCCGACTTCAGTCGGCACGGCCGGCGGACTTCAGTCCGCCGTCGTCCTGCATAGCCTGCCCGTATGCCCATCCACCGCGGTTGGCGCACCCGTGGCCACCTGCCGCATGCCGACTTCGCCGGCCTGACCCAGGCGATCACCTTCCGCCTGGCTGACGCCCTACCCGCCGAGGCTCTCGACCGCCTGCATCGATATGTGCAGGAACAGCACCCCGGCACCATGCCGGAACGCCAGGAGGCGCTGCTGCGCGAACACGTCAATCAGTGGCTG
The DNA here is from genome assembly GCA_017302815.1 of Planctomycetota bacterium. Taxonomy (GTDB): domain Bacteria; phylum Planctomycetota; class UBA11346; order UBA11346; family UBA11346; genus UBA11346. Next base: position 6,251 of record JAFLCQ010000164.1, read on the forward strand.
GATGCCAGCCATGGCTCGTGCCTGCTACGCGATCCGCACATGCGTTCGGCTGTCATGGACACCCTCCGGCTCCATGACGGCACCCGCTACGACCTGCTGGCCTATGCCATCATGCCCAACCATGTGCATGCCCTTGTCCAGACGACTGGCGCTGCGTTGGGCATCACCGTCCAGGGCTGGAAGGGAGCCTCGGCCCGCACCATCAACCGGCTGCGTGGCGGCACAGGGACGATCTGGCAACGCGAATACTACGACCGATTCATCCGCGACGATGCGCACATGATCGCCGCACTGCGCTATATCGCCACCAACCCGGTACGAGCGGGCCTGGGCGATGATTGGGATGGAGTTTGGATACGCGAGGACCTGCGGAAACTGGCCACCTCGGCGGACTGAAGTCCGCCGGCCGTGCCGACTGAAGTCGGCGCTACGTTCGACACCACGATCTGCGCTACTCCCGCATGCTGCATTTTTTCTCGGACCGCTAGGGTGCCGCCATGCCCATCAGCGAGAAACAGGTCCAGCACCTGGCCAACCTCGCGCGCCTCGATCTGCCCGCCGCGGAGATCGCCGACTATGCGCGCCAGCTCGAAGCCATCGTCGGCTACGTCGAGCAGCTCTCCCAGGTCGACACCACCGGGGTCGAACCGATCGCCAACGTCGCCGGCCTGGTGAACGTCGCCCGCGCCGACGAGCCGACGCCGATGCTGCCGACCGCCAAGGCCATGGGCATCGCGCCCAGCCATAGCGACGTGGCCTATCTGGTGCCGAAGGTGGTGGAGCGATGAGCCGCGAGACCGCACTGCAGATCGCCGCGGCGGTGAACGCCGGCCGCTCCGCCCGCGTCGCCGTCGAGGCCTCCCTCGCGGCCTGCGAGGCCGACACGCTCAACGCGGTCATCCGCGTCCATCGCCAGCGCGCGCTGGCCAGCGCCGACGCGGTCGATGCGCGGGTGAAGGCCGGCGAGCGCCTGCCCCTGGCCGGCGTGCCCATCGCGCTGAAGGACAACCTCTGCGTCGATGGCCTGCCCGCGACCTGCTGCTCGAAGATGCTGCACGGCTATGTCGCCCCCTACACCGCCACCGCGGTGGCGCGGCTGGAGGCCGCCGGCTGCGTCGTCGTGGCGCAGACCAACATGGACGAGTTCGCCTTCGGCTCGTCCAACGAGACCAGCTGCTACGGCCCGGTGAAGAACCCGGTCGACCAGACGCGCATACCCGGTGGCAGCTCGGGCGGCAGCGCCACCGTCGTCGCCGCCGGCTACGTCCCGGTCAGCCTGGGCAGCGACACCGGCGGCTCGATCCGCCAGCCCGCCAGCCTGTGCGGCTGCGTCGGCCTGAAGCCGACCTACGGCGCCGTCTCGCGCTACGGCCTCATCGCCTTCGGCTCGTCGCTGGACCAGATCGGACCCTTCGCGGCCAACGCGGCCGACGCCGCGGCAGTGCTGCAGGCGATGGC
>JAFLCQ010000165.1 GCA_017302815.1 Planctomycetota bacterium
TCGCCAGGCCGAAGGCGACCATGCTGGCGATGGCCACCAGGGCGATGCAGATAATGAGGATGGTGCCGGAGCGGGCGTGGCGACGCGGCCTGGTCGTGGTGTTCACAGGTTCCCCTGCGCCGGCAGCTCGAGAGCCGCCTGCATCGAGAAGGTGAAGGGGGTCTCGCTGCCCGATTGCCGGTCGTACAGCACGAAGCTCACGAACACGATCGCCGGCCGCGCCTGCTGGCTGTCCTGGCGCCGCCCGGACGGCAGGGAGATGTCGCCCTCATCGGGTGCGCTGCGCGGATCGCCGGGGTGCGCATCGGCGGTCCCGCTGCCGCGTCCGTCGCGCCACAGTCCGTCGACGATGCGGATCTCGCCGTTCCAGTGCGCCAGGCCGGGGTGCGCCACCGCGGTGCCTGAGGGATCGCTCACCGCCACGCCCTGGTCGGTGGCGCGCGTGATGTAGCCCTGGTGGTCTATCCAGCCGATGCTGCACGAGAGGACGCCGGTCGCGGCCACCCCCATCTCGCGCATCAGGTCGGTGCGGTCGCCGTCGACGCGCACCGGCTTGGTGGCGTAGTCGGCGCGGTCCTGCCCGTTCTGCGCCCCGTCATGCCAGCCCTCGGTCAGGCGCAGGTCGTTGTCGTCCAGGTCGACGCGCAGGCGCGAGCGGCGGAACGCCGCCTGCTGGCGGAAGGTGGTCCATCCCGGCATGCCGGATTGGAGGGTGCCGTCGCCCTTGAAGCGGTTGACCAGGAAGTCGTGCGAGCGCTTCGACGCCGACGATGATCCGTGCCAGAGCGAACCCGGAGCCTTGCGTCCGCTGGCGGCGGCGTCGGCGATCTCCTGCAGCGTCGGCGGGCGCCATTCCCAGCAGTACCACACCGCCCCGAGCGGATGTTCGGTGAAGCCGGTGACCACGTCCTGGTTCTCGCCGGGATTCGACGAGGCGAGCTCGCGCATCGCGATCAGGCGCAGCGCCCGTGCTCCGCCGTAGGCGGCGCCCAGCGCGGTGGTCTCGACGCGCATCTGCACCCCGGGCACGGTGGCCGACACGTCCTGCTCGATGCGCCGGTACAGGGTGCCAGCCTCCATGGCCTGCACCGCGGCGGCCGAGTTGCGCTGCGCCACCGTCCGCAGCTGGGTGAAGCCCGACCACGCCAGGCCGACCAGGACCATGGAGATCGACAGCGAGACCAGGATCTCCAGCAGGGTGAAGGCGCGTTCAGCGGTCACAGAACACCATCCGTTCGCGGAAGCGGCAGAAATCCTCGGCTTCGGCGCTCCAGTACACGTCCACGGTGACGGTCCTGAAGCGCAGCCGCTGGTCGCGCCCCGGATCGGCCGGGTTGCTCGGGTCGACCGCATCCGAGATGGTTCGGCGGACGTACAGGCCGTTGACATACCCGGTCCAGGTCGACCCGGCCGCCTGCCAGTCGACCACCCCGGCCGACCCCATCTCGGCCTGCCGCGCATTGCATATGACCGTCGCCGCGGTCGCTCCGGCCAGGTTGCTGGCGACCGCTTCGCGGGCGATGTTGACGCCGTGGCGGGCCACGGCGATGGCCGAGAGCATGCCCATGCTCAGCACCAGCAGCGCCGCCAGCACCTCGACCAGGGTCAGGCCCCGGTTCATCGCAGCCACCACACCTTGCCGGTCATCATGCGCGGCGTCACCACGTCGGTGATCGGCACCCCGTCCGGGATCAGCCGCTCGGGCGGACTGTTGTTGTTGGCCAGGTCGAGCGGCGCCCCCTGGTCGTTGACCGGCGTGTGCGGCCAGCCGAAACGGAATTCGCTGGATAACGCGGTGCGCGCTCCGGCATTGGTGAAGTAGTCGGGAGACGATGGCCAGGGCGTGCGTCCGGAGACCCCGGCGAGCCAGGCGTCATCGCGCAGCGAGCGCACGCGATAGGTGCGGATGCCGCCCTGCCGCGACAGCTCGACGCGGTATGCCGGGGTGATGCTCTCCATCGCCTCGCGGACGCTGGGGAAGCTGTTGCGATCATCGCTGGCATCAGGCGCGAAGGTGACGCGCCAGGCGCCGGTATGACGGTCGAAATGCCCGACCTCCGCAGTCTCGAGATAGCCCCAGCGGTTGTCTCCCACCGCCTGGTAGTTCCAACCGCAGTCGTTCCAGGCGTTGGGGAAGCCGGACACCGTGCTCCAGGCGCGGGTGGTGTCGAGGACGCCATTGGCGAGGTTGGAGGAGCTGCTGTAGCCGAACTGCCCGGTCTTGAAGCGCTTGCGGTTGGTCTTGAAGGGCGGGACGTAGATGCGCCCGTCCGGCAGGAAGACGATGATGAAGTCCTGCCAGTCGGCGTTCACCAGCGGACGCGGGTCGCCAGCCTGCCACAGCACATAGCCGGTTTCAGGGCCGTAGATGGGCGATGATCCGCTGATGCTGTTGCTGTGGTCCCAGTCCACGTTGTAGCTGCGGCTGTCCGGGCTGCGGCAGGTGGCCATCGCCGGTCCGGAACCCTGATAGAAGAAACCGCTGTAGTTCGGCGCGGAGCGTCCGCCGGCGAAGTTGCTCCACGGTTCGCTGGCGTGCAGTTCGGGGTTGTAGCCGCCCCAGGGGTAGAGGATGTTGCGGGTGGTGTCGAAATAGCCGAACCAGGGCCGCGGATAGGTGCTGGTATAGCCGTAATCGCCGTTTCCGCTGCCGTGGACGCGCGCCCCCTCGTCGGTGTCGCCCAGGGCGAGGAAGCGCACCCGCTTCGCCGCCAGCGTCACCTTGGGCCCGGTCCAGGTGGCGCGCAGCTTCTCGACCAGCTCCGGGAAGGTGGAGACGTCGGCGGCCTTGCGTGCATCGGAGTCCCAGAAGATCGAACCCTGGTTGGGGCCGGCGACCAGCACCTGGCGGCCGGCTTTGGCCGAATAGGCGTAGGGACCGACCGCACGGTACCAGTGCCCGCCGGTACGGTTGTTGAGGATCGCACCGGTGCCGTCGGGGTCGTTCTGGATGTTGATGGCGACGCCGAAGGGCATCTGCTGCGCCATCGCCCGCGCCTTGGTCTGGGCGCAGAACAGCGCGAACTGCTCGGCGGCGAAGCGCACATCCTCTTCGCGGCTCTGACCGCGCATGCTGCCGAAGGCCATCGCCATGACGATGGCGACGATCGCGATCACCATGATCAGCTCGACCAGGGTGAAGGCGCCGCGACGCCTGCCGGTCATGGGATGAGGCCGGCGCGGTAGGGCTGCGACGAGATGTTGTCGGTGTTGGCGCCATCGTCGCGCATGGCCGCGAAGCGGCGGTCGGGGCCGCACGACCACAGCTCATAGGACGCCACGTAGGCGCGCGGAGCGGTGTCGCGGGCGTCGCTGTGCAGGCTGGTCGTCGCCGTGCGCACGCCCGGATCGAGGCCGTAGAAGCTGGCGTCGATGCGCGGGAAGGTGCCGCGCAGCACATCGGTCTCGTAGAACGGATAGGGGAAGCCGCCCTTCACCCCGTTGGCCAGGCTGTGCAGGTAGATCAGCGGGGTGCGGTCGTAGGCGTCGACGATGTCCAGCGGGACGTCGAGGTCGGTCCCGTCGATGCTGATGGTGCCGGTGGTGAACTCGCGCGGCAGCAGATCGCTGCCGAGGTAGTCGTCGGCGAACCCGCGCGAGCGCGGACTCGTCAGCACCGGCGTCCCCGGTCCCCAGACGGTGGTGTAGGCAACTCCGGGAATGCCGGTGTTGCCGCTCATGATCCCGACTAGGGCGCGTTCGATCGACATGCGGTTGAGCGCCAGCGCATGGCCGATGCGGTTGCGCTGCAGGCGGTCGGCCGCGACGCCAGGCGCGATGGTGCCGGGCTGGTTGATCAGCGCCGCGCCGCTGGCGGTCCAGTCCTGGGCGCCGCCGTTGAACACCGGTGGCACCGCCTTGCGGTCCGCGGCCAGCGCGTCCAGCTCGGCCGGGGTCATGGTATGGTGCAGACGGTAGGCGAGTTCGCTCCCCCAGGCCGATCCGGGTGCGGACGCGTCGCCTGGACGAGCCTGCCACGGGTAATGCCCGACGTCGCCCTTGAAGCCGCCGATCGCCGCCTCGACCTTGCGCAGCAGGTTCTGGGTGTTGGTCCGCTTCGCTCCGCGCTGCGCCGAAGTGATCATCGGCATCAGCATGCCGGCGAGCACGGCGATGATGCTGATGGCGATCAGCAGTTCGATCAGGGTGAAGCCGGAGCCCAGGTGCATGCGCATGTGGTTCCCGTTCATGGTTCGTAGATCCAGGTCGTCGCGTCGGTGGTGCTGCCGGATCGGCCCGTGGACCAGACGTAGGGGAAGGGCGCCGCGCAGGGCGGCGAGGCCAGGGCGTTCCACGCCCGCGGACGGCCGAGGGTCGCTTCCCAGTTCCAGTCCTGCAGGGCGTTGGCCGGCATGGCGGGCGCCGGCCGGGTCAGCTGGTACAGATAGGGCCTCTCCCACGGATCGGTCAGACGACCCTGGGCATCGGTCCGCGCCGGCAGCGTGCTGCCGAGATCGAGCAGCGCTCCGAGGACACCGCAGGCGCTGCCGTCCTTGGCGCGGATCGCCGGGGCGTCGCCGTAGGGATCGTGTGCCAGCGGCTGTGGCGTCGCCGTCAGGCCCGATGTCGGCGTCGCCGCCGGCACGTACAGCGAGGCCGCACCGGCGTTGTGCAGCGGGTAGCGGTGCCGCGCATCCAGCAAGGCATAGGTCTTCAGCGCCAAGCCGATCTCGGCGACGGCCTGGCGCGCGGCCTGGACGCGCGACTTCTCGCGCACCAGGCCGATGGCCGGCAGCAGCACCGCCACCAGGATGGCGATGATGGCGACGACGGTCAGCAGCTCGACCAGGGTGAATCCGTTCGCCGGCTGGCGTGGCGGACATGGACGGCTGCGACGCTGGCTGGTGGGCATGGCGGGATCCGTCGCCGATTATGCGCACCGCCGTCACGATGCCCAGGTCGCCGCCGCGAATTCTAGACCGCTGCCGGCATCCAGGTCTGGCCCCGGATGCTTGCCCGGCCCATCCCCGTCGCCGATTCTCCTGCATGCCTGCCCCCCGCCTGCGTCCCGGATCCGCCTGGCCTCACGCGGGTTGGGATGGGACGATCCCGGCCGGTGCCCGTCGAGGATGGCCCGGTGCCGTACCAGCGCTGGCTGCGCGACCATGCTACCACCAGCGGAGCGATGACGCGGGAAATCTAGACGCTTTCCCGCCTGCCGACGCCGCATCCCGGGTCACAACCCCCTTCCGCCCACATTAGGCCTGTATGACCACACGCGCCCTCCTCCTTCTGCTGCCGGCCGTCCTCGCCCTCGCGGCCGACCCGGTGCATCCGCAGCTGCCTTTCGATCCGGCCGCACTGAACCTGATCGACGAGGTCGATCTCGGCGCCGACGATCCCGGCCACCGCCTGCGCGTCTGGCCGCAGCCCGAGGTCGCCGTTCGCGGCGATATCCTCGGCCGCCGCTGCCTGACCCTGCCCAACGGCGACAAGGCGCCGGACCGCTACGTCGCCGTCCGCCTCGGCGAGGGCAAGGGGCTGCAGACCGGGACGCCCTATGTCCTGCAGCTGGAGTACCCGGAGGATGCCGCGCGCAGCATCATCGTGTGGAACACCGGCAACGAGACCTGCCGCAGCTTCCGCACCGGCGCGGCGGTGGGCGACGCCCTCAAGATGCCCTACGTCTTCGGCAATCCTGAGTCGCTGTCCTATCCGCTGTCCGGAACCTGGCGCACCTGGACCAGCGTCATCGAACTGCACCAGCGCTATCCCGAGCTGAAGCGCAGCGGCGACCGCTCGCTGACCCCCGCCGACGGCTTCACCGTCGTGATCGCGCATTTCCGGCGCGAGAACGATCCGATCTCGCAGGGCGTAGCGGTCGGCCGCATCCGCCTCTACGCCGCGCCCGCGGCGGCCGCGCTGGAACTGCCCTTGGCCCTGCCGCCCGCAGGGCTGCCGCGCCGCCATCTGTTCTGGCGCGAGGAGATGTCGGACGGCATCCTCAGCACGCGCGATCCCAACAGCCCGCCGGCCTTCGACCGCGAGCGCAAGCTGGAATGGTACGCCGCCAAGATGCGGCTGATGAAGTTCCTCGGCATGGACACCTATTCGCGCGACCTGCTGGAGTTCGGCCACAACCAGGGCTGGGATTCGAAGAAGTACGGCAGCAACGACTGGGTCAACCAGAGCGACACCCCGGACCTCTGGCATGGCCTTGTCGGCCTCGCCGGCGGCATGGGCCTGAACGTGCTGCCGATGTACGAGTATTGCGGCAGCATCGGCGGGAAGCTCGCCCTCGGTCCGCAGAAGCGCTGCAAGACCCTGGCCCAGGCCGGCAAGGGCCCCAAGGGCGAGGACAACTACACCCACATCTGGTGGAGCGAGAAGGGCAATGCCGACGTCACCGATCCGGACACCGTCGAGGACCTGCGGCGGATGCTGGAGATCACCATCGCCGACGAGGCGAAGCGCGCGCCCTTCCTCGGCGCCTGGCTGCGGCCGCGCAGCACCGGCATGCCGGTCAGCTTCTCCGACCGCTGCCTGAAGCTCTTCGCCGAGGAGGCCAAGCGTCCGCAGCCGACGCGGCAGCAGCTGCAAGCCGACAAGAAGCTCTATCGCGCCTACCTCGACTGGTGGCATGACCGCCGCCGCGGCTTCTTCATCCAGATCCGCGACTATCTGCGCCGTCCCGACGTCGCCGGCGCGCAGGCCGTGCTGCTGTTCACCGGCGATCCCAGCGAGCCGGGGCGGATCATCGACGACGGCAGCATCGTCACCGACGATCCGTCGCGCTTCCCCGGCGCCAAGGTCCTGACCTACGACGCCGCCGTCTCCGAGCATCGCACCCTGAAGGCGGTGACCGGCGAGTCCCCGACCTGGGGCGGCTGGGAATGGCAGCACGCGGTGCCGCAGGCCGATCCGCAGCGCTATGCCGACACCCCGGGCATCCTCCTGACACTGCCCTTCAGCCGGCAGTACAGCGTCGGCGATCCGCAGGCGCTGGCCGCCTTCCGCACCCCGGACGGGCTGGCGATGATCCGCCACTATCCGCTCAACGAGCACGGCTTCGCCGAGATCAAGGACGCGAAGGACAAGGACAAGGAGCTCGGCTACTTCGTCACCGACTTCGAGGAGGCCGGACCCTATTGCATGCTGGCCGAGGCCCGCGCCCTGGCCAATGGCGATCCGCGCTTCATCGGCTACCTCGCCGCCAACAGCTTCCAGCGCGGCTTCCCGCACTACGTGCGCGCCTTCAACCGCGCCTTCCTCGCCCTGCCGGCGGTCGCCAGCACCCGGGTCGAGAAGGCGTGCGGCGATCCGGCGGTGGTCGTGCGCAGCTATCCCGCAGGCAAGGCCGGCACCTGGTATGCGGTGATCAACACCGGCATGCGCGATGTGGTCGATGCGCGCGTCGATCTGAAGAAGCGCGGTCTCGTCGATGTCTGCGGCGGCGCTCCGGTGGCCCTGGCCGGGACCGTCGCGACAGTGTCGCTGTATCCCGGCCAGGTCCTGGTCTGGCGCGCGCCCTGATCAAGGCGGGATGACGACCTGGCCGGTGCAGACCGGCCAGGCCGCGGCTCATTCGGCCACCGCCCACACCACCATGCGGCGCAGCTCGGGCACGGGCTCGACGGTGAGGCCGATCGCCGCCACCGGCTGCTGCAGCGGCAGGAGCGGGCACAGCTGCCCGCCGACCGTCCAGCGTCCGCCCGGCAGGGTGCGTTCTGC
>JAFLCQ010000166.1 GCA_017302815.1 Planctomycetota bacterium
AGGCGGGCCTCGCCCAGCTGCGGGCGCAGATGCGGCGGCAGGGCCGAGGACGCCGGCCAGTGGGGATCCATGCTGGCGAATATCCGCCACCAGCAGGCGAAGGAAAGCCACCGCGCCGGAGCGGACGGACGCTAGCCTGGTGGCAGATCCGGAGGACGCATGCCCGCTCCCGCCCTGCCCGTCTACCGCGGCGAAACCGCTGAACACGTCTCCTGGCCGCTGGGCGGCGTGGGCGCGCCGCTCCTCGCCTTCACCGGCGCCGGCGGCCTGGACCGCATCGCCAACCGCCACAAGCCGGACATCCGCAACGCCGCCTACACCTTCGCCGCCCTGTCGGTTCCCGGCCGCCCGGACCTGGCGCGCGTGCTGGAGGGGCCGCTGCCGCTCTACAAGAGCTGGACCAACGGCCTGTCGGTGCGCGGGCACATGTCATCGTGCGGCTTCGGCCATGCCGGCGGCAACCACCACGGGCTGCCCCGGCTGGACGAGGCGGCGTTCAGCGCGCGCTTCCCCATGGCCGAGGTGGCGCTGCGCGGCGAGGACTGGCCCTTCGAGGTCACTGTCGAGGCGTGGTCGCCGTTCATCCCCGGCGATGCCGACGCCTCGGGCCTGCCGGTGGCGGCGCTGACCTGGCGCATCCGCAACCCGGGCGCGAAGCGCCGCGCCGCGATCTTCTCCTACCACTGCCGCCGCGAGATGCTGCGCGAGCGCGGGGCCAAGCCCGACGGCGAATCGATCCGCCGCACCGCGCATGGCGTCGCCTTCTCCTATGCCGCGACTCCCGAGCGTCCGTGGGCGGCAGGCGGCCTGTCGGTCGAGCTGGACGGCGCCCTGGCCGACTGCGCCTGGTTCCGCGGCGGCTGGTTCGACGCCAACACCGACCTGTGGCAGGCCATCCAGGCCGGGCGGGCGCAGGAGCGCAAGCCGCACCAGTCCGGCGATGCCGGCGACGGGGCCAGCCTGTGGCTGCCGATCGACATCCCCGCGCGCGGCGAGGTCGCGGTGACGGTGCGTCTGGCCTGGCACGAGCCCGCCAGCGAGATCCGCCACGGCCAGAACGAACGCAGCGAGGACGTCGCCGCCAAGGTGCGCGAGCCGGCGAACGCCTATCGGCCGCACTACGCCGCGCGCTTCCCCGATGTCGACGCGGTGGCTGCGGAGTTCCGCTGCCGCCACGACGAGTTGCGGCGCCGGACGCGCGCATTCGCCGACGCGCTGCACGCGGCCGACCTGCCGGCCGAGGCGCTGGAGGCGGTGGCCGCGAACCTGCCGATCCTGCGCAGCCCCACCGTGCTGCGCCAGCATGACGGGCGCATGTGGGCGTGGGAGGGCAGCGGTGAACAGGACGGCAGCTGCCACGGCTCGTGCACCCATGTGTGGGGCTACGCCCAGGCCGTCGCCCACCTCTTCCCGGAGCTTGAGCGCAGCCTGCGCGAGACCGAGTTCGGCGACAGCCAGGACGAGCGCGGCCACCAGAACTTCCGCGCCGCCATCCCCATCCGGGTCAACGACCATGGCTTCCATGCCGCCGCCGACGGGCAGCTCGGCGGCATCGTCAAGGCGTGGCGCGAATGGCAGATCAGCGGCGACACCGACTGGCTGCGCCGCCTGTGGCCGCGTATCCGCTCCAGCCTGGACTACTGCATCGGAGCGTGGGATCCGGACCGCACCGGCGCGCTGGTCGAGCCGCACCACAACACCTACGACATCGAGTTCTGGGGCCCCGACGGCATGTGCGGCAGCATCTACGCCGCGGCGCTGAAGGCGGCGGCGGCGATGGCGGCGGCGGTCGGCGAGGATCCGGCGCCCTGGCGCGAGCTGGCGGCGAAGGCCGCCGCGCACCTGGACGGCGAGCTGTTCCGCCGCGGGCGTTACATCCAGCACGTCATGCGCGCCACCCCGCGCACCGGCGACCCGTCGAAGCAGAAGGCGTCCTGGACGGTGAACTACTCGCCCGAGGCGCTGAAGCTGCTGGAGGCCGAGGGGCCGAAGTACCAGTACGGCGACGGCGTGCTGTCCGATGGCGTGATCGGCGCCTGGATGGCCGAGGTGTCCGGCCTGGGCTCGCCGCTCGCCCCGGCCAAGGTGAAGAGCCACCTCGCGCAGGTGCACCGTCACAACCTGAAGCGCGACCTGCGCCGACACGCCAACCCGCAGCGCCCGACCTACGCCATCGGCGACGAGGGCGGCCTGCTGCTGTGCAGCTGGCCCGACGGCGGCAAGCCCAGCCTGCCCTTCGTCTACAGCGACGAGGTGTGGACCGGCATCGAGTACCAGGTGGCTTCGCACTGCATCATGGCCGGCCTTGTCGACGAGGGTCTGGAGATCGTTCGCGTGGCGCGTTCGCGCTACGACGGGAGACGCCGCAACCCCTTCGACGAGTACGAATGCGGCCACTGGTACGCCCGCGCCCTGGCGAGCTGGGCCCTGCTGCCGGCGCTGTCCGGCGTGCGCTATTCCGCCGCCGACCGCACCCTATGGATCGCGCCGAAGACGGCGAAGCGCCCCTACCGCGCCTACCTCGGCAGCGGCGGCAGCTTCGGCACCGTCACCCTCGGCAAGGCGTCGATCGAGGTCGAGCTGGCCTCCGGCGCCCTCGCCCTCGATCTGGTGGTGATCGACGGCCGCACCGTGCACTGGGGCGTACGCGCCGAGGCCGGCAAGCGCGTGAGCCTGGATATCGGCAAAGGCCGTGTCCGCCGCTGATCAGGCGGCGGGGATGATCGCCGTCACCGCATCGCCGCGCGCGCGCATCCATGCCTCCAGACGCGCGCGCAGGCGGGCGCGCTCCTGGGCGGCGGCGGGATCGGCTACCAGATTGCGCAGCTGGTGCGGGTCGACGGTGTTGTCGTAGAGCACATCCTCGACCCAGCGGCCGTCGACGCTGGTGCGGGCATCGCTGGGGGTGTCCGGTGCACGCACGGCATAGGTCCAGCCCGCCTCGCGTATGGCGCGACCGCACTGGCTCTCGCTGATCTGGACGAAGACCGCGTCGGCGCCGCCGCCGGCGAGATCGCGTCCCTGCATCGCACACGGCGCATGCAGGCCGGCGGCGCCCAGCAGGGTGCGCGGCAGATCGATCAGGCTCGCCAGCCCCTCTTCCACCCGGCCGCCAGTGAAGCCGGGCCCGTGCACGATCATGGGGATGCGCAGCGAGGCGTCGTGGGCCGAGCGCTTGTACTCGCGGTTGCGGGTCTTGAAGTGGCTGCCGTGATCGGCGGTGTAGACCACCACCGTGTCCTCCCAGACGCCGTGACGCTCAAGGCAGGCGCGGATGCGCGCGACGTTGGCGTCGATGGCGTTGCAGCAGCCGAGATAGTCCGGGTACTGCTTCTCCCAGTCGCCGATGCCGCGGAAGGCGGCCAGGTCGCCCGGCGGGACGAAGCCGGCGAAGCGCTCCGCCGATCCGGCCGGCCCCTCGTAACAGCCGCGATCGTTCTGGTGGTGCGGCTCGATCCAGCTGATCATCGCGGCGAAGGGCCGCTGCGGATCGCGGCCATGCTCCAGCCATGCCAGCAGGTGGTCGGTGACGCAGTCGGCGCGGAAGCGGCCGGGCGGGAAATCGACGCGGCGGCCCTCGCGGTCGAACATGTGGCCGCCATAGCCGTGGCTGGTGAACTCCAGCACGTCGGCGGCGACCCAGCCATCGCGCCAGCCGCCGCGCAAATCCGGCGGAACTGGTGCGACGCGGTTCTCCAGAACCTCGCGATCGCGACCACGCCCGCCGTTGTCCGAGGCGAGATGCCACTTGCCGAAGTAGCCAGTCTGCCAGCCGGCGTCCCCCAGGTGGTGCGCAATGGTCTTGGCATCGCGCGGCAAGGCGCGGTCGTTGACCTGGCAGTCGAGATCGGTCGGCCACAGCCCGGTCTGCAGAGCGGCGCGCGCCGGACCGCAGACCGGCTGGCAGGTGAAGGCGTTGGCGAAGCGCACGCCCTCTGCGGCGAGGCGGTCGATTGCCGGCGACACGGGCAGCTGCTGGCCGTAGCAGCCCAGGGTGTCGGCGCGCTGCTGGTCGGCGAACAGGACCAGGAGGTTGGATCGTTCGTGTCTGGATATCATGCCAGGCATGGTATGCGGCGTGATTCATGATATCCATGGACAGCATGGCATTGGACCTGGATGTTATGACACGTTTGACGTCCAGCCGCCGCGAACTGGCGCGGCCCGCGGCCGCAGCGATAGCCGGACTGCGCCTCATCGCCGTCGGCAGCAACCGCATAGAACCGCCGCGCGGCCAGGTTCTGCGGCGCGACCGGCCGGCAGAATCGCATCTCAGCTGGATCGTCCACGGCGAGGTCCTGCTGCGCGAACCCGGCCCGCCACGCATCGCTGGATCCGGCGACGCGCTCCTGCTGCCGGCGGGACGCCCCCACCGCTACGCCTCCACCGACGGCCGCGGCTGGCGCGCGTTGTGGATCGTCTTCGATTGCCCAGGCCTCGACGAGCTCGGCCTCGCCGCAGGCGTCCTGCATCCGTCGTCGGCGGCGGCGCGTGCCTGTGCTGGCTTGGCAGGGCTGGTCGCATCAGGCGGTACCGGCCCACGCCTGGCGGCAGCCCTGGCCGTACTGCTTGCCGAACTGGCGGCCGGAACACCTACCGCCCGTGCCGACCGCATCGCCGACGAGATCGCGCAGCGGCTGCGCAACGATCCCCTGCGCCACTGGGATCTGCCAGGCGAGGCCGCCGCCGCCGGCCTGTCATGGTCAGCCTTGCGCCAGGCGCTGCGGCGGCGCACCGGACTGGCGCCTGAGCGCCTGCTGCGGGCCGCCCGGTTGGAGCGCGGAGCCAGCGTGCTGATGCAGGGCGGGAGCGTCGGCTCGGCCGCGTCGGCCGCCGGCTTTGCCGACCCCTTCCATTTCAGCCGGCTGTTCCGCCGCGCCTACGGCGTGGCCCCGCGCAGCTGGCGCGACAGCGCGGGATAGACGCAACACAGCCATGCCGGGCAGGATGTCCCATAATGCCCACGGCTGGTCCTCGACCCGGCCGGGGCCGACCACCGCCGGCCAGCGGATGATGCCGGCCTGGCGCAGTCCACCCTCGTACATGCTGGGCATGCAGCCGCGCAGGCCCTGCGCCTGAGCGAAGTGTGCGCCGATCTCGGAATCGATCGCGAATGCCGAACCATTGTCGCCAGCGATGATCATCAGCGTGTTGCGGTCTAGGCAGAATTCACGCAGCAGCACGTCGAGCTGGCCGACATCGGGCTGCGCCACATGTGCAGCCCCGTCATCAGCGAGACGCGGGACGGGACTCAGACGCTGGTGCCGCTGTAGACCGGCGTGCAACGCATCCCCTGTGCCGCCAGGCGGTCGAGATGCGGGGTCTGGATCAGCTGCTGGCCGCATGAGCCGAGGTCGTCGGCGAGTACGATGACGATGTTCGGCCGTTCGGCACAGTGCATGGCGGCGGCCAGGGAGATCGCACGCAGGCCAGCAGCGCCAGACGCATCCATCGGACCAGATCCGCGGTTGCGTCCTTATTCATGATCAACCTCCTCCGTGCGCGGTTCCTCGGCGATCGCCCCCGCGGGTGGCGGAGTCGCGCCCATGCCCTTCAGCAGGTCGATGAAGGCGACATTCGGGCGCTGCGCCGCGGTAGCGGCCGCCTCAGGTGTGCGCGGAGTGCCGCTGCCGTCGGCAGGCAACGCCGGCAGGATCACGATGCCTTCGAGGCTGATCGGGGCGGCCAGACCCTCGGCCAGCAGCAGCAGGCTCATGACCGTGCCAACGGCGCTGCGCTCATAGGTGCCGATGCGGTCGAAGGTCGGCGTGCGCAGGCGCATCTCGTCTCCCTTGCCCCCCTCCGCCTTGACCGCCGTCTTGCAGTCGAGGACGCGCAGGAAGCGCAGCACGTCCTGCTCCATGATCAGGGCGGTCTCGGCGGTGTTGTAGGCCGGGTTGCCCTGCGGGGCGTTCCACTGCCCGTGCTCGTCCTGGCCGGCAAGGACGGCGAAGCCCGCCTGGCGGAAGCGCTCTGCCTGCCAGCCTTCGCGCAGCGGCCAGGCGATGAGGTGCGGAGCCAGGGCCAGCGCGCCGCCGCTGCCGGAGATGGCCAGCTCGTCCAGCGGCAGATCGGCGCCGATACGGGCGAGCGGATCAGGAGCGGCGTCGGCCACCGCCGGCTTGGCCTTGGCGCCTTTCACAGGCGCTTCGGGCGGAGCCAGCAGCAGGCCCTTGCGCGCCTGCAGGGTCGCGTTGTCGAAGACCAGTCCGCTGTACCAGCGCAGCCTCTCGCGCTGCATGCCCTCGACCGTCGGCCACACTGCCAGGGCGTGGGCTGCGGCCGCTTCCGCCCGCTCGACGGTCTCGGGCTTCACCGTCGCGGGATCGAGACGCTTCAGCGCCTGCAGCGCGGCGGCCCCGGCCAGGCTTGTCTGCAGGGTGCGCGGGCTCAGCAGCGCCGGATGCGCGCCCCGGAAGGGCACATCCGGGATCTGCACCGCCTTGAGTTGGTCGAAGAGGCGCACCGGCTGGTTGACGCACATGGCCGTGCTGGTGCCGTCCGGCAGCTGCGCAGCCGCGACCGCCTTCGCCGCCAGGGCGATGCCGCTGGCGGTGGTCGGGGCGCTGACGCCCTTGACCACCCGTCGCGGCGCGGCGGGCAGCTGGCCCTGCGTCTTCAGCTCGGCCAGGGCCTGCAGCGCCAGGGCAGTGTCCTCGAGATCGCCGATCTGGCGGTTGTAGGGATAGCAGGCGAGGCCAGCCAGTTCACGCGTCGCATCCTTGGCGTTGTCCTGTCCGTCCGGATTCCACGGCTTGGTGATCGCGGTCAGGCGGTGGCCCTGGGCAGCGCAGTCACGCATCTGGCCGCGCGCCATGTTCCGCTGGCTGTTGAGCTTGCTGCGCTCGGCCTGCAGACGGGCCGCTGCCGGCCCCTTGGCCTCGGCCAGCTGCGCGTCCATCTTGGCGATCTCGGCATCCAGCCGGTAGTACTGCTCGAGCAGGACCGCCAGCTGCTGCGCGCTGATCGACACCGGCCCCCACAGCCCGGCAGCGGCGCCGTCGCGGGCCTGGCCATCGATCAGCTTCGATGCCAGCCGCAGCACGAGGTCGCGCCGCGCCTCGCTGGCCGGCATCTGGCACAGGCCGATCACGCACCAGGCCAGGTCGAAGGTGGTGTCGGGCAGACCGGTCTCGCGCAGGAAGGTCTCCAGCGCCTCCGCCTGCTTCGTCGCCGCCTCATGCCCGGCGAGTCCGGCACGCGCCAGCACATGCAGGGCGATGCCATTGAAGCCGATGGTGCCCTTCGACCACAGCGCCGGCCCGCCGGCGGCGTAGATCGGCACCTTGCGGTCGACCATCTCGGCGCCGGCGGGATCGGGGACGAGGCGTTCGACCTCGCGGAATCCGGTCACCTTGCCCGGCACCTTCACCGTCTTCAGCTCGGTGCCGATGACATAGCCGTGTTCGTCGCGCTTGGGCACCATCTGCTGCACCTCGCGCCATTCGAAGATGGGCTCCTTCACCATCTGCCGGCTATGCGGCACCTGCTTGGTCTCGTAGCCCTCGATCTTCTTGGTCTCCTGCGGCGGCACCATCAGGCCGGTCGAGTTCTCCTCGGCCTGCTGCCGGGCGATCAGGCTGGCGAGGCCGTTCGCCACCGCGCCGGCGACCGCCGCCCGCCAGGGACCGTCGGGGATCGCCGCGGCAGCGGGCTGGCG
>JAFLCQ010000167.1 GCA_017302815.1 Planctomycetota bacterium
AGCAGAAGCGCCTCGCCCGCGCCAGCCGCGCCAAGCTGCGCGCGGTGTGGGAGCTCCTGCGCGAGCACGCCGGCGAACGCTGCCTGGTGTTCACCGACGACAACGACACCGCCTATGAGATCGGGCGGCAGATGGTCCTGCCGGTGCTGACCCACCATACCCGCCCGGCCGAGCGCCGCGCCATGCTCGACGCCTTCCGCGGCGGCTCGTGGCCGGTGCTGGTGACCAGCAAGGTGCTGAACGAGGGGGTCGACGTCCCCGAGGCCAGCGTCGGCATCATCGTCTCGGGTTCCGGCAGCGTGCGCGAGCACGTCCAGCGCCTGGGACGCATCCTCCGCCCCAAGGATGGCAAGGTGGCGGTGCTGTACGAACTGGTCTCCGCCGGCACCGCCGAGGGGTTCACCTCCGAGCGTCGGCGCTCGCACGCCGCCTTCGGCGAGATGGATTGGAGGGACGGGTGATGCGTCCGAGGTCGGAGCTGCCGCTTGGTCGCTGCATCCTCGCCCGTCTCGCGGTGTCGGGACCTCGGACCTGCGCCCCATGCTGACCCGTCAGCTCCTCCGTTTCCAGGTCGATGGCGACGTGCTGAAGCCACGCCTGCTGAAGACCACGCCCGCCGTCCTGGCGCTCGCGGAGCAGCTGCTCGAGCACTGGCGGGCCGGCGTCGGGCGCATGCGCGGCGAGCTTGAGGACGGCGAGTCGGCGATCCTGCACGGCTCGCGCCAGATGCTGGTCGGGCGCGGGCTGTCCAAGGTGCTGACCGACGCCTGCGATTTCGGCGATCCCGCCTCGGCCGAGGCGCTGCGGGCGCGGGCTCTGGCGGCGTCGTTCGCGCGCCTCGCCCATCCCGCCGCGTCAAGCGACGCGCATCGCCAGGCGGTCGCGGATGATCTGGCCATGCCAGCCGAGGCGCTGGCGGACGGCCTGTACGCCGATCTTCCGGATCGCGCCGTGCTGGCCTCGGTTCCCGGTTGGGACGGCCAGAGCCTGATCGGGCGCTACAACCTCGCCCTGTGCCAGGGCCTGCTGCTGGGCGCCGAGGAGCTGCGGGTGCAGATCCGCGATCGCGAGCGCGGCATCCAGCGCCGCCTGCTGCGCGCGCTGTCGCGCCGGCGGCTGGTCGCCGAGGTCGCCTCGGCCGACGGCGGCGGCCTCTATCTCACGGTCGGTGGTCCGGCTTCGGTCCTCGACCAGCGTTCAGCCTACGGCATGCAGCTGGCGCTGTGGCTGCCCGCGCTGGCCTGCGCCCGCGCCTGGACCTGCACCGCCCTGGTGGTACCGCCGCGTGGCGCGGTCCCCGCACGCATGGAGCTGGACGCATCGCTCGGCCTGCCCGGCGATCTCGCGCTGCTGGACTGGGTCCCGCCTGAGCTGGCGGAGTGGCTGCGGCAGCTGCCGACGAAGCTGGCCGGCTGGCAGCCGGTCGATCCCGAGCCGTTGCTTGTGCCGGGCGGAGCGGTCGTGCTGCCCGACCTGGCTCTGGACGATGGGCGCGGCGCGGTGTCGATCGAGCTCTTCCACCGCTGGCACCTGCGCCAGCTGACGCAGCGCCTGCAGCAGCTGCGCGATGGCCATCTGGCCGGACTCATCATCGGCGTCGACCGCGGACTGCAGCGGCTGGCCGAGGCCCGATCGTTGCTGGCTGATCCGCTGATCGCTTCGCGGGGCTTCCTCTTCTCGGATCTGCCGTCCGCGCGCGCGTTGGGTGAAGCCCTGGCCCGCCAGCGCGGGGCCTGAAAACGCAGCGACCCCGGGCCGGGGCCCGGGGTCGCGCGAGGGTCGGCAGAGCCGACGGTTCAGATGAAGAGCTTGGCGATCGCGTGCAGGAACTCGCCCAGGCCGATGCCGATGCCGGCGACGCCCGAGGCGACCAGGCCCGACACGCCGATCAGGATGCCGCAGTACAGGGCGCCGATGGCGATGTTGCCGCCGGACAGCTCGGCCTTCTCGTCGATGCCCTTGGTCAGCTTGTCCATGACCTTGAAGGTCACGGTGATGGCGAAGCTGGCGACGGTGATGGCGACGATCAGGTTGACGATGCCGGCGATCAGGCCGACCACTCCGGCGCTCCAGTCGCCGCCGGCCAGGCTGCCGAGGCTCTTGGTCATGCTGTCGATGCCCGAGCCGATGACGCGGGTGTACGAGATCACGGCACCGGCCGCGAGCAGGGCGACGGCGATGTTCTTCTTGGCCACCTCGGCCCAGATATCGAGGCCGCCGAGCAGCTTGGAGACGACCTGCAGGCCCTTGTTGATGGCGAAGGCGGCGATGCCGAGGCCGACCGCGAACTGCACCAGGCCGAGGACGAGGCCGAGCAGCGAGCCGACGATCTCCTTGGCGTGGCTGGGTTCGGCCGCGGCCGGGGCTGCGACAGGCAGCGTATCGACGGCGAACGCGGCGGTCGCGCAGATGGCGACGAGGGCGAGGACGCGGGAGAAACGGGTCATGGTGCAGCTCCGATGGGAGTGGATGAGGCGCGGCACTGTATGATGCACGGCGTCCTGCCAAGCCCCCAACCGGCCGAGGCCTGTTTTCAGGTCCAGGAGACCTTGACCACGACCTTGCGGAAGGGGGCCGGCTTGTCGGCCAACACGCAGCACGGCTTGTGCGCCTCCAGGGGAGCGAAGATGGCGAAGCTGCCCGGTGTCACGGTTACCTGCTGCGACAGCTTCGGTTCCGGGTGGAACCACAGATCAGGTCCGGCCTGTTCGCCCGGCTGCACGCTGGCGGCCGGCACCCAGCCCATGCGCTCGCCGCCGCTGATCGGCACCTGGATGTCGAGGTAGCGGCGGTGGCTTTCGAACTTGCGCTGCGCCGGCACGGCGGTCGTCCCGGATTCGATGCTGGCGAAGATGTTCTCGCCGTCGATCGCCACCTTGCCGTCGACAAGCTTGGCGAAGTCCTGCGCCGCCAGCCAGGCGAAGGCGGGCTTCAGGCGCGGGTGCAGCGGCAGGTACCAGGCGTGGTTGGCGAGGAGGTCGAGGATCATGGCGGCGCAGTTGAATGCGGCGTGGACGATCCGGAAGCCCCAACCCGTGCCGGTCTACGGGCTTGCCCCCTGGGCCCGTGCGCGATGCTGCCGCGCCATGCTCCGACCGCTCGCCTGCGTCCTCGCCGCCGCCATCGCCATCGTCCCCGCCGCCGGCTGCAAGAGCCGCGCCAAGCCGGTCACCCAGACCCCGCCGGAATACACCAAGCCGCTGCCCGATGGGGCCCAGGCGCTGGTCGAGGTCGACGCCGCCACCCTGCCGCCCTTCCGTCTGACCCCCGCCGAGCGCACGGCGCTGCAACAGGCGATCAAGCACAGCCAGGCCTTCCTGGCCAAGCCGTCGGCGGGAGCGAAGTTCCCCAAAGAGCTGCCGATCACCCGCGAGATGGTGCAGGCCTCGCTCGCCGATCTCGCCAAGCTGCTGGCCACCGCCAGCGACGACGAGCTCGACCACGCCATCCGCAGCCGCTACCGCGCCTTCATGTCGGTGGGCTGGAACGGCGCGGGCAGCGTCCTCTTCACCGGCTACTACACACCGATCTTCTCGGCCTCCTACACCAAGGAGGGACCCTACAGGTATCCGATCTACAAGCGTCCGGCGCAGCTGGTGGGCGGATCCGTCGACCAGCAGGCGCAGTGGAAGCGCGCTGACGGCACCCTGATGCCCTGCCCCGAGGCCGCCGAGCTGGAGTCGTCCGGCATGCTGGCCGGCAACGAGCTCGCCTATCTCGCCGATCCCTTCGAGGCCTACGTCGTGCGCATCCAGGGCTCAGCCAAGCTGCGCCTGCCCGACGGCAAGGTCATCGACGCCGGCTATGCCGGCACCAGCGGCCACGAGTACCGCTCCATCGGCGCCGCCCTGGCCGCCGACGGCCGCATCGCCAAGGACAAGCTGAACTTCTTCAGCATGCGCGCCTTCTTCCAGGAGCATCCGCAGGAGCTGGCCGGCTACGCCGCCAGGAATCCCCGCTACACCTTCTTCACCACCACCAGCGGCGGTCCCTTCGGCTCGCTCGGCCAGCCGGTGACCAGCGACGTCACGGTGGCGACCAACAAGCAGATCTTCCCGCCCGCCGCCGCCATGCTGGTGCAGACCACGGTGCAGGACGGCCAGGGACGGGCGAAGCCCTACGTCAGCCTGCGCATGGACCAGGACACCGGCGGCGCGATGCGCGCTCCGGGCCGCGCCGACCTCTACATGGGCGTGGGCGACGAGTCCGAGCGCCGCGCCGGCGTGCAGGAGTACGAGGGCCGCATGTGGTACCTCGTCCTGAAGTGACCCGCACCTACGCGGTCAAAGAGATCTTCGGCCCCACCATCCAGGGCGAGGGCCTGCATGCGGGCATGCCCTGCCTCTTCGTGCGCCTCGCCGGCTGCAACGCCTGGGACGGGCGCGCCGAGACGCGTGCGGCTTCGGCCTGCCCGTACTGCGATACCGATTTCCGCGGCGGCACGCCCCTGGATCTGCCGACGATCCTGCTCCGCCTGGATGCGTTGCGACCCCGGACCCCGGACCCCGGACCCCGGACCTGGGGCTGCGTCCTGACCGGTGGCGAGCCGCTGCTGCAGGCTGACCAGGCGCTGCTCGCCGCGCTCGGTGCGGCCTTCGCGTGGGTCGACATCGAGACCAACGGCACGCGTCCGTGCCCGCCGCGACCGGCCAATGTCTTCATCAGCTGCAGTCCCAAGGCGATCACCGGCCAGCCGGTGGTGGTCGAACCCGACTGGTGGAAGATCCTCATCCCCGAGCAGCAGGCCTTCCTCGATCGCGCGCTGGCCGGCGGCACGCCGGTCTTCGTTCAGCCGACGTGTCCGGATGGGGGACCTGTTGGATCTGTGTATGCCGAAAACGTGCGTCGTTGTGTGGATCTGTGCACGGCCGAAGGCTGCCGCCTCAGCCTGCAGCTGCACAAGTACGCTGGCGTCCCCTGATCAGAGGATGGCGCAGGCGGCGCCAGCCAGCGCGGCGATGCCGACCGCCAGCAGGATCACGCCCATGCAGCCCTTCTTGGCCTTCGAGGGTTTGGCGGCCTTGCCCGCCTTGGCGTGGGTTTTCGCCGCGGGCTTGTCGAGGCCGTCGATGAGCTGGATCAGCTCGTCCGCGCTCTGCGGGCGCTTGGCGGCGTCCTTGTCCATCATCCGCTCGATCAGCTCGCGCACGTTGGCGGGCAGGTCGGGGACCAGCTGGGCCAGGGGCGGCGGCTGTTCGCGTAGCACCTTGGTCAGCACTTCGGTGCTGTTCTTGCCGTCGAAGGGCAGCTTGCCGCTGACCGTCTGGTACCAGGTGGCACCGAGGGCGTAGATGTCGGCGGTGCGGCCGGCGTCGCGCGCGTTGCGGATCTGCTCGGGCGGCATGTAGGCCGGGCTGCCCAGCGCCATGCCCTGCATGGTCAGACCGGCGCCGTCGTCGGCGTCCAGCTGCTTGGCCAGCCCGAGGTCGGCCAGCTTGGCCACCCCGCTGCGCGAGACGAGGATGTTGGCCGGCTTGATGTCGCGATGGATGATGTCCTTGCCATGGGCATAGGACAGGGCCTCAGCGACCTGGCGGATGTAGCCGGTGGCGGTCTTGGCGTCGAGACGGCCGGTCTCGGCCTCCTCGGTCAGGCCGGCGAGGGTGGTGCCGTCGACGAACTCCATGAGCAGGAAGTGCACGCCGCGGTCCATGCCGCAGTCGTAGACCCCGACGACATGGTTGTGCTGCATCGCAGCGGAGAGCTTCGCTTCGCGCTGGAAGCGCGAGACGACCTCGGGCTGCGCGGCTGCACGGCTGGACAGCATCTTGATCGCCACCCGGCGGCCCATCGACACCTGCTCGGCCTCGTAGACCACGCCCAGGGCGCCGGCGCCGAGGCGGCGCACGAGGCGGCAGTTGCCGACCTCCTTGCCGACCAGCTTGTCCTCGCTCTTGGCAGCGGCGACCTGGATCAGGCGCTGGCAGCTGGGGCAGTTCAGCTGCTTGCCGGCCAGGCGCCCCGGCACGCGGAACTCGTGCTGGCAGTACTTGCAGGTGGTGAGCAGCTCGGCGGCTTCCGTCATGGCGCGGGATTCTGGGGCGCGGGAGCGCTTTGCCAACGCTGCGTGGCTCCTACAGTCCGCGCGTGGCCGACATCGCACGCCCCGAGACCCGCCTTGAGTTCGCCGAACGCGTCCTCGGGCACCGCTTCCGCGATCCCGACCTGCTGCTGCAGGGATGCACCCACTCCAGCCGTCTGGGGGCGCAGGCCACGGCCGAGGATCGTCGGCGCAAGGCCAACGAGCGCATGGAGTTCCTGGGTGACGCCATCCTCGGGGCGGCGGTTGCCATCGCGGTCTACCGCCTGCGGCCCGAGGCCGACGAGGGGTGGCTGTCGCGCGCCAAGTCCAACCTGGTGTCGCGCGCGATGCTCGCCCGGGTGGCCGAGCGCACCGGCATGATGGCGCATGCCGTCGTGGGGGGGCAGGTCGGGCCCGAGCCGCCGGATTCGGTGAAGGCCAACGTCGCCGAAGGCGTCATCGGCGCGGTCTTCCTCGATGGCGGCTGGGAACCGGCGGTGGCGGCGGTCGAGCGCCTGCTGGCCGAGGAGCTGGCCGACACGGGACTGGGCGACGCCGATCCGCGCATGATGCTGCAGGAGTGGAGCCTGGCGAACCACCAGAAGCTGCCGGTCTACGCCACCGTGCGCAGCGGCGGCAGCGACCACGCGCCGGAATTCACCGCCACGGTGACGATCGGCGAACGCAGCGGCGGCGGCAGCGGCGTCAGCCGCAAGAAGGCCGAGGCCGCCGCCGCCAGCGCCCTGCTCGCGGACATCCGCGCGCAGGGCTGACCGCGGTCACGGTACGGCGACGCTGAGGTTGGCGGGGCCGGCCTGGATCTGCACGCTGGAGCCGGACCTGGCCTGCAGCACGACGCCGTCCCAGGCCGAGGAGGTGCGCGCCGACCAGGACACGCCGCCGCCCGAGCCGCTGTCGACGACGCGGTCGATGGCCTTCGCCTTGGGCTTGTCGTCCTTGCCGCTTTCGAAGGCCATCGTGCGCACCAGCGAGACGCTGTCGCCGCTGGCCGAACCGCTCCAGTCGAAGCGTCCGCCGCCCTTGCCGACCGCCTTGTCGAGATCGCCCCAGCGCACCAGGATCTGGCCGCTGGATCCCTGGACGGCGCGGATCTCCAGGATGTGGCCGGCGTCGACGACCTGGCGGGCGAGGAGCTGGCCGAGTTCGTGATGCCTGCCCTTGCCCTCGGCTGCGGGCAGCGCGACGGTGGCGAGGGCGAGGATGGGGATGAGCAGACGTGGCATGGTTGCCTCCATGCCCGATCTTACGCAGGCGCAGGCGGCGTGTCGCCGTGGGACTAGCCGACAATCCGGAGGTGGGTGTGTGGGGGAATCCGACCCGCCCCGCAAGGCTTTGCCGCGATTAGAGTTCGCGTCCGATGGCGGCCTCGATCGAGGGCAGGCGGTGGTGTTCGAGACGCTGCAGGAGGCCGTCGACGATGTTCCGCACCAGCCAGGGGCCGCGCATGATCAGGCCGGTGTAGACCTGCACCAGGCTGGCGCCGTGACCGATCTTCTCCCAGGCGGCCTCGGCCGAGTCGATGCCGCCGACGCCGACCAGCGGTATCCGATCGCCGACGCGCAGATAGGTCTCGGCCAGCAGCCGC
>JAFLCQ010000168.1 GCA_017302815.1 Planctomycetota bacterium
CTCGACCCGGCGGGCCGCCGCAGCACGCAGGCAGCCATCGAATCGCTCGCGTCGGACTCCCAGGCCATGGCCGGCCTGGGGGACCAGGCCCAGCACCGGGGCGAAGGGCACCCTGATGCCGCCTGCGGGCGCACGCATGGTCAGCGACCGCAGCGGCAAGGCCCCGGTGGCGAGGACATCGGCCAGCAGGCCGGCCCGTTCCAGCACGCCGACGCCGCCGGGCGACAGGTACTCGCCACAGGGCTTGCGCCCGGCGGTGGCGGTCGCGTCGCACAGGATGATGCGCAGCGCGGGATCCAGGCCGGCGAGGATCCACGCGGTGACGGCTCCGGCCGGTCCGGCCCCGACGATGGCGACGTCGCACCTGGGCATGCAGCCAGGATGGCGGCCGACGTCGCTGCCGCGACGGTACCGCGGTACTGCACGCAGGGGTTGAGGGCGGTCCCCCCGCCCCCATCCTCCGGCATGCCGACTCGCCGGCGTTCGCTCGTATTCGCCGTCCTCGCCTTCAGCGGCGGCCTGTTGCTGTGGAGCTGGGACGACCTGCTGGCGGACGCCCTGTCTGCATCCTCCAACCTGCGCATGGTCCTGGGCATCTGCGAATTCGCCCTGCTTGGACCCGGGATGGCGGTGATGGCCTACGCGGTCTCCGAGAACCTGCGGGTGCAGAGCGCTGCCATCGCCCGCGAGCGCGAGGTGGCACGCACGCAGCGTCTGGCGGCTCTCGGCCGGGTGGCGGCCGGTCTGGCGCACGAGGTGCGCAATCCGCTGCACAACATCCGGCTCCTGGTCGAGGAATCGCGCGAGGTTCCCGAGCCGACGGATCGCGAGGAGCTGCTGCTGCGGATCGACGCCAACCTCGCGCGCATCGACCGGGCGGTCGAACTGGTGTACCGGCTCGCACGTCCGGCGCGATCCGTCGCAGGTGGAGAGATCTGCGATGCGGCGGCGGTACTGGCGGTGGCGGTGGAGGGCCAGCGGCGGCGAGCGGCGTCCGGGCAGTCCATCGGACTGGAATCCGCATCGCCAGCCTGGGCGGCGGTATCGGCCGATGATCTCGGCATCGCATTGGACAACCTGCTGCGCAACGCGCTGGCCGCCGGCGATGGGCAGCCGGTGCGCATCGTCCTTGCGCCGGCCGGAGGGGGCTTCGAGCTGCGCATCCGCAATCGCGGCCGGCTGCCGGCCGCGCTCGCCGAGCTCGGCCGGGGCGAGGCGTTTGCCAGCAGCAAGCCGGGCGGTCTGGGACTGGGACTGGCGATCTCACGCCAGCTGATCGTCGATTGCGGCGGAGCGCTCGAACTCAGGCAATGCGGCGACGAGGTCGAAGCCATCCTCGTCCTGCCGAGGGCGGAGGCGGCATGAACGCGGCCATACGCGTCCTGGTGGTCGAGGACGAGGACGACGCGCGTGAGCTGACGGTGCGTGGGCTCGCCAGGCTCGGGTACGAGGCTGCCGGCGCCTGCGACGGGGTCGATGCCCTGGCGCGGCTGCCGCGCGGCTGGGACGTGGTGGTCACCGATCTGCGCATGCCGCGTCTGGATGGTCTGCAGCTGCTGGGCGAGCTGCGCACCCGGCTGCCCGGCGCGGTGCGGGTGGTCATCACCAGCTTCGGCGACAAGGACAGCGTCCTGGCGGCGCTCAATGGCGGCGCCGACTACCTCCTGGAGAAGCCCTTCGCGGTGCGCCAGCTGGCCGAACTGCTGCAACGCCTGCTGCGCGATCGCCGCGAGGCATCGGAGGTCGACCAGCTCTTCGCGCGCCGGCTGGCGACCATGCCGCTGACCGCGCGCGAGCGGGAGATGGTCGTCCTCGTCCTCAAGGGCCTCGCCAACAAGGAGATCGCCGATGCGCTGGGCATCGGCGAGCAGACGGTCAAGAACGCCCTGGCCGCGGTCTACGGCAAGCTCGGGGTGACCAGCCGCGGACAGCTGTTCCACCACATCTTCCCCGTCTGAGGGGCACGTTACCCAGGTACCGTGGCGGTCGTCCGCCACGGCAGGCATGATCCGGGCATGCAAGCCTGGATCAGCCGCCTCGCCCACGCCCTGCCCGGAGCGGCCATCGCCCAGGCCGACATCGCCTGCTGGATGGAGGCGCGTCTGCCGGCGGGCGCGGATCCGTCGCGCCTGCGCCGCTTCTCGGAGCGTGCCGGTGTGGCCTTCAGGCATGCCGCCATCGACCTCCTCGGTGCGGAAGGCGAATCGCTCTACCCATCCGGCGGCGGACCGCATGCCGATGCCCTGCAGCGCAGCCGCGCCTTCGCCAGGCTGGCACCGCCCCTGGCGGTGCAGGCGGTGCGGGCCGCGTGCCCGGACGGGCTCGCGGGCATCACCCATCTCGTCGCCGCCACCTGCACCGGCGCCGTGGCCCCGGGCCTCGACCTCCTGCTGATCGATGCCCTCGGACTGCCGCGTTCGACCAGACGGGTGATGGTCGGTTTCATGGGCTGCTATGCCGCGATGCCCGCCTTGCGCGTCGCCTGGGATGCCGTGCGTGCCGATCCGCACGCCAAGGTGCTGGTGGTCTGCTGCGAGCTGTCCTCGCTGCACCTCCAGCTCGGGCCCGATGACGACGCCCTGGTCGCGGCCGGCCTGTTCGGAGACGGCGCCGCCGCCGCCGTGGTCGAGGCCTCGCCTGGACCGGTCGGGCTCGGCCTGGAGCTGGTGCGCGACGCCTGCGCCGTGGTCCCCGATACCGGCGACCAGATGGCGTGGATAGCGGCAGCCGATGGCTTCCGTCTGCGCCTCTCCCCCGGGATCCCGCGCTCGCTGTCGGGCACCCTGACGGCGCTGACCGACGGACTGCTCGCCGGCATCGGCCGTTCCGATGCCCGCTGGGCCGTGCACCCCGGCGGGCCGCGCATCCTCGACGACGTCGAGCGCTGCCTCGGGCTGCCGGCGCAGTCCCTCGACGCCAGCCGGCAGGCCCTGCGCAGCGCCGGCAACCGCAGCAGCGGTACGGTGCTGGCCATCATCGCCGACATGTGCCGGACCGCCTGGTCCGGTCCCCTCGCCGCCTACGCCTTCGGCCCCGGCCTCACCGCCGAGGGCATCCTGTTCCACCGCCACGCCTGAGGTCCGCATGCGTAACGTCCTGCCCTCCATCCTCCGCATCTGCCCAGCGCTGCTTCTCGCCATGGGCGCCGCGGCTGCGGACGTCGCCATCGACCTCGCCCAGTCCACGGTGAGATTCGCCGGCACCAGCACCTTCCACGATTTCACCGGCACGGCCAAGCTGGTGTCCGGCGCGCTCCATCTCGATCCCGCCGCCGCATCGGGGAGCGTCGAGGCCGACGCCGCGAGCATGACCACGGCGGACGAGGGCCGCGATGAACGCATGCACAACTTCGTCATGGATGTGGCAGCGTTCCCGCGCGTGCGCTTCGAGCTGACCGGCTGGAAGCCGACCGCTGACGGCGGCGAGGCCACCGGCACCTGGACGATGAAGGGGGTGGGCAAGCCGGTCTCCTTCCCGGTCAAGCTCGCCGGTGGGCATGCCACCTGCTCGATCCCGCTCAACATCCGCGACTGGGGCATACGCACACCGCGACTCGTGTTCATCACCGTCGGCGACATCGTGACCGTCGATCTCGACCTGGTGATCGCCAAGGCGCCGTGATGGTCGGCCTGCGCAACGACCTCGGACTCTACGACCGCCACGCCGACGCGTGGTGGGACGCCGGCGGATCCTTCGCCGGCACCCTGCACGGGGTGAACCGGCTGCGGCTGGCCCACCTGCGGGAGGAGCTCGGCAGCGATCTGCGCGGCCTGGTCGCGGTCGACCTCGGCTGCGGCGGAGGGCTGCTTGCCGAACCCATGGCGGCGATGGGGGCGACGGTGGTCGGCATCGACCGCAGCGCCGCCAGCATCACCGTGGCCCGGGAGCACGGCGCGGGCCTGGCCGGGCTGCGCTACGAGGTGGGCGATGCCTGCGACCCCGGGATGCCCGATGGGTGCGCCGACCTGGTGACCTGCGCGGATCTGCTCGAGCATGTCGATGGCTGGCCACGGGTCCTGGACGCGGCGTCCCGGCTGCTGCGGCCGGGAGGTCGCATGTACGTGTCGACCCTCAACCGGACCGTGGCCAGCCGGATGCTGGCCGTGCATCTGGCCGAGACCCTGCGCCTGGTGCCGCCAGGCACCCACGATCCCGATCGCTTCATCCGCCCCCAGGAGCTGGCGGCGGCTGCGGCGACCGCCGGCCTGCGGCTCGACCGCCTGCTCGGGCAGCGCCTGCGCCTGATCGCGACCATCCGCAGCTGGGCCGTCCGCCTGGCTCCGGGACCGTCCACGGCCATCGGCTACGGGGCCTGGCTGGTCAACGGCTCCCGATGAGCCGGCTCCTCTGGCATGCGATCGGCTGGAGCAGCCAGGCGGCGTTCGCCGTCCTCTGCCTCAGCCTCATGTGGTTCCTGCAGATTGACACCCTCGACGGGACGCCGCCCGCCTGGGATGTCCCCGCCCTGGTGGCGGATGCGGCGCTGGTGGCGGCCTTCTCGGTCCCCCACAGCATCCTGCTCCTGCCCCGGGTGCGGCGATGGATGGCCGGCTTCATGCCCGCGCAGCTCAGCGGGGCCGTGTTCTGCTGGACGTCCTGCCTCAGCCTGTGGGCCTTGATGCTCGCCTGGCGCCCGGCGGGCCCGGAGCTGTGGCGCGCCGAAGGGCAGGTGCTGGTGGCGGTCCTGGCGACGGCCGCAGCCGCCTGGCTCCTGCTGGGTTATTCCATGCTGCTGTCCGGATTCGGCTGGCAGACCGGCATGACGCCTTTCCTCGCCTGGGTGCGCGGCCGGCCGGATCCCGCGCGCCGCTTCCAGCGACGTTCACTCTATCGTCATCTCCGCCACCCCATCTACCTCAGCTTCCTGCTGGTCGTGTGGATCGTGCCGGTCATGACCGTCGATCGCCTCGTCCTGGCCGGCGCATTCACGCTGTACATCTACGCCGGCAGCTGGGCGAAGGACCGCCGGCTGCTGCGCTACGTCGGTGACGAGTACCGCCAGTACATGGCGGAGGTGCCGGGGTTCCCGCTCATCGGCATCGGTCCGTTGCGTCGTGTACGGCCGCCGGCCGTCCGGTGATGGCCGTGGCGCCGGGCGGGCTACGCTGACGCCATGGCGACCCAGGAGCATCCGTCTCGCGGCCATCGCGGCTGGACCTTCCTCAGCAACCACGCCCACGTCCTGATCGTCCTCGCGCGCGAGCCCGATCTGCGCATGCGCGACATGGCCGAGCGGATCGGCATCACCCAGCGTGCGGTGCAGCGCATCGTCGCCGATCTGGCGCAGGATGGCTACCTCGTCTGCACCCGTTGCGGCCGGCGCAACACCTATCGCATCGATCGCGCCCGCATGCTCCGGCACCCGATCGAGGCGCACCGCAGCGTCGCGGAACTCCTCCGTCTCGGGGGATAGGATCAGGCGAAGAGGACCCGCCTGCGGAAGCCTTTCCAGGATTCATCGCGGGCGGCATCGAGATCATGGCGGTGGATGGTGTCGTCGACGGGATGGAGAAGCGCCCCGTCGCAACGCCATAGCGTCGGAGCTTCGCGTACGATGTCGGGGTCGCCGCCGAGGACTGCGTCCGGAGCCGCAGCGAGCATGAGCGGGCCGTGCCAGATCGAACGGCGCGCATCGCCATGCCGCTCGATCGTGGTCTGCGGGCGCAGGTCGAGATCGACCACCTCGCCGACGTTCCAGGTCCGGTCGAGGACCAGGAACCCCGCATCGCGGGCGGCATCGGCGGCCACGCCGCCGATGCATGGGGTCGCGGGCGTGCAGCCAGGAGGGATGAAGATGCGCAGCGCCAGACGGCGGGGTGCCGGGCAGGCGATGATCTCCAGCCGCAGCCGGCCGTCGTGGGGCCAGCCGGTGTCGAGGCGGATGGCGGTCCCGTCCGGCAGTTGCACGGTCCCGGGCTGCGGCAGGACCAGCCAAAGATCGTCGCCAGCCGTCCACCAGGCGGCCTCGATCGCCCGGGCGATGCCTTCGCCGCCGCGCATGCTGCAGCACCAATGCGCCTCGAACACGCTCATACCCAGCAGGTCGCCGCTGCCGCCGTCCGTGGCAGGCGAACCGCAGCAGGTGTCGGGGCCGAATCCGCCGTTGCAGCGCTGTCCGTGGCCGAGGGCGGAGTGCCAGAAGCGGTGGGCGTCCCCCAGATAGGCGGGTTCCCCGGTGCTCTGCCACAGTCCAAGGGCGACCTGGAACGCGTCGACCATGGCGCAGGGTTCGGTCCAGGTCGGGCGGCCGAACCAGTTGTGGTTGGCCCAGTTCGCGGTCATGCCGTGGGCGAGGTAGATGGCGTAGCGTTCGCTGACCGCCGCGACCAGTCCGGCGTCAGCGGTCTGCGCGGCGCGGCGCAGGCAGGCGCGCAGGGCGGTCAGGGTGGCATGGGTCTGCATGCCCAGGGCCACCAGGTCGACCTGCAGGAAACGGGAGATCATCGCATCGACCAGGGCCCCCAGCCGCCGGTCCGGGCCGAGGTCCAGGACCTGGGCCAGGCCGTCCATGAGGATCCAGTCGCAGCCGATATCGGTCGAGAGGATCCAGCGCCCCCGCTTGCGGGCGGCGCTGCCGCTGTGCGAGCCGCCGGTGACGTCGCGACGATGGTCGATCGGGTATTCGGCATGGGCATCGGCGTTGGGCAGGACCAGCCCTTCGATCACGCCTGCGATCAGCCCGCGCAGGTCCTCGCCGCGTCCAGGCGAGGCCAGGACGCCCTCGCAGAGGGCGCGCAGAACCCAGCCGTGGGAGGCGAGTTGCTGCTCGTCCAGGTCAGCGCCGTGCATCGCCCCGAAGTAGCCGAGCCGATTGAGGTGGCGGGGCCAGCGCAGGCGGTGCTCGGCCAGCTGGGTGGAACCGGCCCCGAGGGCCCTGCCCAGCAGCTCCAGTGCGAGTACCGTCCGGCCTTCGGTATCTCCGGGCCAGGAGGCGTCGGCGCTCTGCGTCCACAACCGATCTGGCAGGTACTTGCCGGTCTGCAGGCGCGCCAGCAGACGCTGTCCGCGCAGCGCGGTGATGCCGTCGGCACGGAACGATCCGAATGGCATGGGTCGAGGCATTGTCGTCATGATCCGACATTCTTATTGTGGAAGATCGCAGCATACGCTTCCATATCCGACATCGTAGTGATCATAATCCGACATGTCCGGACCATGGCTGCATATCGACCATATCGGGCGCGAGGTGCGCAGGCCGGATGACCCCTATTGGCTGGACCTGCGCCGGCGGCTGCGTCCAGCCGGCGGCTTCATCCAGGTGGTGCTGGCCGGAGCGCTGGCTGTGCAGTGGCGCGGCGACCGCATTCCCGCCCCGGCGGGGAGCGCGCTGCTGCTGCACACCGGCATGAACGCCAGCTACGGCCTGCCTCCCGGGGCGACCGCGTCGGCGCGCTTCGAATGGGTATTCATCGGCGGCGCTGGCGCCGAGGACCTCTTCGTCGATCTCGTCGGCCGGCTGGGGCCGGTCCTGCCTGACCGGGATGGCGCCATGCTGGGTGAGTTGCGGGTGCTGGCGGAATCCGCCGCTCCGGGACGGCGCGGCGATCCCATCGTGGCGGCCGAGGCCGTGCACGCCTTCCTGACACGGCTCGCGCGGCGGGCAGCCGCTGGCGGGCCCGCGACG
>JAFLCQ010000169.1 GCA_017302815.1 Planctomycetota bacterium
GTGCGCTGGCTGGCCGCCGCCGCCCCCGACCTGGCTCCGGCCCTGCCCGACCTGGCGCAGCTCCTGCGCGACGCCTGCGATGGCTGCCGTGGCCGCGCCGATCTGGAGGGCAAGCCCTGGCGCGACTGGCTGGCCGGCCACCTCGGCCGCCAGGGGATGGCTGCCATCGACGAATTCGCACCAGAGCGCCTGCAGGTGCCCAGCGGCTCGTGGATCCGCCTCGACTATGGCGAGGCCGGCAAACCGCCGGTGCTGCCGGTGCGGCTGCAGGAGATGTTCGGCTGCACCGCCACCCCGACCGTGGCGGGCGGGCGCCTCAAGGTGCTGCTGCATCTGCTGGGGCCCAACTACCGTCCCGAGCAGGTCACCGACGACCTGGCGGGATTCTGGGTCCGCACCTACCCGCAGGTGCGCAAGGATCTGCGCGGCCGCTACCCCAAGCACAGCTGGCCGGACGACCCCCTCACCGCCCCGGCGGTGGCCAAGGGCCGCCCACGGCAGTGACCCCCCTGCCGTGCTGACACGTCTTCCGCGGCGGACAGCAGCCCCCCTTGTCCGCCGTGGCAGGCACCGCTATGGCAGCATGGACCGGCGGCCAGGACCAGGCACCATCCCAGGGCATGGGGTTGCGCATATGGATCTGCGCCGGCCTCCTCACCATCCTCACCCTGCTCTCCCTCGCCTACACCGTGTCCCGCGCCGCCAGCTACATCGTGATCTACGACTCCAACGCGGACGGCCGCCACGAGATGCGCATGCGTTCGTTCCCGGCGGCGAGCGGGCCGGGCGATGCGCGCTGGTGGTTCATGCTCGGCAGGCCGGTGTTCGGCTGCATCGCTCACCTCGAACTCGCCTACCGCGACCTGGGCCCTCCATGAAGGACGTCGACGAACTGGAGGTGTTGTTCGTCGACGACGAGCCGGCGGTGCTGGACGGCATCCGACGCTCCCTGCGGCGTCTGCGTCCGCGCTGGAAGGCATCCTTCCATAGCGATCCGGTGGCGGGCCTGCTCGCCTACCGCGACGCCATGGCCTCGCTCGACGTGGTGGTCTGCGACCTCAACATGCCCCAGGTCGGCGGGCTGCAGTTCCTGCAGGCCGTGCACGAGCATTCGCCGCACACCGTGCGGATCGCCCTCTCGGGACAGCTCGACATCAAGTCCATGCTCGGCGTCGGCAAGCATGCCGACTGCCACGTCTGCAAGCCGGTCCACGCCGAGGTCCTGTGCGCGACGATCGTCGAGCACTGGCTGCGCCGACAGCACGGACCAACGCCAGGAACCGCCCCATGAACCGCATCATCCCTGCGCTCTGCCTGACGGCCACGTTCCTCGCCGCAGCGGATCCGCCCGCCCTGCGACCACGCCCGGTGGACTGGGCCCAGCCCGTGCTCGGGGCGAAGACCGGCAACCTGTTCAAGGTCAGCGAGGATCTCTACCGCTGCGAGCAGCCTGATGACGACAACCTGGCCGAGCTGAAGGCGCTCGGCATCCGCTCGGTCCTGAGCCTGCGCGAATTCCACAGCGACGAGGATGACATCCGCGATCCGGCGATCCGGCTCTACCGCATCCCGATGAGCGCCGGCGACATGGAACCGGCCAAGATCACCGCCGCCCTCGACATCCTGCGCACCGCCGAGAAGCCCATCCTCGTCCACTGCTGGCATGGCAGCGACCGCACCGGTGCGGTGGTGGCGTCCTACCGCATGGCCATCCAGGGCTGGCAACGCGAGGCCGCCATCGATGAGTTCAAGAACGGTGGATTCGGCTACCATGAGACATGGTACCCGAACATCGAGACCTTCCTGCGCACCGCCACCTTCCCCCGCCCCTGATCGGAACAGCCATGATCCGCGTAACCACCGTCCTGCTCGCCTCCTCGCTGCTCCTGGCGGCGGATCCTGCCATGCCACCGCAGCAGCTGCCGCAGCAGCAGGCCGGCATCTCCTCGATGATGATCCTCGACAAGCCCCTCGACTGGTCGGGCAAGATCGACGGCTTCATCAAGGTCGAGAACGCCGAGATCGTGATGCACGTCAGCATCGACGAGATCGTCGCCGTGCACCGCTTCGTCAAGGACACCTCGCCGCAGAGCATCATCGTCCTGAGCCGCCCGCTGGTCATGGGGCGCAACGACACCTTCCTGCTCGTGCCCGACCAGGTGATGAAGTTCGAGAAGGTGCTGAACTTCATCGACTCGGTGCGCAAGAACCGCGCGGTGCAGAAGTAGCCATGCCGGATTCGGCCCGCGTCCGCACCTCGCGCCGGCTGAAGAAGGCGTCTCCCTCGCCCTCGCGGCTGGGGCTGATCACCCGCTTCAACGAAACCGCGTCCCCGCCTGGCTCGGTGACGGCGGACCTGCATCTGTCCTGCGTGCGCTACCGCATCACCAAGCTGGAGGATGCGATCCACAACCAGGACATCTACGATCTGGTCAACCGCCTCTCCAAGGCCGACCTCAGCCATCCGACCGTGATCGACCTCAACGGATGCCGCGTGGTGTCATCAATCGACCTGTCATTCATCGGCTTCGTGCTCAACCAGACCCGCTACCACCGCGGCAGGGCGGTGATCGTCGGCGCCAACCGCATCGTGGCCCGGGCCCTGGCGATGGTCGGCTTCGACCGCCTGTGCGTCATCGGGACGGAGGCGGACATCACCGCGCCTCCGCCGCGGTGATCAGCCCGATCAGGGCACGGGTACCACCGACAGCTCATGCTCGACCGGGACCAACGCACGCGCGATGGCGCTGGCGATGACAGCACGGCGCTGCAGATCCTCCGCCGTCCACGCCTTCGCTTCCGCCAGCGGGCTTCCCGCCCGCTTGATCGCATCGCGCTCCAGCAGCTGCCGTTCGGCGATTCGCCGCATCGCCTCGGCCGCCAGGGAATCGAAGGGCGTGTCGGCGAAGGCCCGCGCGAGGTTCACCCCTTCCCGCAGTTCGACCGCTGAGAACCGGAGCACGCGACCCGACCAGGTGACGTCGGCCTGGGCGGAGCGCAGCCCGGAGACCCGCAGGATCAGCCGGTTGAGCTCGCGATCGTAGGGCAGGGCGGTCCGGATGCCCTGCAACGGCACCGCGTCCGGCGTGCCACGTTCCCAGCAGAACGGCCAGCGGCTGCTGGCCAGCCTGGCCCGCCCGGGCGCCGACGACAGCACCTGATGCCCTGCGCTCGCCCGGACCTCTCCCGCCATGTCGATGTCGATGCTGCCGACCTCGCCATTCCAGCCCAGCGCCCTGAGGATCTCGCTGGCGATGGCGAGGTGGCCTTCCGGGCCGGGATGGACCCCGTCCCTGCCGGCGATGCGGCAGCCCGTCCCGGCGGCAGCACGGGTCTCCTGCATGCGCCTGCGCACATCCGCGAAGCCCGCCTTGTTCTGCCCTGCCAGTTCGCGGTTGATCCCGCGCAGGCGCTCCAGCGCTGCATCGCCACGGGCTTCGCCGCCATCCGGCGTCTCGAAGACGGTCGGGCCGCAGATCACGATCCGTCCCGCCGTGGCCGGGTAGCGTTGCGCCACCGCAGCGACCAGCTGCGAGCAGCGGCCGCGCCACATGGTCTCCATCCACGGCTGCCAGTCCATCCCGCCGACATCGTTCGCCCCGTACAGCATGGTCACCACCGTCGGATCGAGCGCATCGAGATCGCCGCGCCGCACCCGTACGGCGAACTGGTCGGCGTTCTCGCCGGCCCAGCCGAACTGGAACACCTGCACATCGCTGCGACCCGCGCTGGCCAGCAGGACATATTCGACGTAGCGGGTATAGAGCATCTGCTCGGTGATCGAGTCACCGCAGAGCGCCAGGCGGGCCTGCGGCGGCAGGTCCGGGATGGGGATGGTCTCGACGGCAGCGGTGGCGCACGCCGCGGCGAGGGTCAGCAGAAACGCCGACGCGGACCACCGCCTCATGGTTCCGTTCGCATACACTCGATTGTACGCTTCAAACCGTGGCGTGAACCGGTGTCCTGGCCACCCCGGGGCACAGCTTCATACGCAGCCAGCGGCATCACGCCCGGGGCGGGACGACCTGCAGGAGGTGGTTCTCCAGCTCGGTGACGCCCATGCCGGCGACACCGGAGATGCAGCGCACCGGACAGCTGAGCAGCTGCGACACCGCCGGGGCGAGTTCAGGCAGGTCCGGACGGGCATCGAGCTTGTTCAGGACCACGATCTGACCCTTGGCGGCCAGCTCGGGCGAGAAGCGCGCCAGCTCGGCATTGAGCACGCGCACGCGGTCGGCCAGCTCCTCGGCCGTGCCATCGCTGCCATCGACGAGATGCAGCAGCAGCGCGCAGCGCTCGACATGGCGCAGGAACTGGTGGCCCAGCCCCTTGCCGTCGGCGGCGCCCTCGATGAGGCCGGGGATGTCGGCCAGCACCAGGGTGCGGTCGGGGCGCTCGATCACGCCCAGCTGCGGTTCGAGGGTGGTGAAGGGGTAGGGCGCGATCTTCGGCCGCGCCATCGACAGGCGGGACAGCAGGGTGCTCTTGCCGGCGTTGGGGAAGCCGACGATGCCGATGTCGGCGATCAGCTTCAGCTCCAGGCGCAGGTGCAGCTCCTGCCCGGTCTCGCCGGGGGTGAACTGGCGCGGAGTCTGGTTGGTCGAGCTCTTGAAGTGGACGTTGCCCTTGCCGCCGCGACCGCCGGCGACCACCACCACCCGCTGCCCGGCCTTGGTCAGATCGGCGATGATCTCGCCGGTCTCGGCGATGCGCACGATGGTGCCGCACGGGACCTGCACCGTCAGGTCCTCGCCGGACTTGCCGAAGCAGTTGCTGCCCATGCCCTTGGCGCCGTCCTCGGCGCGCCAGCGCGGCTTGCGCACGAGGTGGCCGAGGGTGTTCATGTGGGGATTGGCCTCCATGACCACATCCCCGCCTCGGCCGCCATCGCCGCCGTCCGGCCCCCCTTCGGGGCGGAACTTCTCGCGCAGGAACGTCGCCGCCCCATCGCCGCCATTGCCGGAACGGACCGTGATCTCGACTTCGTCGCGCAGCATGGGCGGGAGCAGACCGTCGCGGCGGCGGCACGCAACCGGGATCGCCTCCCGGCTCAGGCTCCGGCGGCGGCCAGGGCGCGGGCCGGGAAGGGCAGGACCTTCCCCTCGCGGGCGCTCTGGTAGGCGGTGCGGATCAGCGCCAGGGTGTCGGCGGCGCCATCCAGGCCCATGGCCGGGGACGAGCGGCCGCACACCGCGTCGATGAAGGCCCGCGCCTGGCCGGCGAAGCTGGCGTCGTAGCCGGTCGAGCCCTCCTGGGCCTGGTCGCGCACGTACAGCTTGTCGGCGATGACGACATCGCCCTCGGTGCCGAGCATGCTGATGCCGTCGATGCGCCCACCATGACCGGTCGCCCACGACTGCACGATGGTCGCGGTCGAGCCGTCGGCGTACTGCAAGGCCACCTGCGCCAGGTCCTCGCCCTCCATCCCGGTCAGGACCCGGCGGGCGGTGAAGGCCTGCACCGCCACCGGCCGGCCCCACAGGTGCAGGGCCTGGTAGACTTGGTGGTGCCCGCTGTCCATCAGCGCACCGCCGCCGGATTCGGCCAGGCGCCCGCGCCAGCCCGCGGCGTGGGCCTGCGAGATGGTGTGGGTGCTGACGA
Source organism: Planctomycetota bacterium (assembly GCA_017302815.1). Taxonomy (GTDB): domain Bacteria; phylum Planctomycetota; class UBA11346; order UBA11346; family UBA11346; genus UBA11346. Next base: position 5,602 of record JAFLCQ010000169.1, read on the forward strand.
AGGAGGCGTGCACGCGGGTGCCCAGCGCGCCGGCGTCGATCAGGCGCTTCGCCGCCACCACCGCCGGGCGGTAGAGGAAGTTGTGCCCGGGGAAGACCAGGGTGCCGTGCTTGCGCACGCGCGCCGCGATGTCGGCCAGCTGCGCCGGATCCACCGCCACCGGCTTCTCGGCCAGGCACGGCTTGTGGCGTTCGACGGCGGCGACGACGTGGGCATGGTGCAGCGGATTGATCGATCCGACCACCACCGCGTCCACCGCCGGATCGTCGAGCATGCGCTCAATCGAATCGTAGGCGCGGCCGCCGTGCTCGGCGGCCAGGGCGCTGGCGCGGGACTTCTCGCCGGCGAAGCCGGCGATGACGGCGTCGGGCTGGGCGCGGAAGCCGTTGGCCTGCCAGGTGGCGATGAAGCCGGTGCCGATGATGCCGATGCGGAGCTTGGACATGTTCAGACCCCTTCCCAGGTGATGACGACGCCGGCGTAGCCGGGGCGGCCGGCGGCCAGCTCGCGGTAGGCCTCGGGGGCCTGGGCTGGACGCAGGCGGTGGGTGATGAGCGGCGCGATGCGCAGGCGGCCCGCGGCGATGAGGTCCAGGGCGATGCGGCTGTCGCGGGCGAAGCTGTGCTTGGCGAAACGGTCCTCCTCGACCGGGCGGATCCACTCGTGCGCGGGCTTCAGCACCAGGGCGTGGTCGGCGAGGTGGAACGAGCGCAGGACGGCGCTGAGGTCGCAGCCATGGCTGGCGCGCGGGGTGCCCAGCAGCAGCACCTCGCCACGGCGGGCCATCAGCGGCAGGGCCTCGACCACGGTGGCGGCGCGGCCGGTGGCCTCGATCAGGGCGGAGTAGCCGCGGCCGCCGTTGGCGGCGCGGGCGCGCTCGGCCTGCTGCGACGGGCCGCCCTGGAAGGCGTGGGCGATGCCGCAGCCGCCGGCCAGCTCGACCCGCGAGCGGTCGATGTCGAAGGCCGATACCTGGGCGCCCTGCAGCGAGGCCAGCTGCGCCGCCAGGTTGCCGATGAGGCCGAGACCGGTCACCGCCACCTCGTCGCCCAGCTCGATCTCGGACTGGCGCAGGGCGGTCATGGCGATGGTGGCCATGCGCGCGAACGGCGCCTGCTCCAGCGGCACGCCGTCGGGGATGCGGCAGAGGAAGTCGGTGCCGGGGATGGCGGTCTGCCACAGGCGGTGGCCGCCGTAGTGCAGGACGTTGTCGCCGACCTTCCAGCCGGTGACGCCATCGGCGACGGCGGCGATGGTGCCGGCGGCGCAGTAGCCGGGAACGGAGGGGAACGTGAACCAGCTCGACTCCAGGCCGGCGAGGCAGGCCAGCTCGGTGCCCGGGCTGACCACGGTGCAGCGGTTGCGGATCAGCACGCCACCCGCCGGCGCGACCGGCGTGGCGCCGTCGTCGAGCAGCCTGACCTCGTTGGCCGCGGTGAAGGAAATGCGCGTGTCGCTCATGATCGCCTCCGCCAGCGATCATGGCCGGCGGCGGCGGGCGTCGTTGACCCGGATCCGGACGATTTAACCCTGCCGAGGGTTTTCGGCGACGATGGCGCTGGGCGGCACGCCGGCCACGCGGCGGAAGGCGCGGCTGAAGGCGTGGATGCCGGCGAAACCGCAGCGTTCCGCGGCCTCAGTCACGCTGACCCCGTCCAGCAGCAGCTCGCGCGCGCGACGCACGCGCAGGTGCAGCAGATAGCGCCGCACCGAGACGCCCAGCTGGGTGCGGAAGAGCTCGGGCAGGTAGGCTGGCGACAGGCCGGCGGCATCGGCGATGGCGGCGATGTCCAGGTCAGGATCATCGAAGGATGCATCGATGTGCCCGACCGCGCGATCCAGGGCCCGCCACGCCTTGGACGGGCGTTGCGGCGGAGCCGGGCGCGCACCGCCCTCCTCGTGCTCAAGGACCAGAGCTACCAGCTGCAGCAGCACGGCCTGGCGCCGCAGCAGGTCGGCCGGCGTGGCGGATGCCGCCAGCCGGCGCAGCTCGGCGAAGGCGGCGCGG